>JBBTQR010000017.1:0-18060 GCA_038065595.1 Patescibacteria group bacterium | reverse complement strand
CTGACGAAATGAATCCTTGCTGGCTTCATTTCGCTCATCGCTAGCCGTAATAAAGCATAACAAAACTATGTTTTAGAATAGCGAATAATTCATACCATGTAAAGATTGTTGAAGTCGCCTTTTGCATGCTTTACAAAATATAAATAATATAGTACAATATAAGCTCTCAAATTGAACATTGAAAATCAATTTTTTCTAATTAAATCAACCATATTGGAAGGGGGATTCAGATGGAAATCTTTTTAGGATTTTTAGCGATCGTAGTCGCGGGCGTGTATATATGGTTCGGAATCTTTGAGGTTCCGGCGCATCATATTGGTATTCTGTATAAACGGTTTTCGTTCAATGGCGCAACGCGTGATCCTGTCGCATTTCGAAATGAGGCGGGATATCAGCCGACTCTCAAAATGTCAGGGTGGCGCTACGCCGATCCAATTTTCTATCGGCACGAAATCCATCCGTGGGCTCGCGTTGAAGGAGATAAGATCGGGTATGTGATTGCGAATGTTGGACACGGATTAAGACCCGGGCAGAAGACCGCTGAATATAAAGAGGTGTACGGACGGTTTGAGGATATTAGAAAATTTATTCTTGAGAACGGTCAAAAGGGTATTCAGCGACTCGTTCTGCCTCCGGGAACATTCCTTCCGATTCATCCAGTTGGATTTACCATTGCAACGCTTGCAAAAGTTTTCGGCGTTATGTCGGATCTTGATCTTGTTGAAAAACAAGTTGCGAGAACTCTTTCGTATAAGGATTTTGGATTTACAAAAGAGGATTTTGAACTTACAACGATTTCAAATCAGAAAATGGGAATTGTTACCTGTTTGGACGGGTCTCCGCTTCCACCTGATGCTGTTGCGTGTCGTATTGGAGAGTTTGGGGATGTCGCGCGAAAAGAAGCTGAACTTGATAATCCAAAAATTCTGAAAACCGAATTATGGGATACGAGAAAAGACAAAGAGCATGAACTTGGTCAAAAACTTTTGGAATATGTCTTGCGGTCAAATAATAATCTGCATGAAAATTTCCAGAATCCCGCAGCATTCTTTGAGAATGGCGGAAAAATGGGACCGCAGTTTTATCCACTTGCGTCAGGAAATTATGCAATCAACAAAAAGCTTTTCTCGGTTAAAATAGTTGACATCGTCACGGTTGCTCCCGGAGAAGCGCTTGTCATAAGTGCTGGCTTAGGACTTCCTGCTTTTGACATTACAGACGCCGTCTTCAAATATGGAGCAATCGTTCGCCCGGGACATCACGGGGTGTGGTACAACGCTCTTTCGCAGGGGCAGTATCTTATCAATACTGAGGTCTTGCAAATTCATAGAGCGCAGACGAATCTTTTGACGCTTTTTTTCAGTCCAAATAGAAGTTCGGATCACGGACTTGATAAAGAATTGAAAAGCATCACAGCGCTTTCAAAAAATAATATTTCAATGACCCTTGATGTTGATGCCCTTGCCGTTGTTCCGAGTGAGTCAGCGTCAATGGTTATTGCGAGTTTTGGTTCAATGCATGGGTTTATCAAGGATTTTATGGCAGCGCGAATGCTTGGATTTGCCACAAAGGCTGTTCGCGATAGTAACGCCGAAGATCTTCTTGATAATCAAGAGACTTTTCGCGCCAAGCTTAAAGACGAAATGAGAAAAGAGCTAATGCTATTTAGCGTTGAGCTTGAAGATATCATCATCCAAGAAGTAATTGGCGATTCTGAATATATGACTGTGCGGAAAAATCGCACCATCGCTGAAGCGAGCAAGGAAACGCTTAAGGTAGAAAAGGAGGCAGAAGAAAAACGCGCTGAAAAGGAGGAGGCAACTGCGCGGGCCAATAGGAAAAAGGACGTTGTCAACGCGCAAACAGAAATTCAGATTCGGGAAGATATGGCAACGGCGCGGAAAAAAGAGGCTCTTGGCGAAGCAGAGTATATAGAAAAAACTTTGCAAGCCCTCGCTGGAGCTCTTGGCCAAGAGAACGCTATGGTAATTCAAGCTATTGCCAAACTTGCAGAAAGTAAGCATCCGATTGTTCCGGAAGCGTATGTAGCCGGAAGCGGAAACGGATCGTCTGCGTCTCCATTCGCTCTCCTGATTCCGATGCTGAAGGATTTAGCGCGTGGAACGAAAGATGGCGCAAAAACGAGCGAACCTTCCGAGCCTTTATCACTGGAAACAAAGGAGGGCGCTACAAAGAAAATTTAAAGCAGAAGGAGAAACGCTCTATAAATGAGCAGAGCCCCCAATTCGCGATATCGCGAATTGGGGATTTTTTAAACAAGTGGAACAAACGCAAACCCGTCGAATTTTTCTATATTTAATTTTTCGTTTGCGGTTTTTTTTATTTTCCAGATTTGGTTTTGTATCGGGATGACAAGTGCCCCCCGATTTTTAATTGTAGAACCAGACCTTTTAACATAGTATCGGCGGCCGCTGAAACGAGAATTTTATTGAATGGAGCTTCTTGGGGAAGTCTGAGTGTCGGTCCCGCCATAAGAATTTTAGAATGCGCGAATGTATACGCCTATTTATATGTATTAAGATTTTTTGCTCCAAATGTAACAAGCTTGGGAATTCGTTCTACTCCAAAAACAACTCATCGTTCTCCGACAATTGACGCAAGCAATGCCGTGGTCCATGTGGAACCGGAAGGTAATGTGCACACGCATTTGGCGGTTTTTGTTCTATCGTGAGAAATGATCATATCTAGTCTAGTTAAAATAAAAAGGGTTTGCCGTAGCAAACCCCAAGAAGAGAAAATGTGGGACCGAAGCCCCGAGATGAAAGAACGATGTAACCTAAGTTACATTTTATAGTCTATCACTGCGAAAAAAATACGCAAGTGTAATTGTATGCATAACTGTGGATAACTTTTTTGTACCAATAAAAACACTTGTTTTTATTGGTAGTTTTTTGCTTGCCAGTATAAAAAATCTTTATATAAACAGACGGGAATGAGGGGGTTTTAAAAAAAACAGGAGTTTATACTCTTGCCATTTTGCATTGTTTTTGCGTAAGAAATATGGCATTATTTCGTCTTATATAAAGAACAATACGGGTAATAATGAAATGGAAAAATTTATTACGACAAGCGATGAGGGAGGTGGGCGCTTCCGCACACCTCCTCAGCGTGCCGTCGGAACAAATGGTTTAATACCGTTTATTAATGCATACGATGAACATTCTGACGCCATATTTAGGCATTGTTTTTTCCGTGTATATGACGAAGAAATCGCGCGCGATGTAATGCAGGAAGCGTATACAAAGACATGGGAATATCTTGCTTCCGGCAATGAAGTTACCAACATCAGAGCGTTTTTATATAAAGTTGCCAATAATTTAATCATTGATGACTGGAAGAAAAAACGAGAAGAATCTTTGGATACAATGCAGGAAGAATTTGGTTTTGATCCCGCGATAGCCGGACACATCGCTATGCGTCATTCGGCTGAAACACGCGAGGTCATTGAAGCGATTAATTCCATTGATAAAAAATATCGGGATGTTGTAATTATGCGGTATGTTGATGATATGTCGCCTAGCGAAATTGCCAAGATTTTGAATGAAAGCGAAAACGCCGTTTCAGTGCGTATTCATCGAGGATTACAATCGGTAAAACATATTTTTGAAATATGAAAAACTTTCACGAAATAATACAGCAAGCGAAAAATATATCTCTTGCCGAAAATGAACGCGCGCGCGTTAGAAATGAGCTTCGCATTTATATGCACGCATATCGCCCACCGATTCGCGTGGCATTACGCGACCAGCTTTTCGCGTTTTTCGCGATACACAGAACCGTTCCACTCGTGCTTATCGCAAGCATGCTTTCGGGAGCGGGAATCGCATTTGGAGCAGAGGGAACGCTTCCCGGAGATATTCTGTATCCGGTAAAAATTAATGTAAACGAAGAGATTCGTGGATTGTTAAAATTTTCTCCAAAATCAAGGGTAGAATGGGAAACAAAACTTGCTACAAAACGACTGGAAGAGTCCGAACGATTGACGGTTGAAAAAAGAATTATTACGCCAGAGGTTCGCTTAGCCCTTCAGGAAAAATTCAACGAGCATCGTAAAAACGCAGAAATAAAAATAGCAACCATTGAAAATGGTGGAGATTTTGAAGTCGCAGCGCGCATTAATTCTAATTTTGAGGCGGAACTTGAGGCGCATGATAAAATCCTTCAAAAATTAACCGAAGATGACGCGGATTCGGATTATGCGCTTGCGCCAATTACCGTATCGGCGCAAAATGCTATACGGGAAGTTGGTAAAAAAAGAAAAAATTTAGAAGAAAATATTGAAAACAAAAAAGACGACAAAGCAAAAAAATCTTCCGAAGATATGCGTGTGGAAGTAGAAAAAAAACTTCAGGAAATGAACGCGTTTATTGACGGCATCGCATTAGGATCGGGAGATTTGGCAACAGACGAAATAAAAAAACGACTTTCAGGTGTAATTGAAATAATTGCCGAAGGGAAAACGAAACAAAATGAGGGGAAATACGGCAAAGCCTTTTCGCTTTTTCAGAAAGCGATGAGAACGCTTGAAAGGGCGCGGGTATTGATCAATGCAAATAAGGAATTTCACATACAGGTTTCAATAGAGGAAAATGGGGACAATAATCATAATGAAAATAAAAACGAAATACGAAGAGACCGCACCGAGAAACAAGAAAAGAAGCGGGGGCGTGATTTAAATGATACAAACGATGAACGAGGATCAGAAAATGAACAAGGCGTGTCCGCCTCCGGCGAAAAAATTAAAAGCCCTCTAAAAGATGAAATGCGCGAAAAGGCCCATAAAAAAAGCGAATTTATGGAATAGTGTGGGTAGCGTTTTGATTAAAAATATTTTCTTATGGACCGCGATAGAGTTTTTGTAAGAAAATCCAGCTTACTTCGTCTATATAGTAGGGTCAAAAATTTTTAATTAAATTAATGTTTACACATATGGCTATAAAATCATTTTTAGCGTTTGCGGTATTGAGCATTGTAGGAAGCGCTTTGTTTATGTCTCCAGAATTTGCGTTTGCGAAAAAAGACACAGATAAAGGCGGGGATGATGACTCTCACGGGAAAAAAGAACTTCGTGTTGATATGCGCGACAAGCGAGGCGATGACATTCCTTCGGGCTCATCTATTCAGATCAATAACAACGGAAAAAGCGTGTTTCAAAATATAAAAGTTGATTCTGTTTCAGCGTCATCAACGATACACGGAATAATTTCATGGGGGAGTTTTTCTCTTCGCGTGCGAATTGAAACTGATGGCAATACGAATTTTATGAGACGATTTAATGGGAATTCTTCTATCGCGGAAATTTCCGTCGGCGATTTTCTCACGGTACATGGCATGCTTCGCGCGGACACCGCTGATTTATTTATGGTTCGCGCAACTTACATAAAAAACTGGTCTGTGCAGAAACGGAACGCCTCTTTTTTTGGAAGGGTTCTTTCAATGAGCGCATCCTCAACGAGCTTTATGCTTGATGCTGAAGATAGGGGATTACAAACGATTATTGTTGGGAGTTCAACTGAAATTATGAAGGCGGGGGTTCATGTTGCGTTTTCAGATATTAAAATGGGAGACAAAATAAATGTGCAAGGCGTTTGGAATAATCTTCAGAACACGCTTGATGCGAAGAAAATAAAAATATTCGTTGATCACGCTATTCTTCAGCGGGTATTTGAAGGCAAGCTGCAGTCTGTTGCCTCAACAACGGCTCCGACGACGATTGTTATACGCAAGAGCGAAACTGACTATACAGTTCAGATTGTGCCTGACACATCAATCTTAAATAAATTATGGGCGCGGGCGACTTTATCGCAATTCCTTGTTGGTCACAAGATTCGCGTTTACGGCGCGCTTGAAGGAACGACAATCAATGCGACTGTCGTGAGAAATGAAAGTTTGCAATAGCGAAAGAACGGATTAGTCGTTTGATTCTTTAAAAGCCGTGCGAAAGCACGGCTTTTAAAATTTGATTTTTGAAAAAGCTGGAAGGGTGATATAATAAAATAACAATACGCACCATGAGTAATATATCAAGAAAATTTTTTCTTTTTACGCTTTTTACCGCAACGATCATTGCGATTTTTGTTTTCTTTCTAATCTCTAAGTTGGAATTCGTTCGTTCGGACGAATTTCTTTTTTTGAGCGCTGAAAAAAACATTGAAAAAAATGTGCAAAAAGAAATAGAGCTTCCGGTGATTGCAACCCAACCACCCCCGAAGCCAGTCGATCTTTTATCTATAGTTGAAAATCAAACAGCGTCTTCTTCCGACATAACACAAATTCCGACTCCAATCAAAATCTCAACAAAAATACTCATTGATGCCCCGTTCACCGCGCAGGCGCCGTATGCCGATTGGAATGATCCACGGCAGGATTACGGATGTGAAGAAGCTGCTTCGCTTATGGCAATTCGTTGGGCAGAAGGAAAAAAACTCACCCCAGAAGAAGCTCTTCAAGAAATTATCGCGATATCTGAATTTGAAAAGAAAAAATACGGCGAATTTCACGACACATCTTCACAGGACACGCTTGATCGGATTATTAAAGATTATTTTGGATATACAAATGCGTTTTTGCGCTATGACATTACCATAAAAGATATTAAAAAAGAGCTGGCAGACGGTAATCTCGTTATCGTTCCTGTTGATGGTCGTAAATTGAAAAATTCATTTTATACAGAACCAGGGCCAGAACGGCATAAAATTCTCATTACAGGATACGATGACACAGCGCAAGAATTTATTACAAATGATCCTGGCACATATCGGGGGGCAGGGTATCGTTATGGGTACGCTATATTAGAGGGCGCTCTTATGGATTATGTAACTGGTAAAAACGAGCCATTTGAACAAATTCGTTCGGCAATGATTGTTGTTTCAAAATAAGTATTATAGGCGTGGTACAACGCATTTGTTTTTGGCTTTTTCTTAAATGATCACGAGAACGCTTGCTTTGCAATAAAGGTTATTTCGCTCTATAATAGAGCTCTATATGACAATGTAGTAATTTAATAGCAAGTTTTAATAATGCTGTTTGGGGTTTTGCACCACTTCAAGAAACAATTTTTGTCTGATTGTTTTTCTACAAGAGGTATAAAAACCGTAAATAACACTAAAGATTCTTGCTCACTGGTATATGGGACTATTTGGAGATTCAAAACCTCATGTCGGGAGCGAAGAGTATAAACTGGTTCGCGGACATCTGCATTCGGAAGGGTTTAGTCAGCAGGAGCTTGCCGATGTTGATATGATTTTTTTAGGTGATCTTGAGAAGAAGAGCGGTTCGTATCATCGCGGGATTGATGAGAAAGAACTTCAGGAAAAAATTAAATGGCTTAGAGCACATCCGAATAGCCATCGTCTTGAATCAAGTAAAATTGATAAGCTAGAAGAATCGCTAAAGAAAAAAATGTAATTTGATGATATGGTGTGATGCGGATTTGATCCACCTTTGGTGGATAATGGAAAAATTAAGGGCATCTGTTGATTTTTTATTAACTGTTTGTGTGTGGGGCGGGGTATTTTTTAAATATGGTATTATTTGAAAATGGAAGAAAGTCTTTTAAAAGAAATTCGTGAGCTTCGCCAAAAAGTTGATGAGATTGGCGCGTCTGTTGAAGCGACAAAAAAATATCTTTTGTGGACTTTTATCGGTTCAGTGCTTGTTTTTGTTTTACCACTTATCGGATTAATGGTTGTTGTCCCGCAGTTTTTAAGTTCATATGGGGATGTTATACAATAATGAGTAAGGGCGCGTCATTATATTTTGCGTAAAACTTTTATGTTACAAAAGAATGATTTAAAAAACGAAGATCCTCTCAAAATAATTCTCGCGAGCGCGCTTGAAGATCGTGCTTCCGATATTCACATTGAGCCATTATTAGATGTTCTCCGCATTCGTTTTCGTGTTGATGGAATTTTACAGGAACACGCGTCTATTCCGCTGTATGAGTACGAATCTATTTTAAACCGCATTAAAATCGCATCTGACATTCCTCTCGTTCGTCATCCAATGCCCGTTGAAGGGCACTTTTCAGCAAGCGTTGGGCAGTTGTACTCAGAGCAAGGAGACGAAAAATCTGTGCCGTTCGTTGACAGGCTTTCAAAGCTTTTTATTATCGCAAAGGCCACTGATCAAAAAAAGCAAGAGAAAGTCGGAGCGGTTCTGGATGCTTCAAAAAATAGCGAGATGATGCTTGATGTTCGTGTTTCTGTTTTCCCCGTCATTAACGGTGAAGCGACCGTCTTGCGTGTTTTGAATCGGCAAGAAGTATTGGTGCATCCTGAAAACCTTGGAATGAGCCCCGAGAATTTTGGGGTATTTAAAAAATTGATTGCGCGAACATATGGAATGATTCTTGTAACGGGTCCGGCAGGGTCAGGCAAATCAACGACGCTGTATTCAATTCTGCAGTCTTTGCGTTCAAAAGAAAAAAACATTATAACCCTTGAAGACCCCGTTGAATATCACTTCAAAGATATTAGGCAGAGCGAAATTAAACCTGATCAGGGATATAATTATGCAGACGGCATGCGTTCAATTCTTCGTCAGGATCCTGATATCATTATGATTGGCGAAATTCGAGATGCTGATACAGCGGAATATACTATCCGCGCTTCTTTGACCGGACGACTTGTGTTTTCAACGATTCATTCAAATACGACCATCGGAACAATCGCCCGTCTTTTAGATATGAATATTGAGCGAAGTTTAATTGCATATGCTTTAAACGGAATTGTTTCCCAGCGACTTATTAGAAAAATTTGTAATACATGTCGTTCATCGTATGTGCCGGATCCTGAATATCTTTTGTATTTTGGGCTTGATGAAAATTCATACTCGTTTACAAAAGGGATGGGATGTGAGGCGTGCAGAGGAACTGGGTATCAGGGGCGGACGGGCATTTATGAGGTTTTAGAACTTGACAACAATCTTCGTTCGTTAATAATTGAGCGAAGCTCAATGAGCGTTCTTGAAGAATATGTTGCGAGTGCCAACATGAAAACATTGAAAGACGCCGCTCGTGAAAAAGTTTTAATGGGGGTCACTACCGTTGAAGAGGCGGCAAAAGCGGTCTAACGAACTTTGTTCATTTATATTTTAAAATGATGGCGTGGTAAGGATAGTAAGTGATGTAGTTTCGCATACAGTGCAGAGCGCTTATTTTAGTTTGACAGATCGGGACACGCACAACAAATTCGTCTGTCTGTGTGTCAACGGCGGAAACAAAAAATAGAAAGGAGTGCATGACGAATAAAACACTGCATAAAATTTCTGGAACGATTTTTGCTTTTATCGCGATTGCGCACTTTGCCCGCGTTCTTTTTTTATGGGAGATTTTATTTGAAACGGTTAGCATTCCTATGTGGGTAAGCGGAGTTGGCACAGCTTTTTTTGGAATGTTGGCGATTATTCTTTTTTGGAAATCTCGTAAAGAATAAGTTTGGACCGTTTTCGCAAAGCGAAAACTGTATTTTTATATGGTATGAACTAAAAATACACCCCGCTCAAATTAAGCGGGGCGTTTTTAATGCCGAGATATTATTATTTTTTGTGCGTCACAGAACAAATAGAGCGATGCGCGAGAGCAATGATGAATGTGCCATGTTTTTTGCACAGTGCATCGGGAGAAAAAAATGATAATCGTCGTGAATACAGGTTATGCTCACAAGAGGGGCAGACAGGATACAAAAAATTATCCACGAAAGCAATGGTTATAACAACAAGAAGAGAAATTATCCAAATCAAGCATGCGATTTCCAAAGTAGTCACAGCGTTTCTCCTTTAATCGCGATTATCAATAAGGCTGAAAAATGCTAGGGCAACAAGCACAACGAGCAAAACCCAAAATAATGAAATGGAAAAATTTATTACGACAAGCTCTGCGTTTGTTAAAAAAGCATCCATAGAATCCCTCCTTATTTTGGCATGATATCAAAGGGCGTGTTTTTAGTAGTACGCTTAAAATTTTAATTTATCAAGCGCCTGTATGCGTCCACCACATATCGCATAAGTTCAGATATATATTATAAAAAATGCCCTCGGTCGGGTATAATGGATGCGAGTATATATAATAGCACACGCTCTGTGCGCATGACAAATTCACAAGTAATAATTGCGGTGTTTGGCGTCCTGATTTTGGGAGGTGTTTTTTATTTTTTTTCAATGGATCGCCGATACATTGACAAACCGCGCACAGGAAGCGCGGTTATTGCTTTTGGAGATAGTTTAATTGAGGGAGTTGGATCATCGCAGGGCAATGATCTTGTTTCGCTGTTGTCGCAAGAATTAAAAATACCAATTATTAACGCAGGAATTTCCGGCGATACGACATTTTCCGCTCTTACGCGCGTTTCGCTGGATGTTTTGAATCATGATCCAAAAATCGTTATTTTGCTTTTGGGTGGAAATGATGCAATTCGCCGTTACAAACCTTTGGACACATTTAGAAATTTAGAAGAGATAATCGCCCGTATTCACGCGCAGGGAAGCGCCGTATTACTTTTGGGGGTCCGTGGCGGGTTTTTTTCTGACGCGTATAAAAAAGAATTTAAATCTCTCGCGCAAAAAACAAAAGTTTCGTATATCCCCGATGTTCTTTCTGGCGTTTTTGGGCGTTCTCGTTATATGTACGATGCAATACATCCAAATGATGAGGGGTATCGCATAATCGCCGACAGAATCAAGCCAATTTTGCTGGAAATGCTAAATCATTAAATTGAAAGTGGTGATGTCGCGGGTATAGGTGGTGAAATTTTTTTATGATACAATGACGCTGTACTATGAAAATAATTACTGGAATAATTTTAAAAAAAGCTTTCATTGTTCCTCTCGCGATTATAATTGGAATCGTCGGAGTGTATTATATTTTTTTCAAAAGTTCCACACCAAAATTAGAAACCATTGAAGTGGTTCGCGGAACCGTTGCAGAGGAGGTAATTGTGACCGGGAAAATAAAACCAACTGAGAGCGTTTCCCTTTCTTTTGAGGGGTCAGGGAAGGTACGGCGGGTCTTTTCACGCGTCGGAGATCGTATTTTAACGGGACAGATTCTTGTGGAGCTTGATCAAAAAGAGTTGTCTGCAGAACTTTTGCAGATGGAAGCGAGCGTCGCGACACAAAATGCAAAACTTGATCAATTACGGCAAGGAACTCGTCCAGAAGAGATTGCCATTCAAGAGGTAAAAGTGCGAAGCGCAGAAATTGCCATTGAAGATGCGGAGCAAAATCTTTTTGATAGGTTGCGCGACGCATATACAAAATCCGATGACGCGGTGAGAAATCTTGTTGATCAGCTTTTTAATAATCCACGAAGTTCAAGTCCGCAGATTTCTATCATAGGATTTTATCAAAAACAGTTAGCAGAAAATCAGCGATTTTTGATTGAGCAGATCCTTCGCGTGTGGGCAGAACAGAATTTTTCTGTTTCATCGTTCAAAAACGCGACTATTGGCATCGCTGATGCGAAAAAAAATCTTGAAACGGTTAGGGGTTTTACCGATCTGATTGCCTTAGGAGTTAATAGCTTGATTGCGGGAGGTGGATTGACGCAGGCGACTATTGACGGATATAGATTGAACATTTCAACCGCGCGGACAAACATCAATACCGCCATTACAAATCTTTCCGCGGCGGAGGAGAAATTTCGCGTCGCCAATTCCTCTTCACTACTTGAAAAAAATGAGCTGATCCTTAAAAAGGCAGGACCAACTTTGGAAGAAATCGCTGTGCAGGTTGCGGAAGTTAAGGGGGCGGAAGCGAAGGTGATTGGAATTCGCGCACAGATTGAAAAAAATATTCTTCGTTCACCAATAAATGGAATCATCACAAAACAAGACGCAAAACAGGGAGAAATTATCGCGCCACATTCTGCGATTGTTTCGGTTATTTCGCTTGAGCAGAACGAAATTGAAGTGTTTGTTCCGGAGGTTGATATTGGAAAAATTTTAATTGGGAATTTTGTTGCGATTACCGTGGATGCTTTTTCGGAAGAGAGTTTTATCGGAAAAGTTTTTTCTATTGAACCCGGAGAGACGATTGTTGACGGAGTGGTTAATTTTAAAATTTTTATTAGTTTTGATGCGTATGACCCACGCCTAAAAAGCGGGCTTACCGCGAATCTTTCTATTGAAACAGCTCGTAAAGATGGAGTTTTGGTATTACCGCAATTTGCAATCGTAGAAACTGATAATGGAGTATTTGTTCGTAAAAGAAACGGCAAAAAAATCATAGATGTGCCCGTTATTATTGGCGTGCGCGGTAAAGAGGGGCTTGTAGAAATTGTTTCTGGTGTTAGCGAGGGGGAACGAGTTATAAATGTCGGACTTAAAGAAGCGGGCGAATGATTATCGCAGAAAGCATTACGAAAAAATTTACTGATGAGGGGGCTCCGATCACAGCGCTTAAAAGCGTTTCTTTTGAAATTAAAAAAGGTGAATTCGTATCAATTATGGGTCCGTCTGGATCCGGAAAATCAACGCTTCTTCATATTTTGAGTTTTATGGACCGTCCGACGAGCGGTGTGTACACATTTTTTGGAAAAAGCATCGGCGAGCTTTCTGATGCTGACTTAGCGCGAATTAGGAATCGCGAAATGGGATTTGTTTTTCAATCATTCAATCTTTTGTCGCGTTCAACCGTGTACGAGAATGTTGAGATGCCACTTATATATTCCGATAGCCCTCCTTCACAGCGCCGTTCGTGCATTGAGGAAGCGATTCAGTCCGTTGGACTTTCTGAAAAAACATACACTGAGGCAGGAAAATTGTCTGGCGGACAGAAGCAACGAGTTGCCATAGCGCGAGCACTTGTTAATAAGCCGAATGTTATTTTTGCTGATGAGCCGACAGGAAATCTTGACTCTGCCGCTGGCGCGCAGATTATGGATATTTTGGAAAAACTAAACAAAGGGGGGCACACGATAATTTTGGTGACGCATGAGACCTATACCGCTGAATTTGCCAATCGCCTTATTCGTCTTAAAGATGGGGAGATTGAAGTTGACGAACTGATGAAAAAACACCGCATAAACGGAGAGGGATTTTTTAAATAAATTACGCCATGTACGCGTTGCATTGGAAATTATAATGTAGAAATTTATATGCGCCTTATTGATTCTTTTAGAACGGCAGTTGCCGGCATTCGGCACGCAAAAGTTCGCTCCGCATTGACGATGCTCGGTGTTATTATTGGCATATCATCGGTTATCGTTCTTATGTCAATCGGCGCTTCCGCGCAAAATCTTATTTTAAGTCAGGTGCAGGGAATAGGATCAAATTTAATTTTTGTCGTTCCGGGCGCTACAAAAGGCTCTAGATTTGCTTCTCCTGCGTCGGTGCAAGGAGTAATCATTAAAACGCTCGTGAAAGCGGACATTGATGCGCTCAGGCGCGAACCGAGTGTTATTCGCGCTGCTCCAGAGGTTCGCGGACAGGCACGGGTTGTCTATGAAAATAACGACGCAATGATTACCTATACAGGAACGACGGAAGAATTTTTCGCCATACGGAATTTTGAAATCGCACGGGGAAGAAGTTTTTCTGCATCGGACAATGAATCCCTTAATCGCGTTGCCGTGCTTGGTTCAGAAATCGCACGAACACTTTTTGGCGAGAAAGACCCAATTGGTAAAGTTATTCGTCTTAAAGATCTTTCGTTTCGCGTCGTTGGTATTTTAGAGCAGAAGGGGATCGGGCCTTTCGGGGTTGATCAGGATAATCTCATTCTTCTTCCGATTTTACTCGCGCAAAAACAACTTTTAGGAATTGATTATTACAACAGCGTTACTATTCAAGCAAATGACGCTTACATCATTGAATTTACAAAGGGGCGCATTACCTCTGTTATTCGCCAAAATCATCGCATTACCGATCCGGATAAAGATGATTTTTCCATTCGAACGCAGGAAGACGCCCTTTCGCTCTTAGGAAATATCACTTCCATTATGACTATTTTTTTGACATCAATCGCTTTCATTTCGCTTATTGTCGGCGGTATCGGAATTATGAATATTATGCTTGTGTCTGTTGTTGAGCGAACGAAAGAAATAGGACTTCGGAAAGCGGTCGGCGCTACGAATGGCGACATTCTCCAGCAGTTTTTATTGGAGGCGGTAATTCTTACTTTTGCTGGGGGAATAATCGGAATCGCGCTTGGTTCTTTGGTTGTTGCGCTTGCGTATTTTGCACTTCAGCAATTTCTCACGACCGGTTGGATATTTATTCTTTCGCTGAACTCTATATTTTTAGCAGTGGGCATCTCCACGCTTACGGGGCTTGTTTTTGGAATTTATCCCGCGCGAAAAGCATCGCTTAAAAGCCCCATTGAAGCGTTGCGGTATGAGTAGTTTTTTATACAAAAAAACCTCGCGCGTGGCGAGGTGTCTGTTTATGTGTAATTTTTTAGCGTTTTGAGGAATCAAGCAATTTGTCCACGCGCTGTTTTAGAGCGAGTACTTCTTCGTATAAAAAAACGCTTGCAAGTTCTTCGGGACTTGGCGGGACAAGGTCGGGGGGAAATTGAAATGTACACTTACTCCATACGCAGTACCAATTCACGGCGTTTGCATGGTTCGTGTGGTATTGAAGTGATTTTTCTTTCTCACAGTCCGGACAATCAATAAAATAATCTTGGTCATTTTGATTTGGCATCCGATTTCGCAAAAAAAGCTCATGCGTGCGATTTATGTATTCGTAAATAACCTGATTGATTTTTTCTTTGGAAGCCATGCTAATCACCACTTTCGTTTTTTTTATGCGCACTCATATGTTTTTCAAAACACGCATCGCATAATTTTGGAGTTTTTGATTTCCAATCGGTTATCCATGTTACCCACGGCGTTATCGTTGGATCGCAGATTTCACAAATTCGCGTTTCGCCTATCCCAATATTTGCATCGCACGTGCTACAGTGCATTGTTATTCCAAAAAACATATACCCTCCCTATTTTTTTGATAAAGAGCTTTAAATAAGTTTTTATAGCATAGTGTGTATTTTCTAAAAATGCAATATGCTGTATGCTCTATAAAAGCTGTGCATGGAAAATTTTCAATATAAAAAACTTTATTCATTGTGCCTTGTCCATACTGAAACGGATGTTCTTTTGGGTATGAAAAAACGGGGACTTGGAGAGGGTTTGTGGAACGGATTTGGCGGGAAAGTTGAGGAAGGGGAAAGCATTGAAGATGCTGCAAAACGGGAACTTTTGGAAGAATCGGGTATTCACGCTCTAGAAATTGAAAAAATAGGCGTGAATGTGTTTGAATTTGTTGGCGATCCAAAGCTTATGGAGGTGCATATTTTTAGCGTTAAAAAATTTACAGGCGAGCCGACTGAATCCGAAGAGATGCGCCCGCAGTGGTTTAAAAAACACGAAATCCCATATCATCTCATGTGGGCAGATGATAAAATTTGGCTACCGAAACTTTTTGAGGGAAATCGTTTTGCCGGCGCGTTTACTTTTAAGGATAAAAATATTATTAAGCAGTCGCTCAAAATTTTAACTGTATAGGGGGCATGCGCTCACATCAATACTTCAAAGTATTGATGTGGAGAAAGTCCAATGTATTGTCTTGCGCAAAAAGACTGAAACGCGCGGTGAGGTTCTATAAAATATGATATGAACAAAATTTGGTTTCGTACAAAAATGTATGGCTATGGACGGATGCCTGCCTCGTGGGAGGGGTGGATCGTGACGGCTATTTTTATCATACTTTTCGTAATGACTTTTTTGCTTATTGATTCGCGCTCACATTCGGCAAGTGATACGCTTATTGCCCTTTTTTTACCCAATGGGTTAGCACTTCTTTTGGGGTTTTTGTGCATCGTATACAGTACCGGCGAAAAGCCTGAATGGAGACGGGGTTGTATTGTGGTGCAAACAATGGTGAGCGGAGAACAGAAAACGGCGGTTAAAACAACAGAGGTGTTAAAATTTATTGAATTTGCTGATTTTCAAAAAATTGATTTGCGTGTGGCAAAAATTGTCAAAGCAGAACGGGTGCCAAACTCTGAAAAACTAATTCGGTTGGAGCTTGCGCTTGGTAATGAACAACGACAGATCGTTGCGGGCATTGGTAAAAATTATGAACCAGATAATCTTATGAACCGTGAAATTATTATCGTGGCAAATTTGGTGCAAAGAAAACTGATGGGACTGGAGAGTAACGGAATGCTTTTGGCCGCGCAGAGCGAGCAGGGTCCGGTACTTTTAATGCCTGAAAAATCTGTAGTAAGCGGAGCAAAAGTGAGCTAAAATACGGTTATGACATTTGAAGAGTATCAGAAAAAATCAAGAGAAACTGCAGTTTATCCAAACATTGGAAGTAATTTTATATACCCGACTTTGGGACTTGCCGGAGAAGCAGGAGAAGTAGCGGAAAAGATAAAAAAAATTATTCGCGATCACGAAGGAGTGGTAAAACCGGAACATAGAGGGGAAATAAAAAAAGAATTAGGGGATGTTTTGTGGTATGTGGCGCAGATTTCAACTGAACTTGACCTGTTAATTGATGATATAGCGATTGCTAATTTAGAAAAACTTCAGTCCCGAAAAAATCGGGGACAGATTCAAGGAAGCGGGGATAATAGATAGAGCGCAAATATATAATTAATTGTGTAAAATTATGCAAAAACAAAAATCTGCACCGAAAGTAGAGCCACTTTTGGGACGAAAACTTGCCGTGGGGGATAGAGCTCCGGATTTTGAATTGCCAGATCAGGACGGAATGACGCACAAGCTTTCCGATTACCTTGGGCATTGGGTATTGCTTTATTTTTATCCGAAAGACGATACGCCGGGATGTACAAAAGAAGCGTGCGGTATTCGCGACACATTTTCGCGATTTGAAAAAATGGATACGCTTGTGCTTGGCGTATCCATAGATCCGTCTAAAAGCCATAGAAAATTTAAAGAAAAATATTCGTTGCCATTTATACTTTTATCTGATGAGAAAAAAATTGTCGTAAAAAAATACGGCGTATGGGGTAAGAAAAAATTTATGGGCAGGGAATATCTGGGGACTTTTCGCGCATCGTTTCTTATAAATCCGCGCGGGGAAATAATAAAAATATATACAGATGTAAAACCGGCGGAACACGCAGAGAATGTTTTGACCGATTTAATTCGTTAAAAATATGCGCATAACCGTACACGCTAAGCCACGCGCGCATCATGATGCGGTTGAAAAAATCTCGGAATTTGAATATCGGGTTTCTATAACAGAACCGCCCATTGAAGGGCGGGCAAATTGGGCAATTATCCGTCTCATTGCGGATTATTTCGGAGTTTCTCAAAGCGCGGTTGTTATTATTTCGGGAGCAACACAAAGAGTTAAAATTATTGAAGTGAGCATGTAATATGAACAGGGATATACGCAGTTTTTTTGAAAAAACACATACCAACATTCTTGAGAATGTTGGTATGTGTTTTAATCGCCCCGGACTAAATTAGCACTCTAATTGCAACCCTAGCTCTTTTTAAAAAACATCTGTTTCGGACTCTGGAAATCAAGTCTCTTCCGTGGGCGCTCGTTCAACCGGCGTACCACCTGTGCCAATTCCTCGGCCGTGATGAGATTGAAGTCGTACGATTTTGGAAAGTACTGCCGCAAGAGACCGTTCGTATTCTCGTTGCTGCCACGCCCCCAGAAGTGATAGGGGTATGCGAAATATACCGTTGCTCCACTCTTCTTTTCGAGCCGTTCCCAATCGCTAAACTCAGTTCCATTGTCGAGGGTGAACGTCCTGTGTTTTGTCTTTGAGATATATCGAAAGTGCTGAAGTGTCAGCGATGTCAAGAGTTCTGGGTAATGTGCACACATATATATGCTCATTCCTCCATTGTAGGAGAAACCGCCATATGTGTGTGCACATTACCTGTTGCTCTTGACAAAACTCCTAATATTTGCTATACTTAAATGTCAAGATCAAAGTTCTTTGAATCCAGCCTTATTTATGAGTCGAGCGCACTGGGCGTAAGCCTTTTTATACCTAATGCGCTCGCCTCACATTGAGGCAGACGCTGGCCTGAGCGATTCAGGTAAGTTC
>JBBTQR010000016.1:0-13236 GCA_038065595.1 Patescibacteria group bacterium | reverse complement strand
TGTGAATATTCAGTGGAAAATTCAACCGCTGTAATCCTCGCGGTTGGGCCTTCATCAAAGCCAAATGTAACGACTTTTACTTTTTCTGCCAGAGGCCGATCCGCCATTGACAGAAAGTTTTTACGAATCTCTGCGAGCGCGTTATCATCGGCATTTATAATCGCAAGCCCATCAGACGGAAGCGCTAAAATAAGTTTACTTTTTTCTTTTACTATTTCTTCGGGACCCGAAAAAGATTCAACATGCACAGGGATCTTCCCAATCGCAGTGATAATTCCGACGACAGGCGGAGCAAGACTTGTTAAATACCCAATATCGCCAGGGCGATCGGCTCCCATTTCAAGAATTAAAATTTCCGGATACGCACGATCACGAATAATGAGCCGAAAAAACGCGCGAAAAAATCCAACTACCCAATAAAAAATATTTTTTCCGTAATGCGAAAGTCCAAGTACTGTCAAAGGAACCCCAATTTCATTATTAAAATTCCCTTCACTTTTCCGTGCTAAAAATTTCCAACGAAGCACCGTATACACCGCGTCTTTCGTTGATGTTTTGCCAACGCTCCCTGTAATACCAATAATTATCGGCGTATAGCGCCGAAGTGTTTGCGTCGCAAATATAAAAAGAATTTTTTGGAGAATTTTTTTCATCCCACACATAACAAGGGTCACAGCCTCACCACTACTCTTTGTAGACTTCTTGCGCAAAATACAATTCTCATAATTTTATTAATTTTGTTGTGCATCGGATAAATCCATTCTTATATTCAAAAATTATTGAAAAACCTTGCTATTTTTATCAATTATATCAACAGGAACCTCATAATAGTTTAACATATATTTCGCAATCGCGTGAAATGTCGGCGTTAAACTTGAAGATGCAAATCGAATGCCCTGCGGTTCATTTAATTGCAAAAAAACAAGAAATTTCGGCTTAAACGCCGGCGCGTATCCTATAAACGAATGAATCGCCCGATCGGGATCGTATCCTCTCCGATCTTTGTACGGCACCTGCGCAGTACCTGTTTTGCCCGCGACAAAATACCCAGAAACGCCAGCATGATTTTCAAAGCCATTTTCAACCACTGACACAAGCATACGACTTACAATTTCCGAAGTTTCTTTTGAAATTACCCGCCGCAATACCTTCGGTTGAGTGATAATTTCATTTCCAGAATCATCAAAAATTTTCTCAACAAGATATGGCTCTACCAGATTTCCTCCATTCGCAATCGCAGAAACTACTATAGCAATCTGTAAGGGGGTCATAGAAATACCCTGTCCAAATGAGGCTGTTGCGTAATCGCTATCGCGCTTGTCTAAAAGGTTTGAAATATTTCCCCGCGCTTCATTAGGAAAAACGATGCCCGTCTTTTCGCCAAAACCAAATTTTTGAATGTATTCAAAAAAACGATTCTTGCCGACAAGTCTTTGAACAAATATCGCTCCGGTATTTAATGATTTTTCAAGAACTTGCGTCATCGTTTGAACACCATGCGCCCGCAAATCGTAATTTTTTATACGAAAACTCCCGATTGCGACTTCTCCTGTGTCTGTATATGTAGTATGCGGTCCGACAACACCGTCTTCAACGCCCGATGCCATAGTAAGCGGCTTCATGATTGACCCCAATTCAAATTGCGAATCAATGATTGGATTTTTAAACACCGAAAGATCTTTTTCTTTTGAATATGCGTTCAGGTCAAATGAGGGAAACGCCCCCATCGCAAGAATTTTTCCCGTCATTGGATCAAGTACAAGAAACGATCCTGATGCCGCTTTCCATTTTTCAACAACCTTCTTTAATTCTTTTTCGGCGTTGTATTGGACATTGTGGTCAATGGTAAGTACAAGCGAATCTCCGTACTCGCGTGGTTTGACGATTTTTTTACCCAAAAGAATAAGTCCGTCAACAATGCTTTTTTCCGTTTGCGGAAAAATACTTCCTTCTCCGGAAAGCTCTTTATTATACTGGCGTTCAATGCCATATTGTCCACGCTCACGATCATTTTCAAAATTCACAAATCCCAAAATCGCACTTCCAAGATTTCCACCCGGATAATATCGGCGAAATTCTTGAGAAACGATAATCCCCTCAATTTTTTCTTTCTCAACAGCCCCCATGATTCGGTCTGCTTTTTTTTCATCAACCTTACGGGCGACAATCTCAAAAGGATCGTTTTGTTTTAAAATAAGACGCTCAATAACATCTTTTTGTATTCCAAGCTCTGCCGTTAAAAGCTCGCGCACCCTCTCTGGATTTTTTATTTTTTGAGGTGAAATGGCAATAAGGGGCCATTCTTTGTTAATCGCCGCGATAGCATGATTCCCATTTTTATCCTGAAAAAATATCGTTCCGCGTTTTGACAAAAGGGTTACAGAAACCCCTTGTTGCCGTTGAGCAACCTCAACATATTCTTTGTGTTTTGTGATTTGTAAAGAAAATAAACGGCTTATAATCACCGCCCCAAAAAGAATAAAAATTCCCTTAATCACGATAAAACGCCATTCACTGATGGCGTGCGATACACGAACCGATTTTTTCATGCGAGTCATAAAATCTTTTGCTTATCGCACTTGTAGCAAGGCATTTGCCTGAAGAATGGCGTCAGATCGAATATATTTTATTGCTTCAATGCTCACAAGATTCGCCTCTGGACTGGCTTCAATCGCGCGAAGAATTATTTCAGAAGAAGCTGACTCCGCGTGCCGTACAAGAACGGTGCTTAAAAGGTTTTCTTCGGCGCGAATATTTGCAGAGACACGACTCAATGCGTATTCATTTACAACAATAGAGTGAATAAAAAACACTGCCGTTAGCATTGATACAAATGCAAAGACGGCTACCAAAATTAAAACTCCACGACGGAGGGTCCCAAATACAACAGACGGGACACCTTCGTATGCGGGCGAAAACACGGACTCGGCAAAAATTGTATTTTGAAAAAATACCGTTACCTGCCCGATTGTCTGAATTGTTTTAATAAGAGCGATCATATAATTTTTTGCGCAACGCGTAGTTTACCGGAACGCGCACGCGAATTTTTGCGTATCTCTTCTTGCGTGGGCACAAGAGGCTTTTTCATACACTGAACAATGACACCGTTTTTTTCTTCTTGCCGGAAAATCCTTTTGACAATTCCATCCTCTAAAGAGTGAAACGAAATGACCGCAACCCTCCCTCCTTTTTTTAATTGCATAATCGCTTCCGTAATTCCCTTTTGAATCGTTTCAAGTTCATCATTGACCGCGATGCGAAGCGCCTGAAATACGCGTGTTGCAAAATGAATTTTTCCGTGTCGTGCAAAAATTGGAATCGCGTTTCGAATGCACGCTACGAGTTCACCCGTTCTTACGATAGATTTTCGTTTCCGTTCTCTAACTATTGTTTCTGCGATTTTTCGTGCAAATCGTTCCTGCCCATAATCCTTAAAAATCCGTTCAAGCTCTTCTTTAGTTGAATGATTTATAATATCGCTCGCTTTAAGTTCCCCGCGCTTTGAATCAAAACGCATATCCAACGGCTCATCTCGCAAAAAAGAAAAACCCCTCCCCGACGCTTCAAGCTGTAATGAGCTTAATCCAAGATCAAAAATAATTCCGTCAGCAGAACCAAAATTTTTTTCCTTGGCAATCGCATTCATATTTGCAAAACTTTCATTAACGATTATTACGGCGCTGTTATTTTCAAATTTTTTCACCAATGATTTCGCAATTTCAGGATCAATTTCAAATGCGAGCATCTGTCCATTTGGCCGTATTCTCTCCGCAATTGCCAAAAGATGCCCCCCGCCATTTGCAGTTGCGTCAATAAACGCACATCCCGGCTTTGGATTTAAAAATTCCAAAATTTCTTTTAGAAATACGGGGATATGAACATTACGCAATCCGTCCGATTCCTTCGGCAATACCATCGCTGTTTTTTTCCATGGTTCCTCGATATTCATGCCATTGTGTTTCGTCCCATATTTCAATTCGATCATAAAGTCCGACGATAACGACTTTTTCTTTAATACTCGCGTACGACCGCAAATGATCTCCTAAAAGGATTCTCCCCTGAGCATCGCATTCAACATCCATCGCTCCTCCAATCATCAGACGGTGAAACGCTCTTGAATTTGCTTGCCATGGCGGTAAACTTAAAATTTTTTCTGCCTGCTTTATCCACTTATCTTTTGGATAGACAAAAAGACAAGCATCAAGTCCACGCGTTACTACTATCCCTCCCTCCAATCCACGACGAAATTTAGCGGGAATTGCCACCCTTCCCTTTGGATCAACGGCATGTTGGTATTCCCCAATAAACATTTATTGTATTTAAGCGGTGATGTGCGTTTTATCCACAATCGTAGAGGGTTATCCCCAGAACTGTCCACAATTCACCACTTTTAAGTATTATAGAACCATTCTACACCACCAGGCCCTAATAATTCAATGATAAAAGCACCTTTTTGTATGCAATCAAAAATTACAATAAAATCAAGCTTTTTTAATTTTCTGTCAATAACTTATTCACAGGTTATACACGAATAGATAGGGCTAATACAAAAAACCCCCTTCTTTAAGGGGTTCTGTACGCTTCATCGCAATTTCAATTCATGTGAATTAAAACAACAGAAAAGAGCTCTAAAATAAATTCCGTACATCCCGAACAGTAACTAAAATCATAAGAAGAATCAGAACAACAAATCCAACAGCATGAATTATGCTCTCGCGCGTCGGGGAAATCGCACGACGGCGAATTTTTTCAATAATCATAAAAAGCACTCGTCCGCCGTCAAGCGCCGGAATTGGCAAAAAATTTAATACGGCGAGATTAATAGAAAGAATTGCGATAAACTGAAAAATGTATGATTTTCCAAGTTCCGTGATGTCGCGTGCAAGAACAAAAATACCAACAGGTCCAGAGACCTCTTTGGGCACGCGTCCTTCAAAAACAAGATTTTTTATTGTAAACGCGAGTCCTTCAATCGTGGCACGCGTTGCGTAGTATGTACTTTTCAGCCCTTCCCATGGAGCTAGATAAAAAGGCGTTTTTTTAAGCGCTATATATTCAAGCGCAATACCCAATGGACCTGATCCACGAGGAGGATCTTTTCGTGGCATAAGTTGCACGGTTCGCGTATCGCCATTTCTGCCAAGAATAAGCGCTATCTCTGAACCTGCGTTTTCCCGTGCGATTTTTTGCAGTTCTTCAATTTTAACGATTGTAAACTCGGTATTTTGAATTTTAAGTTTCTGAATACTATCGCCAAATTTTATTCCTGCGCTCTCCGCAGGCGATCCTTTTTCAACTTCAATAACGGTAATGGAAGCATTCGCGCTGTCCGCACCGTCTACCGCAGATGTAATGCCAAGCACATGCGCCATAGAAAAAAATACCCACGCCAACACGAGATTCATTATTACCCCAGCACTCACAATAACCACCCTCTGCCATATAGGTCGTGAGGCAAAACTTTCTTTTTCTTCGGTACCTTCTCCTCCCTCGCCGTAGATTTTTACATATCCACCAATCGGAAAAAGATTAAAAACAAACTTTGTGCCGTTTTTTACGGTTGAAATAATTTTCGGTGGAAATCCAAAGCCGAACTCTTCAACGCGAACTCCAAATTTCCGCGCGGCATAAAAATGCCCCCATTCATGAACGAGGATTAAAAGCGACAGCGCGATAATAAAAAGTAAAATGGTCATTTTTTCTTACTTCTTCAGAGGTCTGCTAATTAAAGATGTTTCCTATTAAAACTCAATAATTTCGGCTACGACTTTATGAAAACTCTATATGCCTCAAAATTTTCATCTCGTCTTACTCGAAATTATTGAGTTTTACCAACAGAAAATCTTTAATTAGCAGACCTAATCTTAATTTATATTTTTATATTTTGCGTGAAGCAAAAATTCTATATTTCCTTTCATTCCGCGAATTGGAGATGTCGTCTGCCCTAAAATTTTCCAATTATGCGTACCGAGCCACTCAATAAAATCCGCAAGAGCTCTTTCGCCCACGCCACTATCTTTTACAACGCCATGATGCAAAACGCGCGCGTTTCTAATTTCGTATTGCGGTTTAAAAAGTGCTATGACTTCTCCGCCCTCTTTTAAAAATTGTTGGAGTATCGGAAAAACTAAACGAAGCGAGGTAAGAGACACATCAATTGATATGATGTCAGCCAATTCAGGAAGTTTTTTAAGATATAAAATATTTGTCCCTTCCATCACGATAACGCGAGAGTCTTCGCGAAGTTTTAAATCAAGTTTTCCTTTCGCGGTATCAATGGCGTAAACTTTTTTCGCGCCATTTTGTAAAAGCACATCAACAAATCCGCCTGTTGCCGTTCCAATGTCCACGCATATTTTACGGCGTATATCGTTGCGAAATGTTTTTACCGCGTATGAAAGCTTCTCTCCTCCACGACCCACAAATCGTGCACACGCTTTCAACATCACCTCACTATCCTCGGCAAACATTTGCGATGGAGCAATTGCTTGATGTCCACTCGCCGTTATCTCGCCCGCGATAATCATTTTTTCCGCTTTAATTTTATTTTCTGCAATCCCCCGTTCAATCAAAATTTCATCAAGCCGTTTCTTTTTCGCTTTCATTCTCATTCTTGTGAAAGATATTTTTGTTTAAGAAACGCCCCAAATGCGCGCATTTCTTTCTGGTATTCAAGAAGTTTTTGTCGGCGAACAGTTTCATCAAAAAGCTCCTGAAGTCGCGCGCCTTCATTGGTTATGTGACTTGTATTATCTTTCCATGATTCAATAGTAAGTCGTTGTTCGTACGGAACTTCTCGTCCACGATAAAATTCATCAAGCAATACAATCAGTTTTGCCCGTTCCTTTAAGTTTTCAAGCAAAACTTGTTTATGGGCACTTTCTCTTCTTATTGCACTATCGTCCTCTTCTATGTCTTTGTGATTTTTTTCAAAACCATCTCTTAACTGTTTCGCCTCCAAAGATTCTACATCAATAAATGGAGCTGTAACGCGGGCAAAATCTTCCATTCTTCCCTCTCCCGAAAAAACCGTATGAACATTAAAAAGATTAAGTCCAATAACCGATTCTTTTACCGGTTCTCCAACCGGATTTCCTTTTAACCCTTTGATTGCTTCAACGGCAATTCGCCTTTCTTCCCATTGTTGCTGGCGTTCCGAATCGCGTAATGATTCTTGATTCATCTCATACATAACTTGCGCAGCGAGGCAAATTTTTTAATTAAAAAATGCACCACAGGTAAGTTTAATTATATTATTCATTATTCCTCGTTTCCACAGCATAAACGGCATATATTACGCGTGCTCCGAGCGCGTCTGTCACCGCCTCAACTTTTGCGCGCAATTCGCTCCAGCACAGTTCTTTTTCTGATGCCTCGTGCTTTTGCAGTAACTCAAAATTCATAGTTAAATTGTCATTATTTCTTTTTCCTTTTCTCTACCGATATCGTCAACTTTTTTGTTATATTCGTCAACAACTTTTTGAACTGCATCGCGCTGTTTAAATTTTTCGGTTTCTGAAATCTCTCCATCTTTTTCTTTGTGTTCAATGTCTTTCATTTCGTCCTCCCGTACGCGTCGTATCGCAATTCGCGCTTCTTCCATCCTTTGCTTCGCTGTTTTTACAAGTTCTTTTCTTCGCTCTTCCGTAAGGGGCGGAATCGCAAGGCGAATTGAATCTTGATCAACAATCGGATTCATGCCGACATTTGAAGACTGAATTGCTTTTTGAATCGGAATCATCATTCCTTTGTCCCACGGCTTAATGACAATTTGTCGCGCTTCGGGCGTTGAAATTGCCGCCACGGATTTTAGTGGCATCATGGCGCCGTATGATTCCACCTGAAGATTTTCAACCAACACAGGACTTGCTCGTCCAGTGCGAAGTTCGGCTAAAACACCGTGAAGATGCTGAATTATTTTTTCAAATTTTTCTTTCATCCCACACATAGGTTCTATGCGAAATCCTTTAGACTCGCGCAGAACCTGTATTAATTTATAATCATTTTCTCCCACCATATCTATAATATGTGTGGGATTCATAGCATCAACAAAAAATATTAAAGCTCAAGAAGAAAATTTTCAAATGCGATGCGTGGATTAACATTTGTTTGGGACAGTATTGTTTGCGTACGAAAAAGAGCGGAAAGAAGGCGTGCATACTCTTTTGTTGTGTACCGCTCCTCAAACTTTTTTACAAATACAGGCGGGATTCTAAGTGCGCGAGAATGTTCAGGAACCCGTGAAACAAGAAAGAGCGACCGAACAATTCCAAAAAAATATTCAATATACAGATGGAGAGGCTCTTCGTTTTTTAGCATCTCTTCAGTTTTTTGAAGAAATTGATACGGCGGAATTGAAAGAAGCGTGTAAGCGAAGCTGTAATTCTTTTGCGCTTCGCGAATAACAGATGGATCCGAAAGACCGAGAAAGAATTTTCCAGGAAGTCCCTGCGCAAATCTGGCGAGTGTGCCCCGTTCATTTTCTGATATATGCGAATGATGCGTAGCGCAATACTCTTCAAACACACGCGTTGAAATTGCCGGAACGCGAATCGTAACAGAGCGCGATATAATAGTCGGAAGAATGGACTCTCTCGTTTCTGCGGTAATAATAAAATAAACATTCTCCGGTGGCTCCTCTATTGTTTTCAAAAGACAATGAGACGCTTCGCGCACAAGATCTTCTGCATTTTCAATAATAACAATATATGGCTTATTCGCAAGAGAAGTTTTTTCTATTTTTTCCTGTATCGCGCGCACGACATCAATGCTAATTCCTTGTCTTGTATCGCCAATCTCTTCTTTCACTATCTCGGGACGAATAATATGCATGGCCCGAATAACGCTGTTTGACACGCACACGCCACATTCTTCACATCCAAGAAAGATATTTTTATCGCACAACAGCGTGCGCGCGATTGCCTCCGCAAGAGCCCCCCTGCCTGAATGGCGACGCCCCCAAAAAAAAATTGCGTGTGGTATCGCACTTTTTGCATGAGCTTTTTTAAAAAATCGCAAAATTGTATCACGGCCAATAATCATAGACATATCATAGCGAAATAAGAGAAAAAATAAAGCTCTTCGGGGCTTTGCCCCGAGGTAGAGGAGCCTTGTTCCGTCTTCGCGCTGACGAAATGAATCCTTGCTGGCTTCATCTTTTCGCCTCCTCAGCGAAACACGGGGAAATTCTTAACGCTCGTCATGGACTCCTCGCTGAATCTTTCGCTTTTGACGGCGAAAGCCCCAGGTGTTTCTTTACGGCTCCGCAGGAGCTTTGCCTAAAACACCCGCTCATGCCAAGCAGTTGGCATGAACCCGTTCGGAATGAAGCAGTTCATTCCAAACCTCATCGCTAGCCATAATAAAAAGCTACACGATGTTCTGGTGTAGCGTGCCCGTCCTTATTAGGAATTGGGCTTTTAAATCTCTGTAACAATTACCCCGACAATTACCCCCACACAACATAGAGAGCTGTAAAAAAGAAACCCAAGGCAAGCAAAACCCCTAAAAGCAAAGAGACGGCTTGCACTTTGGACATTGGTTTGTTAACCATGATTTCCTCCTGTGCCATTTTATGGCGCTAAACGGTTAAACAAGCGGATTACATTACATATTCAATTTTTACAACCCTAATCAATGCGTTTATATAGTATCATATAAAGTAATAATATGTCAAATGGATTATTTGATGGAAGTTTTAATGTCTGCTCTTATTTGTCTATATCGTTTTTCAAACTATATGTCGCCGTAATTATAGAATGCTACCGCATTTCAAAATTTAGAGGTTTATTTACTTTACCTCAATGCGCCTCTCGTGCGCACATTCAATTACGAGGCAATTCTATACGCGTTTTTTCGTTTTTCCAAAAATCCGTCTCTGCTAAGCGTCGCGAGTATTAAAACAAGTTTTTCGCCTCCATAGCTAGAAAGTTTTGGGAAAAGCAGAAACTGTTTTTTTATCTGAGTAATTGTCGCACTTTTATTTTTTGCAACATACGCAAGCGCAAAAGACCGTGCATGCCGTTGCGATCCTTCAAACTTTGTTTGTCGCGCATACCGCAAACTTCGGCGATTCGGATTATCAATATTTTTCATTGCTATAGCGCCATAGTCCATAAGCGCCCAATACCATTCTCGCATATGTTTTTTAGGAAGCGTTTTTTGAACGCACAACAAAAGTGATGAATCAGCGACCTTCTCTATGCGCGGAAAAAATTCATATAAAAATATGCGCCGTATATTTGTCTCAATAAAGACATTTGGCGTATTCCACGCGAATGTTTGAATAGCGCGCGCGGTATAATCTCCAATACCAGGAAGCGCTCGCAGAGCTTTGTAATCTTTCGGAAATTTCCCTTTGTAATCGCGGGTGATTATTTCTGCCGTGCGCTTTATATAGACTGCACGACGATTGTACCCAAGCCCTTTCCACGCAATAAGTATTTCCTGAAGCGGAGAAAAGGCGCAATGGCGTATGGTAGGAAATTTTTTTACAAAATTAGCATATTGAGGAATGACTCTGTCCACCTGGGTTTGTTGAAGCATCAGCTCGGAAATGAAAATTTTATATGGATCGCGTGTTTTTCTCCATTGCAAATCATGCCGTCCATGCGCGCGATACCAAAATAATATTTTCTTTTTGAATCGCGTATAACGCCTGTTCATTGCTTTCTTTTATTAGAGAGACGGAACTTCTCAACGCTTTATCAAAAGATTTCTGACGCACCATATTACAAAACGCCTCAGGCAATGCGGAGGCGTTTTGTAATTGGAACAATAGCGTATGTATTACAGACCCTGGATATCCGTATTTACATCCTGAAAATCGCCATCAATATTCTCAATATTTATAGCATTAAGTTCTGCGTCAATGGAGCTTGTCGTGTCCGTTTGCAATTCGGTATTTGCCGGAGCAATTGAATCGGGTGCAAGTGGAACCTGTGTAGACGGAGCGAACATCATAAACCATGCACCCAAAAGAATAACGACCACAAGTAGTATAATTCCGATAATAAGATTCTTATTCATAGATCTTTAAGAGTAATTACTGTTGAGTTCCCGCCCCTGTTGAAGTGCTTGATTCAATCGCCGCGTCTTCGACCTCGTTGACTCGCGGTATTTGCGCTAATGCCACGGCGGCTTTGCGAACCGCGTCATGCGCCACGCGAACCATTTCCTGAACTTTCTTCAAATCATCGTGAAGCGCTTTTCGCGCAGTCTCTACATTCAAACGGAGAGCTTCTTCAGTGCTAACGGTGATTGGATAGGTCTTCCCCGCTTGCGTTACAACTGCCGACCGGGCTGACGCGATCGCCGTTTCCGCCGTCAAAATCGCGGTACGAACCGACGCCACATCAAGACCATTTGCCTCTGCTTTATCGGTACGAGAACGCACGCGATCAAGAGCTTTTTCAATTTTCTCAAGAGTTTCGGTAAAATGATTCGTGCGATTTTTATTAATCTCATCTAATCGATTATCAATTTTTTGAACAAGATTTTTCTTGCGCTCGTCGCGAATTGACACCAACCGTTCTTTCATCTGATTGCGTTTTTCTTCAATTTTATTTTTCAATTCTTCCCGCTTCTGCTGGAATTTATCATGAAATTCTTCGCGTTTTTGATGAACCGTCGCGCGAGTTTCTTCTCGCTTCTGCATAATCGTCGCGCGAAGCTCTTCGCGCTTTTCCGGATTTTGACGAATGTCATTGCGGATATTTTGCACGCCCTCGCGAAGATTCTGCTTTAAATCTTTTACGCCCCCTTGAAGATCTTTTCGCGTATCACGAACCTCGCCTCGAAAATCCTGTCGCATATCTTTTACCTCCTGTCGAACTCCCTGACGCACATCGCGAATGTCCTGGCGCGTGCCCTGTTGAATATCCCGAACTTCCCGACGAACTCCAGGCGAAGTTCCAGTAGGCGTTGTCCCTGTGTCAGTCCCCGCAGGAACTTGCGCCATAGCCGACAACGCAAAAACAAATGTGCTTAATGTGCTTGCCACAACTAAATATTTTTTCATTGTATATAAAATATAACAACTAACTGTTATCTATAATAATTTACGACTTTTACTAATTCTTACATTTTATCAATAGCGCTGTTTTCAGTCAAATATTAAAAAAACGGCGAGAAGAAATCACTTCCCGCCGTTGTTAACAAAACAATCCCATTCTGCCGCCCCAAAAACACCACTTCTGTCATCAACAGAGAGCGTAGACTCGGCACTTATAACACCTGAAAATGCAAAAGCACGGACAAGTGCAAGAGCGTTATTCATGTCAATGCAAATATCTTCTTTTGTCAATTCTTCCACGAGAAAAATTGCCATTACCCTCTCTGAAGTCCGTCTCACCAAATAACGCTTGTCGGAAACGGACGCAGCCCTCAACATTGAAAGTCCGCGCACGACATGTCTATATTGTAGGCTTTGTTTGTCGCACGCATCGCCGCCAACAGGACGAGCAATTGAACGAAGAATTTTTTTATATGCCTTGAGCGGACTTAACTCTCCGTTGTTGTTGTTTTTTGGCATTACCATTGCAATGCCCTGCTCCATCACATGGCGAATTTCTTCCACAAGAAATGTCGCGGTATGTGGTATTACGTCTCCATGAAGAATGTGCGGTTTTTTTTCATATAACGCAACATGAATCTTTTTGCCATTGGACATGCACGAGGCAAAAAGCTTTTCAAACGGATCCTGCCCATCGCCACTTCCAATTATAATCGTTGATATATCTTCATCTTCAACGAGAGAAAGCCCCGCGCGTACCAATTCGTGATCGGCAGAATTATGAGAACTCACAACACTGATAATCGTATAGGGACTTTCTTGAAACAAATCATTGATACCAACGACCATGTCCCTCGTAATATGTATGTGTTCTCGCTGTTCTTGTTCTGATTGTTCACCGCACGACCTTGGTCGTGAAAAAGCAAGATACGCCCGTTTAAGAGTCCCGTGTTGTTCAGCAATTTCAATAAGCTTCGCGCCAATTGCTGAAAAAATAAACCGAAACCTTTCCCGCGGATTCACGATAAACTTATCATTAAGCGCTGCAGTTACTAAGTTTTCAAAGTCCAAAAGAACGCCGACTGTTCCCTTGTTGTTTGCGTCCATTTTATACCTCCATAGTTATGGTTAAACTATACCATAAATAATAAAAAAACGCAAGTTTTTCAAAAGAGAAAGGGGCTATCCACGATGTGTTGTGGATAGCCCCAATTTTTTTCGAC
>JBBTQR010000015.1:0-19639 GCA_038065595.1 Patescibacteria group bacterium | reverse complement strand
GCAGAGTATAACGAAAAAAGAAAAAAAGAAAAAGGGGGCACTCTAGAGCGCCCCCCGCATCATCCGCGTTGCTTTGTTTCACAATATCGCACACCGCCTCCCCAACAGTCTCCGCCAGACAGCGGACGATCATGTTGCACTCGAGCACTCCACACATCGCAGATATGACAAAACGCGGCAAGCTCATCAGACACGCGCCTGTGCGGAGAATAATCATCGCCTTCACCCTCAACATATTTAATACCGAGTTTGTGCTGTTCGGTGAGTTCTATGCCATATTCAGCCGCCTTCTCTAAACGAAAAAATTTGACAAATTATACTGTTATAGTATATAATGATATCAGCATATTGAACAAATTATCGCACCAAACAATCAATTGGAGGGGCAAATGACGGCAAAGAAAAAGGTAGTTTTATGGCTGGTTCTCTGCATACTTGGAACAGGGGTAGCAATCGCAAGCGTTGATAATTTGCGATCAGTTCCTGCTGATGGAGCGTTGTATCAGCCGAAAGAGACTTTTGTGCTGATCGGTGATTCGTTCAAAAAAATAGGCGTTGGCCACATGATGGTGGTCAAACGCAGTTCTGACGAACAGTATATAAACGCAGTTCTGTTGGCTGAGAGGACGATTAACCCCGGTACCCGTGTACGGCTTATGCGCGTCACGGACCGGAATTGGCTATTCAGCGACTATTATTTCCTCGCGATCACCGAAGTCGAGGAGTGAGTAGCCTCAATCCTTCCACCCAATAGGCCGTGGCCGTCTCGAGAATTTTAATAAATTCGAGACGGTCATTTTTTTATTCCTAATTTTAATGATAGAAGAGCGTGCTAACGACATGAAAAACATTTTAAGATATGCCGTTATTTTTTCGGACACGAAACCCGCCACAACTATAAAAAGCCCTTTTTCACAATGAAAAATTGGAAACCTATTTTCTTGACACCGGTCTTCACAGAGAACTTCCTTCTAATTTTTATACGCACCTTAAAAACTTTTTTGAGAAAAGTTTAGGTAAATAATTGAACCTGAAAAATATACAAAAATTTTTCAAAAAGATACAATGCGAGGCAATACCCCGCCATCGTGGCTATCGCGGAAACATCAATCCGCCCTCCCCAAACTACTATATCCGGAAAAATACCCGCGAATGGCCATATAAAAATATCGGTATACGCATACAGTTTTGCGACAACGAATGTTTGCGGATTTGCGTCAAAAAATACAAGCGCAAGTCGTAAAGAAAAAAACGCCTGTACAAGCCCTAGAAAGCGCCACAGGACGATTGAAATAAAAACGCGTGCTTGTTCAAAAGAAATATTTTGTCCACCGAAGACGGAAAAAAATGCCATTTATTTTTTAATAGCTATTTAGTTAAAAAATTTGATGAGAAAGATTATTAAACTTAATCCAACGCTCACGAGGCAATACTCGCACCATTCTTTAATGAGAACCGTCTGAATATATATAAAAACAAGCGAGAAAAAGGCTCCCATTGCACTCACAATCATTAGAAAAAAATTGAGATCAAATACAAAAACGCTTTTTATGCCAAAAATAATTAATCCCGATAAAATTGCAAACGAACTATAATAAAACATCCCGATATTTTCGAGCGGGATTCCAAGGATAGCGCTGTATTTGCTGTGAACAACCTTATCGCAGTCGGTCCCGATCGCGCACACCAAAACTTTGCCCTTTTTTTTGGCGCTGTAAATATACGCACAAAGAAAAACGCCAATTATTGAAAGCACAAAAATGATAAAGTAGACCATGACAAATGACAGTATACTGGATTTTTATAAATAACGCCACAATTCACCCAGTTATAAACGTCATAGGCATATAAATAGCGATCAAAAACCCCAGACCATGCGGTCTGGGGTTTTATGTTTTACTCGCGCTTACGAGAGATTCTTTTTCTTTTCTTCAAACTCCTTTGTATCAATCTCTCCACGAGCATACCGTTCGTTGAGAATATCAAGTGCTGATTTACTTAAAGATCCGCCTTTTGCGGAAAATTGATTGCTAAGCCATTTCACGAGAGCAACGATTCCCGCGAGAATCAAAACCCACCAAAAAATCATAAACACAACTCCCAAAAATCCAAAGCCAAGCCCCATAGAACTGTTGCCGAAACCGTACATCATAGAATTATTTTCTTGATTAAGCCCGAAAGGAGACGACCACCCTCCCATCATATTCATCATAGGCAAAAATCCCTCGCCTTCCGTATACACGGCTGATTCATCGCATCCGGAAAACCGCTTCCCCATAACGACATGCATCTGCTCTTCGTCCTCATGCCCCATCATATTTTCCATCATCGCGTTCATCGGGGCGTGAGAATCTCCCATCCAACGACCCATAAAATATTCTCCCAATACCCCGAAGTCGCCGTCCTTGAGATCCGCGCAAACAACCTGCTTCTCCTGAAATTTTTGCCAAACTTCTTTGCCCTCCGCTTCCTCACGAGCGGTATGATCGTCTACTGGCACGGTAGCGCTCTCGCCCATCATATCCGCACGCACAGGCAGTGCAAACACAACGAGTGCTATAAAAAACGCAAAACCAAAAAATATTTTTTTCATATTATTATTTAAGAATTTCTCCAAGGCGTCTGATTGCCTCGCCATAGCGCGCCCAATCACCATCCCTTTGCGCTCGGAGCGCTTCTTCGTATATCATAAACGCTCTTCGTATGCGCTCCTGAACATCTTTGGAAGGTGTGGCGTCTGAAGTAAATGGTTTTATTTTCACAGATCCGTGCGATGTCGTCCCTACTCCACTACCAAAAATTTTTGACAGCCCCTCTTCCAGCGTCTCTTCCATGGCAATTTTATTTTCATACGCTACTACCACTCGTTTTAACTCGGGGATTTTTCCAGCTTCGGCTTTGAGATACAGCGAACGAACATACAAAAGCGATTCTTCAATAGGAATGACTAACAGCGGGCCCTGGATTACCTGCGACCCGCCCTGACTCCAGAGTGAGATCTCTTGGCTAATCTCGGAGTTTTGATTAATTCTGCCTATAATCTGTTTAGGTCCAAACACAAGCTTGTCTTTTGGAAAACGATACACCAATAATTTTCCATTATTTTCCCCGTCATTCCGAGCGACTATCCACGCGGATAGATTATCTTTTGCGCGTGGAGTAAAGGGCAACATCAAAACATACTCCTCTTTTTTCTCTCCTGGAAGCTTCATAATAATATGCCGTGGTTGCATCTGTGAAATTGCGCTTCCGCGTGATACCCCCTCCCCTTCAACTGCAATAGCGGGAACCTCCCACTGGTCTTCTTTGTTGTAAAAAATCTGCGGATCATCCATATGGTAGGTTGAATACGCGGCAGTTTGTAAAGTAAAAATATCTTCGGGGTAGCGCAAATGAGCAATCAAGCTCTTTGGCATTTCCGACATCGGCCGAAATGTTCCCGGAAAAATCGCGGTATATGTTTTTAAAATCGGATCTTCTGTATCCGCTTGATAGAACGAAACGCCACCGTTATATGCGTCAACAATAACTTTTACAGAATTCCTCACATAATTTATTTTCTTGCCGTTCAATCGCATAGGTTCTGAATACGGATAGCGGTCGCTTGTGGTATAGGCATCGGCGATCCAGTACACCTTGCCATCGGCAATAACGATATATGGATCTTTATCAAACACAAGAAACGGTGCGATTTTTGCGACTCTCTGAGCGATGGTACGGTAATACAAAATACGGCTCTCACGGGTTATGTCATTGGACAAAAGTAATTTTAGTGATTGAAACTTTACCGCGTATAATACGCGCCGTAAAAACGAGTTAATCGCCACACCTCCGGTACCTTCGTATGTTGCGTAAACATTCTCTTCACCTTTTGGATAATCAAACTCGCGAGATTTTGTTTTTGTAATGACATAGTCATTTGAAAGTTCGCCAAAATATATCTCCGGACGCGAGATCTCAAGCTCTTTTACATCTGATTTTGGTGGCAAATCCTTCACAAATAAAACAGGCAATCCTTCTGGGGTAACCTGATTCACCGGTCCAGCCGCCACACCATACCCATGCGTAAAAGTAAGCCGTTCGTTAATCCAATTTTTATTAGGCAAACTTGCGGACGCCATCTCGCGCGGAGAAAGCATAATCTGGCGAATCTCTCCGTCTATGATATAGCGGTCGTTATCAACTTCAGCAAATTCGTAATAGGTTCTAATTTCTTGTATCTGGGAAAATGTTGATAAAAGCGGTTTTCTGTCCCAAAGCCGTACATTTTTTACCGTGAGATTATTGTTTGCAATATCAGTCGCGGTGATTGGCTTGTCTCCCGAGATTTCCCGTTCTCCAATTTTATCAAGCGCAAACCCATGACGGGTAGCGGCGATATTATATTTAATGAACGGCGTTTCTTTCACGAGTTCATTGGGGGCGACCGCTAGTTTTTGAACGAGGGATGGGATTACCGCTCCAGCAAATCCTATAAAAACATACAAAGAGGTGGCTCCAATAAGTAGCGTTAATTTTTCTTTCCACGCCCACAAAAGAGCCGCAAAAACGGCGAGAATGGTAGCACCAAACGAAATCCAAAGCATTGATATTCTGATGGTTGCGTCTGTATACATCGCGCCAAACACTAAACCGTTTTGACTTGTCAGCAATGCAAAGCGGGAAAAATAGACTCCGACAGCAATGATGGACAAAAAAATCGCAAGCAAAATGCCAAGGTGAATTCGTGCTGTATGGTCTATTTGTAATCGCTTAAATGATTGCGCACCTTCATATGGAGACGGTCCTGTTATACGAAGATTGCCCCGCAAGAAATATATAATCGCGCATCCGACGAGCGTCACAATAACAAGTGTTTCTAAAAAACCAAGGCCTGTTTGCAATACAGGGAGAGAAAAAATATAAAACCCAACATCCTTATTAAAAATAGGGTCCGTCACGCCAAAAGCTACGCTAGAAAAATATTTTAAAACTTCTTGCCAATTGCTTGCTGCCGCAAGTCCAAAAAAACCCGAAACAACACAACTCGCAACAATAGCTATTTTTTTAACTATGTGGCTACTCACCTGTATTGATTCACCGATTACTGTCGCCGGCACAATCGCTATCCATGAAATCTTTGACCAGAGCGCTAGAAAAAAATTGGTGAACAAAAAAACAATGGAAAAAATCCCCGCCACTGAAAATAAAACTATTTTAGCAACTAGCGATGTAATAAATATTTCGGTGTAACCAACCTCAGAAAACCACCACCAATCGGTAACAAAGCCAATGATGCTTGAAAAAAGCAGGACCAGAGCAAAAATTCCGACAGAAAAGAATCGCGTAAGATATTTTGAAATAATCATAGTCTTTTACAGTATCAGAACAGGGCGTGAAAGGCAAAGAAATTATTTTTTCGTCATCTTCTTATATAGCCTGATCATAAGGAGCGCGAATCCAAGCCACAGTATTCCAAAAATTAAAAATGTAATGGTGTTTTTCTTTATAATCGCCTCAACAAAGTAAACGGCAAAAAAAACATATGGGATTTCAGATATCGCAGTGGCAAGTAAGTATTTTAAAAAGGGATATCGCACCATGCCAAGTAAGTAGCTCGGAACTTCTGACGGCAGGACAAAACGAGAAAGAACTATCAAGCTAAAACTCTCGCGAGTTTGTGAAAAAATATCGCTGTAATTATTTATTTTTTCTTCCGAAATAATTTTTCGAACAATCGGATAGCCTATGTATTTGCCTATCAAATAAGAAAAAATACCACCTAAAAGCCAACTTGAAAAAAGCATTATCGCCGTCAGTGTATTTCCCCACGCAAGCAAAGCAATTGGCACGAGCCAAATACTTGAAAAAAAAACAAACATAACGGACAAAACCGCCAATACCATGAATACACCAGCACCCATCCAACTCCTGTTATCTATATAATTCGCAAGAAACCCAACGATAGTGTGGACATAATTTTCAATTATCGTTGAACCCCAAAAAATAACCACGAAAACAACAATACCCGCAATTATTTTTAGAATTTTAGATTGAGTAATCATAGTGCTGGCGATATATGCGCAACTCTTCGTCCTACAATAAAGCTCATCGGGGCTTTGCCCCGATGAGCTTTATTGTGCTCGCGCTTACGAGAGATTCTTTTTCTTTTCTTCAAACTCCTTTGTATCAATCTCTCCACGAGCATACCGTTCGTTGAGAATATCAAGTGCTGATTTACTTAAAGATCCGCCTTTTGCGGAAAATTGATTGCTAAGCCATTTCACGAGAGCAACGATTCCCGCGAGAATCAAAACCCACCAAAAAATCATAAACACAACTCCCAAAAATCCAAAGCCAAGCCCCATAGAACTGTTGCCGAAACCGTACATCATAGAATTATTTTCTTGATTAAGCCCGAAAGGAGACGACCACCCTCCCATCATATTCATCATAGGCAAAAATCCCTCGCCTTCCGTATACACGGCTGATTCATCGCATCCGGAAAACCGCTTCCCCATAACGACATGCATCTGCTCTTCGTCCTCATGCCCCATCATATTTTCCATCATCGCGTTCATCGGGGCGTGAGAATCTCCCATCCAACGACCCATAAAATATTCTCCCAATACCCCGAAGTCGCCGTCCTTGAGATCCGCGCAAACAACCTGCTTCTCCTGAAATTTTTGCCAAACTTCTTTGCCCTCCGCTTCCTCACGAGCGGTATGATCGTCTACTGGCACGGTAGCGCTCTCGCCCATCATATCCGCACGCACAGGCAGTGCAAACACAACGAGTGCTATAAAAAACGCAAAACCAAAAAATATTTTTTTCATATTATTATTTATCAAAGCCATTCGCGTAGCCGTGGGAACCTGGAACAAATGGGCAAATTTGAACACCAATTCTCCAATCCCCACACACGACCCGCTCTAAAGCTTGCGAGTAATAATAAAGCCGATATGTATATTATATGCTCATCAACGATAAATGAATAGCTGTTTGGATACGGAAAATTAAGCATCGGAAGATAGTACAGGAGCATCAAAAGAGCGGCTAAAAACGAGCTCAAACGCACGAATACTCCGGCGATAAGCGAAACGCCAAGAAGTGTAAGCCCCCACTCGTTCACAAAATTGACAAACGGTAACACGCCGGGCGTTGCAAGCCACTGGTAAAAATCGGTAAATGTTTTGGCGCCCCTCAAATACCCCGCCGCGGACCATTCGGGATTAAGCACTTTCGTAATGCCTGCGTAAAAAAACAACCACCCGATCGAAACGCGCGCCAGAAACAGCGAAATTTTTTGGAAAAAAGTCATTTAATTTTTGATAATAGACCCGCTGATTAATAATAATGACTCTTTACGAAATATAACTATTTTTCTCGCGATATACACGATACCCGCCACATTGAACAACAGCCCAAACCAAAAAAGTTCTATCTGATACTGACCAATTATGCTTACCACGCCGGCAACGCCGATGATCGGAAGAATGTTGGCAAAGTAATGCGCACAACAGGAAACCATGGCAATCGCTGAAGTCGCACCAGAGATAGCAACGGTCGTTTTTTGCGCACGACCGTCTACGACCGCCTGTTTAAAATAGCTGTAAAGCCCGACCTGAATACCAAAACCTACGGCTAAACCAACAATGAAATACCAATACGCAAAAAATTGATTTACCGTAAATGTCCAACCAGAAATAAGCGAAATAACAACAAAGAAAATAGCAAGCAATGCCACTGCCCCCGCCATTCCTTTAATTATTGCGTGCGCGATTATTGAAAGCATAATTAATCTACCATATTCCCTCTAAACTTAAGCGCATCTTTTCCCAAGTCATACTCCACCTCAACAAAAATTTTCACTTCCGGCGCGGCACCGTGAACATTTGATTTGATGGTTGCAGTTCTGAAAAATCTTCCATCGTCTTCATAATGATAATTGGGATCGAATACCACCATTAATATTCCGCTCTCGCCCGGCCGCAGAATTTTTTTATCCATCTCCGCGGTTGTACAACTGCAGGAAGTAAGCACTTCTGTAATAATAACATCTTCGCTTCCATTGTTCACCGTTTGAAATTCCGTTGAAACCGCGCCATTGCTTTGCTTGATTTTACCGAAATCATATTCTGTCGAATTCATAGCAAGATGCGGTCCGTGTACAGGTTCAGAAACGGTTGCGGGCGTTTTCACGGTATTGTTTGGAGCGATGCCGTTTCGCGCCACAAAAACAATAAGCACAAGAAGCACCGCAATACCAACCGTATATAACATTTTTTTTGCCGTCATAATTTTATGGAGTTACCGTCGCCTCAAAGGAAAGCTCAAATGGTTTTTCCTCCGCGTCAGTTTCAATATAAATAACCCGCCGCACTTTTCCGACTCCTGCGGGACCATGCGCCGCCGGATCATACACAACGGTAATTTCCGCTTCTTGATTCGGTTCAATCGTTTCATTCAACGAAGATGGAAAACCGCCATGACCCGGCATACCAAACGGTCCCTGCTTCACGCCGGTATTATCCAGTGTAGCGGTTGTGCACATGCAGGAAGTGTAAATCTTCTTAATCCTTAGCGGGCTGATTCCGCTATTTTTAATTTTAAAAACGCGAGAGACATTTCCAGCCGCCATCGAAATAACGCCAAAATCAAAAAATTGCTCTTCGGCAAAAAGTTTACCCGCAGTACGCGCTGAATCTAAAAATTTGTCCGACACATTATCTACGGATAAAGATTGCTGCCTGCTTACAATAAAAATTATTGCTCCAAGCAAAATCACAAGAACAATAAGCGATATAAAATAGTTTTTTTTCATTGGTTGTTTACGATTAGATTAGATTAGATTTTGCACACTGCGGGATTTTGAATGTGCCGTGCCGTCATATAGAGAGACGCCCCCAAAAGAATCACGCCAAGAATGCCGAATTCTCCGCCAGCAAGCGGTAGAAACGCAAGCATGCCCGCCACGCCAAAAACAGAGAGAATGCTCGCCAATAGAAACGATCCGCACGCCGTACATCCCATACCGGCAACTCCGCTCGCTATGCCAAAAAATCCCGTGGCAATTCCGCTCCTTTTGACTTCGCTAATTTTCCTTTTCAGGAAATAGACAACCATCGCGAGATTGACGCCAAACAAGATGGCTATCGCAATCGTGTACGAAGCGGAAAGCAAAGTGAAATTTGTAACAATTGATCCGAGCAGAATAAACGGCAAATTAAGTTTTTGCGAAAAAGATATCTCCGGATGAGCCATAACGCTTACAATGAGAGAGATGTTTGGGAGCCACACGGCAAATGCAAATACCGCCAAACTAGTGATGCACGCGAGAAGTATATACAGCGGTTTTTGAAATACTTTTTTTAGAGCTTGAAAAAGCATTTATTTTTCTTTGCGCGCGAGCTCAATCAGCGCTTTCACGGCTGAATACGGCTGTGCGCCATTCAATGGAAATTTTTTGCCGTTTTGAGCGATTACGATGCTAAATGGAGTTCCATTAATTCCTGTATTTCCACCGTCGGCAAGATCATCAGCGACATGCTCTGCATACTTCCCGCTATCCAAACATTGTAAAAATCGCGCCCTATCTAATCCGACATACACAGCAATTTCCGGAAGCTGATTAAGATCAAGCTGATTATTTGACGGCGTTATTTCAAAAAGCCGATCAAGATATGCCCAAAACTTCGCATTACCGCCAAGTTCATTGGCGCATTCGGTCGCCTCTGCTTCCTTGCGGGCTTTTATTGGATGAAGCGAATCAATCGGAAAATGCCGGTATACCCATGCTACCTCGCCGTTTTTTCCATATTCTTCAATCGCGTTGTGCATCGTAGGATGAAACCGTTTACAAAAAGGACATTCCGTATCAGAAAATTCAACAATTTTTATCGGCGCATCGGGATCGCCAAGAATATGATCAATTGCGGAAACTGGTTTCATCGCGTCTAATGAACCGATGCCACCCTGCGGCTGATTTATTTCTGCGACACCTTTTTTATTATCACCAACAGGCGCGAAAGGTTTGCCTGAAGAAGAAGAAAATATCGCGCCCGCGATTATGGCACCCGCGATAACAATCGCTAGTGGTACGCTATAAGGATTTTCGGTTTGAGACGCGCCTTCTTTTTCGAAAATTTCCGATTCAATTTTTTTTTGTTGATCCATAGAAAATTTTAATTAATAATTAATCTCGCTCAAAAACCCGAAAAAAAAGTATAAATCTTCGGATGAAGAATGCCACGAGAAAACGCCTCCTCAAGCGAACTACGAAACAAGAAACGATAAATTTTTTTCTGAAAAAACATTTTTTGTTTCGCGGAAAAAAACAAAAGGGCGTGAAAATAAGTTTTCCAAAAAAGCCCTACTATTACAGCCAATAATAAAACAAAAACATCAAAAGCGCGCACTGGTAAAACACTGGAAATTGCTTGGAGCATCACGCTGTGGTCTATCGGCATTTCGCCATCATTCATTAATACATTCGTGAAATTTGGAAAGCACAAAAATCCGACGGATAAAAAAACCGCAATCACGCATATGCTAATAATTTTTTTCTCCGTGAAAAAGTTCACAAACGCAACCATATCATAATTCGCTCAAAAAACCCACTGAAGTCGTGGCTACTATATTGTGGTTGATCACGGCGTCCCACCAATATCGCGATTCCAAATGCTGATGCCGTTGGGCTCTTTGCCGACCGGAACGCGCGCGACTTCTGTATCCGCTACGGCATCAATCACGGAAACATCATTGCTTAAAAGATTTGTAATGTAGGCAAACTTTCCGTCTTTAGAAACGACAACGCCATGCGGAGCTTGTCCGGCTTTTATTTCTTTTATGACCGTTCGATTTTCAATGTCAATTTTATACACCCACTCACTCGTTGGCTGACTGAAATAATATCCCTGATCGGCAAGATAAAAGAATTTTGAATCAGGAGTCGAATACATTTGAATCGGACCCTTGGAACTTGCGGGAAGAGCGATGTAAGAAACCGCGCCTGATTGTGTGTCATAAACGGCAAGCTCTTTGGTATCGTACAGTGAAGCGACCGCGTATTTTCCGTCAGGAGTTATGCCTACCTGTACCGCCGCACCACGCAACGAAACAGATGTCATAGTCATAGTATTTTTTGACAGATCAAGAATGCCAAGCGCTTTTCCTTTTAAAACAGCGATAAACGCGCGGGCGCCATCGGAAGATATCCGTAATCCGTGCGGTTCGCTTCCAATCGCAAACGAAACTTCACTAATAATTTTTTTGCTTTTCGCGTCAATTTTATATACCACCCCCCTTTTCTGCGCCGTGACATACGCATATGAGCCATCTGCAGAAACGGCGACATGCGCGAGTTGCGCTCCGATATCCGTTTCAATTCTATTAATAATTTCATCACGCGACCACGGATCTAAAACAATCACTTCATCGGGCTCAACCCCCGACTCGTTGGCGCCATGTGCATATGCTGAATTCACCAATCCTTGCGAATGTCCCTCATGTTTTCCGGCATTTGCCGTAATCCAGACACTTTTTCCATCCGGAGCAACAACAACATTATGTGGGTGGAATTTCACTATTCCGCCTTCATGCCCCACAGAAAGATCAACGGTGCGAATAACCTGCCGTGTCGCAGAGTCAATAATATTAATTGCCCCATCTCCCTCAGCGGCAACATATATTTTTTCCATGATATTTTCCGACCGTCCATAGCGATACCAGACACCAATACTAACAATCCCGACAATAACCAAAGTAAAAATAAGTACTTTTTTCATATATTTTTTTGTAATTAATTAACGCATCATCAAACCAAAGCAAAAAAGATCAATTACACAACTTTGGATGAAGAATACCCGTTCTCAATAATTCGCAAAAAAGATTATTTTGATTACGCAAAGAAAATACAAAAACACGCAACGCAAGGATCGTTTGAAAAAAGTTAAAAAACCTCGTCCGAATAAAAATCAGAAACGCAAAAAGCATAATAATCGCAAACGCCAAATACTTCAATCTTTCTCCATGTAAAACTACTTGCATTTCCGTACCAAAAAACTCCGCCGGATGCGAATGATAAAACTCAATCGCGTGAAGCCCGAAAGCGGAAAGGACTATAATTGCTACGATTATAAATATAATTTTCACCATTTAATTATAGCATTTTCCTCAAATAAAAGAAATTACTATTTTTAATTCCAATGCCCTTCTCGACAGACTCAGAATGTTATCGTATTATTTAACATATGAAAAACTACACTATATTTTTATCGGCTTTTGTTTTGTTTGCGGTATTTTTATCCGGTACTTCTTTTGCGACAAAAGGAGTTATAAAAAACATCGGTTCTGGGAGTGGCATGGGCACTATCACTATTTCTGACCTCGGCGTTACCGATGTCGGGACACTGCCTACGAGCAAATTATATTTTTTTAAAGAGTGGGGTCGTGGGATTTCGCGCTTATTTACTTTTGGCGCAACGGCAAACGCAGAATTGGAATTAAAAATAGCCAATGAAAAAGCGGCCGAAGCTTTTATGGTTCAGGAAACGATGCCAGATGATACAGAAGCTCTTGTTTCCGCGTTAGAAAATTATACAAAAGCAGGAGAACGGCTCCAATCAAGAATTGCAAAGCTTACAGAAACTTCTGAAAATCCTGCCGTTGAAAAACTGCTTTTAAAATTAAACGAACAGACGCTGAAACACGCCGTCCTCTTTAATCAATTTATCAAAATCCGTGACATAGATTCCGCCCCCGAAGATGGAAACGGGATTAATTCTAAAGGTCCTTTGGATAATCGCTTTCAGGATGCTGTTAATATCGCACAGAAAAAAATTCAAGAGTCTGTTGCTGTTGCTTCAGAAAAAGACAAAAACATAAAACAAAAAGCGGAGGAGCAAATAAAACACGCAAGTGAAGTAATTCTAAAATTGGAATTAGCATTAGCAGAATTTGCCATCAACGAACCAGGCGTGCCAAACAGCAAGCTTGCAATAAAGACAAAAGGCACAGGCGCTCAAAAAATGACCACTGTCAACGAAGAGGGATCGGCTGGAATTGCCATTGATGAACCGGGTATGCCTAAACCAAAAACAGGCCCAATACGACTTGACTCAACTCCTGCACGCATTTCTACAAACATGACGATAGAACGGCAAACTCCCAAAAGGGATTTTGGTGATAGAATGAAGGCGGGGCTTGATCAAGCTGGTGGTATTCTTGCACAAGCAAAGAGTAGTCTTGATAGTGGAATAAAAGCATTTGCAGAGGGTAAGTTTGGTGAAGCTTTTGGAAACGCGCGGGTTGCGGAAGTTTCAGCAGAAAACGGATTAAGAATTCTTGGCACAATTCTTAAAGGTGAAGATAAAATTCCTTCTATTCCGTCGCCAACCGGGTCAGCAGATAATGCCTATCAAAAGAAACTAGAAAATATTAAAAATTGCGGACCCCAGCCAGGCGCGCCCGGAAATTGGGTGTGTCAGGAAGGTAGATGGCAGATTTTAATAGAAAGAGGGGTGGTGTGTACTGAAGAAGCAAAAATTTGCCCAGATGGTTCAGGGGTAGGTCGCACTGGGCCAAATTGTGAATTTGCTCCTTGTCGCGGAAACAATGAAGTTTTTTGTACCCAAGAATATAATCCAGTATGTGGCACTGACGGAAAAACTCATTCAAACGCATGTATGGCAAAATCCGCTGGCGTAGCAGTAAAACACAAAGGAGAATGTGGCGTTGTTCCGGGAAGCGTAGAAGCAGGAGGCGCGGGCCCGACAATTGCGTGCCTACGATATGATCCTGTGTGCGGTGCTAATGGCGTCACATTTTCGTGTGGCGAAGCGGAAGCACGAGCAAATGGAATAGCTATAAAATACAAAGGAGAGTGCGGAAAACCTAACATCAATACGGACATCAATATCCTTCCAAAACCGTTAATAAAACCGATCACAATAACTCCTCCGTCTGCCCTGCCCGTTGTGTCAGCGCCGTCAACCGTAGCATCAATCGCTATTGAAAATTTTGCATTCAACCCAGCGGAAATAAAAATTCCGGTTGGCTCAACTGTAGTCTGGACAAACAAAGATACCATAAAACATACTGCCACTGCGGATAATGGAATTTTTGATAGCGGTCTTTTGGGTATTCGGGAATCGTTTAAGTTCACATTCACAAAACCAGGAATCTATCCTTATCACTGTACGCCACACCCAGGAATGCTTGGAAAAATAATCGTTGAATAATTGTTTGCGAAAAAAACCGCGCGACACCAACGCTCCCAACCCTCAATTATAGGAAGTCCGACTTCCTATAATTGAGGGGGTTGCAATACACGTAGAAATAGGGCTTACGCGCTATAAAAATCCCCTCGTACCACGAGGGGATTTTTAAAAACTTTAATCTTTAATCGGTTTTTAAAAATGTTTTTTAACAAGTTCTGTAAGCTCCTTCAAAGAATTTTCTTTATCTATTTTCATTTTTTTCCAAAAATCTTTGCAATCATCGCAATCGCCCGCGTCTTTTAAGTATTCATTTTTAATCCGCCACAGGGATTTGTTTTCCTGCACAAGCTGAAGCATTAAATTGTAAGAATGATTTGAGTGCATAATGTTTGTTTATAGTAATACGCTCCATGCCCACGGCATCGGCACCGCAAGATATGCCAATACTGCTCCGACAAGCGCTATATTTTTCATAAAATGGATCATATCCATTAACCGCTGATTTGGATCCTCAATCGTCCAAAAATTATGCATAATAAATGTTACCGGCACGAGGAATGCAATAAGCGCCAGCACAGCATAGGAAACCCACACACCCAAAAGAATTCCAAGACCCCCGACAAGCATAAGAACTCCCGTACCAAGCACGGCAAGTTTTGGCATCGGCACGCCCTTTGATTGTGTGTATGGCACCATCATCGCTGTATAGCGAAAATGATTAATACCATTCATAAGAAAATATCCTCCAACAAGAATACGGCTCACTAAAAATAAAATTTCATTCATACTAAAATTAGGGTATATTACGCAAACAATTTGTCTATTATATCATATCTGCAAAATTAAGAAAGCGAATCGCTCGTACTAAAACACGGCTTTCTTGATAAGTAGTAAAAAACCGCCTAATCAAGCGGTTTTTTACTATAGCTCGGGCTATAGTAAAAATTATTATTCAGAAAGTCTATACAGCTTCGGAATACGAAGAAAGCCAGTCCATAACCTTTTTGCGATGTTTGGTGATTGACCATTCATCGCCACTTTTAAATAACGCGGGATGCAATACTTGAAAATTTTTTAAAAGCTTGATTGACACGCACGGAAAAGCAAGAGGAATACTCTTGTTGTAAGACTCCATAAAAACCGCGATTGGGGTATTTATTTGATTCAATAAAAGCGTATCATTTTTCCTTTTCATGATTCTTCTATACTAACACAGCTAAATTCAAAAATCAAGCTCCGATCAATTTTTCCGATTGTATGGCGTTTAAAATCTTTTTCACGCTTTCTAAGCTATCTGCGTCATGAATAGATATTGGAATCGCGTTTTTATTCATCTTTTTTAAAATAGAAATTTTTTTCTTAACTTCTCCAGCCGGCACAGAATCGCTTTTACTTAAAAACACATACTCGGGCTTTTGTATAAGCTCGGTATTAAATGTTGCGAGCTCATTTTTAATAATCGTGTAATCTCTGACAAGATTTTCTGATTCCGCGGAAATAAGATGAAAAAGAATTTTTGTGCGCTCAATATGACGAAGAAATTTTATGCCCAAGCCTTTCCCCGCTGACGCGCCCTCAATAAGCCCGGGAATATCAGCAAGGATAAGATCATAATACGCGCCCAAACTTGGTTCAAGGGTTGTAAACGCGTAATTTGCAACTTTGCTTTTTGCTTTTGTTAACTCATTTAATAAACTGGACTTTCCAGCGTTTGGCAAACCAATGAAGGCAACATCTGCAATAAGTTTGAGCTCAAATCGTACGGTATAGCGTTCACCCAAAAGTCCATTTTGAAACTGCTTTGGACTCGTGTTTTTAGACGACCGAAAAAGAAAATTTCCCTTTCCACCGACACCACCGCCCGCAATAAGAATTTTTTCACCAATTTTTAATAGCTCTTCATACGTTTCTTTGGCCGTGTCTACTCCATTTTTTTGAATAACAGTTCCAACGGGAATTCTTAAAACGAGATCCTCTCCGTCGGCTCCGTCGCTATACTGCCCCTTTCCGCTTCCGCCGTCTTTTGCTTTAACAACTTTTTTATATCTGAATTGACTCAAAGCATTCAAATCTGAAACACCCTCAACAAAAATACTTCCACCCGTCCCTCCACTCCCACCCGTCGGCCCTAAACTCATCATGTTTTTATTAAAAGCAACAGCGCCTCTTCCGCCGTTTCCCGCCTCCGCTGAAATTGTTATATCGTCAATTAACATAAAAATTATTAAACCTTTTACATAATAGAATTTAATACATTCGCTTTGCACATTCGGCTTGCACATTCGCTTTGCTAAGCTCAGTACTTCCTCGCTCTCGTTCGGTCGCGCCTTCGCTCCTCAACAGCTATTGCCAGCCACATATCCCGTTGTCCAGCAGACCTGCAAGCTGTATCCTCCTGATGGGCGATTAATATGCAATACATCGCCCACCAAATAAAGCGATGGCACTATGCGCGACTGCATTGTTTTAAAATTAATTTCAGTCAACGCAACGCCCCCGGAGGATACGACCGCTTTATCTCTTCCAAGCAATCCGTCAACGCGTAAAGGAATAGCCTTCAGCACAGAGATAAGAGTTTTCCGTTCTACTGATCGCACGCTGTGGTTTGGCGTTTCGCCATCTATACGCGCGAACATAAGCACTCTATCAATAAGAGCCGGAGAAATAAAGGCGGAAAGAGTATTTTTTATTTTTTTATTACTTTGTTCAGTCAAACGCGTTTGAAGCATTTCCCGCAACGCGTTGCCGTCAAGAGACGGAAATAAGTCTAACATAATGACAATATTTTTCTGACGCTCTGCTTTTTCTGCTTCTGGCGCCTTTGCAATCCTCGTCCCTTTCCTGTCTTTCGTCTTTTGTACATATTCCGATCCTTCCGCGCCATACAACAGATCACCGACATCTCTACTCATATTAAGAACCGTAGGACCGCTAATACCGACATGTGTAAAAAGTAGTTTTCCTTTGTACGCTTTTTGTTTTACACCGTCCATAAATGTCGTAAGTTTAATATCCTTAAGTGTTACTCCCGCAAGTTTTTTCGTCCATAAATCTTTAAGTGCAATAGGCACGAGCGCAACATCATTTTCCATTATCATATGTCCAAGTTTTTTGAGCCACAAAAATCCCTCGCCCGTGGAACCCGTCTCTGGACGCGATGTTCCGCCTGTCGCGACAACGCACACTCGAGCCCGTATTTCTAACTTATCGGCAAGCGTTATTACCATCTGTTTCGTAGATGCATCAAAAACAATTCCTGTAACCTCGGCGTGTGTACGCACTATAACGCAACCTTTTTTCATATACCGAATCAGCACATCCCACACAGATTGTGCCTTGTTTGAAATGGGAAACACCCGTCCCTCCGCTTCTTCTTTTGTATTCATTCCGTAATCATTAAAAAAACGGAGGGTTTCTATAACACCAAATTGCGCGAATGCCGAAAAAAGAAATTTATTACTTTCTTTGTATTTTGAAAGCATTGCACGAACATTAGGCGTATTATTCGTAACATTACACCTTCCGCCTCCCGTGATAAGAAGCTTTTTCCCTAGCGTAGAATTTTTTTCAAGCAACACAACTCTGCGACCGCGCTGTGCAGCACGGCCAGCAGCCATCATACCCGCCGGACCTCCGCCAACAACCACAACATCATACACATCCCCAGTGCGTACAATAACCTCGCCGTATGCTTTATTTTTTATTGCTTTTTTCATATCCATTTTCTTTCCCTGTGTCAGCGTTTTGCAAAAGACCGGCATAGAGACAGGCAAATAAAAAGAGCGATTTTTATAAAATTATTTTTCAAGATTAAGCGTCTCGTCAATACGAATCTGCGCAACAAAATCAGGAACATGACTTACTAAAATCATCGCGCCCTCGTACTGATCAAGGGCTTTTGCAATAACTGGCAAATGACGAAAATTAATATGGTTCGTCGGCTCATCAAGAATTAAAAGCCCCGGTCTTTCAAGTACAAGTCGTGCCAACGCGACGAGACCCTTTTGACCTTCGGAAAGGTCGCCAATTTTTGTTTTAATGGTATCGCCAGTGATTAAAAAGACGGCGGCAACCGAGCGAATATCTTCTTCAATGTGCTTGTCCGTAGCAGACAAAAGAGACTGATATACCGTGTCTTCAAAATTGAGCGTGGAAAAATCTTGACGATAGTATCCCACCTTTACGCCCGATGCTACCGCGATGCCTTTGGCAGTCCCTCTGGCAATCGATTCCAAGAGCGTGCTTTTTCCAATTCCATTTGGTCCAGATAAAAGCAAATGCGTCTTGCGCTTTAAGGAAATATCAACCCTCTTTACAACGGGCTTATGATTTTTGATTGTGATAATTGATGTTATACCGAGAATCTCCCCTACCAAATCAGACTGTGCCGGGATTACGAAACGACGAATAGTCCGATCTTCTTTTCGAACATCAACCTTTTCTTCTTCAAGTTCCTCTGCCTTATCTCTCATTTTTTTTGCCACAAGTCGCATCTGTCCTCCCTTCATCGCAAAAAAATTTGCCTTGTCCTTGTTCGCCTGTATCTCCTTTGCGAGTTGAGCGTTCTTCATATTTTCCCGTTCAAGTCGCGCGGTAATCTGTCGCGCGACATCAAAGTAGTCTCCCGCGTACTGTTCAATTTTTCGAGTAAATATATCAAGATATAAAACGCCATGCGTAAATGCATTCAAAAAATTTGCATCGTGTGAAATAACAACGCATGTCTTATTGTAATCAATCAAAAATTGCGTCAGACGCATGATGCCCGCGTGATCAAGATTATTTGTTGGTTCGTCAAGCAAAAGAAGGTCGGGGTCTTGAATAAGCGCAGAAGCCAAAAGAAGCCGCGCCTGCTGTCCTCCCGAAAAATCCTTAATAATTTTATCGTGTGGGGCGTGAAGACTGACCACCCCTAACACCGCATCAATCTTTGGATCAATGTCATAAATCTTCTTCAAAAAACATTTTTCAAAAAATTGCCGAACGGTATAATTAAGCTCCTCGCGGGCAATGACTTGTCTGGCAATGGCGATTGTGAGATTATCCGCGGTGATAATTCTACCTGATTCCGGCTTTTCTTTTCTAGTAATAAGATGAAAAATAGTACTCTTGCCTGCACCGTTTTGACCCATTAGAGTAATTTTTGAACCACGGCGCACAGTGAAATTAACCTCGTTTAAAATAGGCTTATTGTGACCGAATTCAAATGATACATCTTCAAATCGTAGAACGAGATCTCCTTTTGACATGAAAAGCTAGGATACCACACTTTTTGAAAAAAATAAAGAACATTTGGTAGCGAATCAGAAAAAATCTCCGGAACACCTGGAGATTTTTTGATTACCCTACACTCTAAACACTAAAATATTGAATAAACGATACTTCGCTCCTCTCTACTTATATTTTACAAAAACACTCGCAGAGATATTAAAAAAATATAT
>JBBTQR010000014.1:5442-8009 GCA_038065595.1 Patescibacteria group bacterium | reverse complement strand
ATATTTCTATGGAAAAAAGAAGATTAAATGTTGGCTGTGGAACAAACATCCGACGAGGATGGGTAAATTTGGATTTTGCAAAACTTCCGGGCGTTGATATCGCGCATGACATTGAAAAACTTCCCATGCCGTTTAGCGATAATGAGTTTGCAGAAATTCTATGCCAAGATGTCCTTGAGCATGTTGAATATGTACCCGTTCTAAAAGATTTATACCGCGTATTGAGTCCCGAAGGCACCATAACCATTCGCGTTCCGCATTTTACATCAAAAAATAATTACATTGATCCTACGCACAAAAAACGCTTTTCAATAAGCACCTTTGAGTTTTTCATAAAAAATTCGCGCTTAAAGCGCGAACGGGAGTACTATTTCGATTTTGCGTTTTCTAAAGTCCGCGAACGGCACATTACCTTTGAACGATCAAGCCGCGTTTTTTTCTACAATCGTTTTGTAGAGTGGCTAATAAACCAAAACAATCGCACGCAAGAGATCTATGAATCGACATTTTTATCACGCTTATTTCCTGCTGAAAATATCGTCATAACGATTGTGAAGTGATGCGCTTATAAACGCGTTCGTATTCTAAAATTTTATCATCCCATAAAAAATTCTTTGCGAATTTCCGCGATTCTTCCGAGAATCGCTTTTTTAATTCACCGTTTTGAAGAATGCGAAGCGTCGCTTCTGCGGCTTCATCGATGTTTTTTTCGTGAACCAAAAATCCGTTTTTTCCATCAATCATAGCGTCTTCCACTCCGCAGTCCCTGCTTCCAATAACCGAAAGCCCCTGCGACGCCGCCTCCAAAAAAACCATGCCAAAACCCTCAACATCATGCCCCGCATTTCGGGAAAGAAGAAGGAAAAGCTCAGCATTTTGATAGAGCGCGCGAAGTTCTTCTTCGCTGTCCACCGACTCCAGCACATGAACACTCCCCTGAAGATTATGCATGGCAATGCAATCAAAAATTCGCTTATACATAATCTCATTATGCTTCTTACCGACGATAACATACCGCAAACTTGGAAATGTTTTTTTTACTTTCGCAAACGCGGGAATACTTGCCTCAAATCCCTTGCGCCAGCGAAGTGAGCCAACGGTGAGAATATAGGGTTTATATTTTTGCAACCGTGAAGACACTTTAGGAACCGCGCTCATCCATGCTTCGCTGATGCCCGGATGAATAACATCAATCGCAAGACCAGGAACTTTTTTTAAAATTTCGCGCTTCACGAAATCGCTGATAGCGGTGAGCGCTGATGCGTAGTGAAGGGCATATACCGCAAATAATTTTAGGTGCCATGCATACAACGGAAGAATTGAACCGCTCCCAACCGCGGTAATAACAATGGGCTTTTTAAGGCCATAGGATGCGCATACAGCAAGAATGCCGTATGGAAAAACATCAATCGCGTGGATAATGTCCGCGTCGCGAATTATTTTTCTTATGGTAATAATATTCGCGAAAAACCCCAAAAATCCTAATCTCAAAATATGCTCCCCTAAAAACCCCGAGGAAACGGAAACACACACGGAAACTTTAACTTCAGGACGCGAAGAAAGTCCGTCAATAAGTGCACGGGAAAAAACCCCTCCTCCGTTGTGATGTTTTATATTATGCGTGAGAAATACGATCTTCATTTGTTTGATTGAATTATTTGAAGAAACTCGCGAGCCATTTTTTCCCATGAAAAATTATCCGCGCGTTTTTTTCCATTCGCAATGAGCAATGACCGAATGTTGAAATCATTCACAATGGTCCGCATCGCTTCCGCGATTGCCTCTAGATTTTTAGGATCAACCAACAGCGCGGAATTATAAGCGCCTAATTCCGCAAGCGATGAAGTGTTGGAAGTTATAACAGGAAGCCCGCACGCCATCGCCTCAAGAACAGGAAAGCCAAACCCTTCAATAAAACTTGGGAAAACAAGTGCACGCGCTTTTTGATATAAAAACGATAATTGTTCGTCGCTTATTTGACCAACAAAAGTTACCAGTTCGCTTATTTTCTCCTCGTTTATAATTCTTTCCAGCTCATCGCGATACGCGCCTGTTCCATGACCCACGATCAAAAGCTGTTCTTTGGCGAACGGATTTTTTTTGCGATACAGCGCAAACGCCCGAACAACACCCACAACATTTTTCCGCTCTTTAAGCGCGCCGATAAAAAGAAAAAAATCTTCGGGCGCTGTAATGCTTACGCGCGAAAGCGCGCATATGTTTTTAAAACCGCAATAGATCACGCGAATCTTCTCGGCGGGAATTCCGTATGTTGTAATAATATCGCGTTTTGTCGCTTCAGAAATAGCAATGATACTGCTCGCGCGCCGTAAAGAATATCCGTGATACATTTTGAGAAACGCGTGCTTGAAATAATCGCAAACGCCACGAGACGGAAAAAATTGATACGCGAAATCAAGCGCGATAACAATCGATCTTTTTGGCTTTCCAAAAAACGGAAGTATAGGCGTGTTAAAAATCACAACATCGGCCTCTTGCATTTGAGAAAGCCCCCGATCAAGCCAAAAACGCCCCCCGCCAAGCACAATTGATTTCCATTGATTGCC
>JBBTQR010000014.1:0-5432 GCA_038065595.1 Patescibacteria group bacterium | reverse complement strand
CGATTGCCGGGGAATACTCCGGCAGGAATCTGCTTTTCTTTCGTAAATATGATGTATTCGTTTTGGATGTCAGCGACAATATAACTGGGTACAATGTTGCGTCGTCGTTCGGTCGATGTAAAAACTTCTGTTTTCACATCTTCCTCGCTAGCCGCAATAAGAGCTTTTGTTAATTCAAAAATAATCCGCGCTAATCCGGCAGGATTTTTTTCGCCGTATGGATGTAATACAATGCCAATTTTCATATATTTTGACTTACAAAATCATACACTCGTTTTCCTCGCTTCTCCCATGAAAAAACAGCCGTTTTTGCAAACGCACCATCAACCTTCGCATCTGCTTCTGCTGAATTTTCAAGCGCTTGCGTAATAATCCGCGCCATAGCGTCTGCATTATCCGGTTCATAAAAAAACACCTCTCGTTGAGTTACAACATCTTCAATGGCGGGCGTTTGGGCGGCAACAATCGGGCGCCGTGCCGCCATATATTCAAAAAGCTTCATCGGCGAAGTGTGGAGGTACGAGTAATCGCTTTTTTTCGTCCCAAGCACAATGAGCGCGTCAGCCGCCACAAACCATAAAGGCATTTCAGCGTATGGGCGCTTTCCGAAAAATTTCAGATTCGCGGGAAAATCTTTCATTCCAAGTCCCGCCAAAACCTCGTGTTTATCGGCGCCAACAATAGCGATTATCGGTTTTTCTTTTTCATTGAGAAGCTTCGCCACTTTAGGAAAAATTTCAAACCCCTTCCACTGATAAAATTGCCCTCCGTACAGAGCGATTTTTACATCCTGGGAAAGATTTAATTTTTTTCGCGCCGCTTCTTTGCTGATTTCTATATTAAAAAAATTAATATCAATGCCATTTGGAAAAACAAGTATTTTTTCCTGATTTTTTAATTTAAAATTTTCTACAATCTCATTTTTAATAAGTGAATTAATAACAATAAGCCCGCGGGCGTTACGAAACAGCAAAGAATATATATATGAATACTTTTTTGAATCATGAATCTCAACAAAATACGGCGCGCCAAGCAGAGGAACGAGCGCAAAAGAAAATTGATCCATATCAATGGTATAAATAATAAATCGCTCACCGCGGATTTTTTTTATTAAGAAAAATAAAGCATACGAAAGCATAAAAGAAACGCTCCCTATATAGTAACCAATCGCGCCCCACCCATATATATCAAGTGTCCATATCTTTCTCACCGGAATATCGCGCCGTAAACTATAAAATTCCCGAATTGACTTTTTATCTGTGGCACGGCGAGGAAGCACGAGTTCTATATCGGCTCCGGCATCAATCATCGCTTCGCACATTTTTGCAAGTTGTATGCCATGCGCCCGTTCCGTTGGCATGCGGGCATTGGCTAGATAATATATCTTATTTTGATTCATGATTTTAAAACAATTTCCGCAAACCGATCCGCGACTTTTGGCGTATCAAATTGCTTAACCCAATTTTTTAATTCTTGCGAAAGCTGGTCTTTCTCATCAAGAGAAAGCGCTAAAAGCTCCCTGACAATGGCGTTAAATGCCACAATATCCCCCGAAGGTGCTATATACCGCTTATACTGCGCAGGAATGACCTCTGCTATGCCTCCAACGCCAAATGCCACAAATGGTACGCCCATAGCGCCGGCTTCAAGCATAACGCGCGGAAACCCCTCTTCGTCAGATGGAATTATCAAAACATCTGCGCACGCATAATATGAAGCGATTTCAATATTTGAAATCGCGCCCAAAAAACGCACCGAACCATCTAACTTTAAATTTTTAACTTTAAATTTTAAATTTTCCTCTTCCGGCCCTTCGCCAACAACAATGAAAATAACTTTTTCATCTTTAAACGCTTGCGCAATCTCCGGAAGATACCGCGCGCCTTTTCGCTGTGAAAGCCGATGAACAAATAAAATAATTTTTTCATCTCGAATGCCCAACTTCTCCCGAGAAACTTGAATACCATTATCTTTGAAAAATCGTTTCAATGAAATCCCGTTCGGCATAATTTTTATTTTCTCCCGTGATATGCCGTATACTTCGCTGTATTTTTTCGCGAGTCCTTCGGTTCCCGTCACCAAAAAAGAAACGGCTTCGTACGCCAATCGCTCAAACCAATCGCGAATTTCTCCGCGCTTGTATTTCCACGGCTCTCCGCAGTTCCAATACCACACCGTACCTCCGAAAGGACGCATGACAATTGACGCGGCGACTGCCGCTAAAAACGAATAATGAACATACGCGCGCGAGTATCCTAAAAATCGGGCTTTCAAAAGCCGACAGTGAAGCTCGCACCAGCGAAGCGGAAACAACCGAAACCAAAGAACTTCCACGCGCGTACAGCCAAATGTCTCGTCCGGTTGTTCGCCTTTCTCAATAATCAAAAAAATATCAAACCGTTTTGAAATCTCGCGAATAAAATCGTAGAGATGCGAAAAATGCGTCGCGTCATCGCGCGCATATGAAGGGGCAATATAACAAAGCTTTGGTTTTTTATTTTTCTGCATAAATTTATGAACTCATAAATTTATAGGAAGTCGGACTTCCTATAAATTTAAATATATGTTGCTTCATCCCATGCGCGCCTCATTTTCTCAAAGTGTGTTTTTTCATCGGGCGCATATTTCATAAACAGTTCATACGCTACTACGGCGTATGCCTGAAACTTTTCATAGTGCTGACTCGCCTCAAAAATTGCCTCTGCCATCGCTTCAATATCTCCAACTGGTACGATAACGCCTGTTATGGCATTTGAAATGACCTCTCCGGCGAGCCCAACATCCGTCATAATAATGGGCGTTTTCGCCGCAACCGCCTCAATAATCGTGCGTCCGTATCCTTCGTAAGCAGAGCTTAATAAAAAAATATCCGCATCTTTATAATATTCAGCGAGCTGTTCAGCTCCGACAGGTTCTTCTATTTTAACATTTTCCGTAAGCCCAAGCTCTCCTATTACCCGTTCAATATTTTTTTTCTCTGAACCGCTTCCAAGAATCAGTAAAAGCGGTGATTTGCCCCTATATCGCTTCACAACAAGAGCAAACGCGGCAAGCCCATCTTCAATTCTCTTTTCTCGGGAAAGCCGTCCCGCCATAAGAATATAAAAATTATAGTGCGGATAGCGCGCACGAATAAATCCTTTTTCCGCATGGACGATGCGCCGTATATCAACAAAAATCGGCAAAACATATACGCGAGCTTTGAACGCGTTACTTTCAGCTTTCAGCGAATTCCATACGCGCTCAGAAACCACACGGATCACATCGGTTCGTCTGATCGCCCACGCGTATATATGATATCGCGCGAAATTGAGAAGCGATTCCCGCCTGAAATACGGACTCATAAAATCAGTATGAATCTGTACTTCAAGCGCTATTGTAAACTTTCTACGAAGCCACACGCCAAGAGGATGCGTAAACGCGTCCTGCGAAGTAATGAGCCACTCTGATGCGTTTTTTTTCGTAAGGATTCCGCATGCAATAACATATGCGTCAAAAAGATAGAAAAAACGAAACAATGAACGAGTAGAATATGCGAATACATTTTCTGCAATTACCAATCTTTCTGGTGTGTTGGTAAGCGCGTTTTCAATTTTTTGTGAAGAAAAAACAATAACATGAAGTTCTTTTGTGATTCCGCCGTATGAACGAATACGCAAAAAAGCGTCGCTTCCAGCAACAAGAATATCCCGATCAATGCTTAACATAAGAACTTTTTTCATCCCGTTAGAAGCAGGTCGCGGTCAGCGCCTGCAAATAATTATGCGATTGATAATTTAAGGTTTTCTTTTTCATAATAGCGTTTATGTGATGCTGTGCGACCGCGGCTTCTAACGGGATTCATTCCGCTCATAAAATTTTAATAAGTTCGGCTATCATCCGCTCTTCAGTAAACAAAAAAGTGTCTTGAACTCCATTTTCAATAACCTTTTTACGAAGAGATGAGTTCGTATAAAGCTCCACACATGCCTCCGTAATTTCTTTTTCATTATTATAAGCAAAAAGAATTCCATTATGCCCACTCCGAATAATTTCTGGATTTCCCCCAACATTGCTCGCAACAACAGGAATTTTATGCAAAAGCGCTTCAATAAGCTGGTGGGAAAATCCTTCATATGAACTATTTAAAATAAATATATCCGCCGCACATAAATACTTGCGTACAATTTTATTATCAAGCCCTCCCATTAGAAAAACAAATCGTTCAAAATGGCGCGCGATGATCAATTTTTGAAAATTATCTTTTTCCGGACCATCGCCAATAATATAAAGCACCGCATCCGGAAACTTCTGCCTCAGCGCATTAATCGCATTTATAATAGCGGGGATACCCTTCCACGGAACCAATCGGGCAATAGAAAGAAAAACGGGAATCTTTTGAGAAATTTTTAATTCTTTTCGTGATTCTTCCGCGGAAAACAAGTCGGATTCCGAACTGTGTCGCGCAGAAATTGCGTTGTAAATAAGATGTATATTGCCCTCCAAAACACCCCATCCTATGACAATTTTTTTAAGGTATTTGCTTGGCACGATAACAATATCAACTTTTTTAACAAACCAATGCTCTATCGTTCGCATGATCTCAATTCGTACGCAATAAGTTTTTTTCTGAAAATCGTCCAAAGAATCAGCGATGTTAAAGCGGGCGCTTCCCTGTTCCCACGAATACTCCCCTGTTATACGGACAATAAATTTTTTACCGACACATCGCGCTGCAAAAAACGCGGGCAACCCTCCGCCAAACGAAGCATCAGCAGATAGAACGACATCAGCAAATCGCGCGCGCCACACGCAATAGATAAAAAATACTATATGCCGAATACCTTTAGGGTATTTTCGAGAAACTTTTACAACATCCCCATCAGCGCCATCATTCTCGTGCAATTCATTACGCGCCACACCATCTCCGTATGTCACGATTGAAGGCTCGTATCCGTGTTGAGGAAAACACCGCGCAAGAATAGAGCTATATGTCGCCGATCCACCAATATCCGGAGGAAAAATCCCAGTCGCAAGAAGAATTTTTTTCATATGCGGTAATTCTGAAAAGATTTTATCAAACTCGCGCGCGATGAGATCCCATGAATATTTTTCTTGTACCAATTTTTTACCCTCATTGGCGAGCGCCCGCCTCAACGAATCATTGTCAAAAAGTTCTTTTATTTTTTTCGCCAGATCAGCGTCGTCTTCCGATTTTACAAAAAGTCCAGTCTTGCGATCAGTAAGAAAATCAGGAATTCCGCCAACCCGAGTACCAATAATAGGAAGTCCTATAGCCATTGCCTCCAAAAACGCGCTTCCAAGACCCTCAGAGCGCGACGGACGAACGAAAACATCGCTTATGGCAAAATAATGGGGCAGATCGCTCTGCGTGATATTTCCCATAAAAACAACGGAAAGCCCGTTATCCTTGGCGTATTTTTCAAGCTTTT
>JBBTQR010000013.1:0-9266 GCA_038065595.1 Patescibacteria group bacterium | reverse complement strand
AAAAATAGTTTGCCCCGCCGAGTCCAAATTAGTTTTCAGGATTTTCGTCAAAAAAAGTTCGAACATCAATCAAAAAACACCGCCAAAATTCGGAATTCAAATTTTTGAACATCGCAACCACATGAACTATCAAGACATTTTTTTTATTTTAACAGTTGTTGCGTCAGCGGGAGTTATCGTACTCGCGATAATTATTTTTAATTTCAAAACTAAATGGAACGCGCTGTTCGGCTCTTCCGAAACAAAAGAGGCGGTCATCTCGTCCTTACTTGCAAAAAATATTGAATTTGAAAAAATACTCCAGCATCATGATGCCCGCTTGAAAATTACAGAAACGATTACTGAACGAAGCATCCACAAAATCGGCTTTCTCCGTTTTAACCCGTTTTCAGAAACTGGCGGAGACAACAGTTTCGCCCTTACCATGCTTGACCGCGCTGATACCGGTGTTATCATTTCAAGCTTATATACGCGAGAAGGCGTGCGCGTCTATGCAAAAGCGATTGAGAATGGAAAACCAAAAAATCAACTTTCAGAAGAAGAGACGGCATCATTAAAACAAGCACTTCAAGAACACCAAAAGAATGACAAAAAACACAAAAAATAAAGAACAATCAATAATCATGAGCCGTCCACCAATCGTTGTCGTAGTTGGGCATATTGATCATGGAAAGACAACTCTTTTAGACACAATCCGCAAAACAAAAGTTGCCGAAAAAGAATCGGGAGGAATCACGCAACACATCGGCGCGTATGAAATAGAGCATCGTGGAAAAAAAATAACCTTCATTGATACCCCTGGACATGAAGCGTTTTCTAAAATGCGTTCGCGCGGAACTGCGGCAGCAGACATTGGAATTTTAGTTGTTGCCGGAGACGAGAGCGTAAAACCCCAAACAAAAGAAGCTATTAAAATCCTTAATGAGGCGAAGATTCCGTACTGCGTTGCCATCAATAAAATGGACAAGCCGGGCGCAGATTCTAATCGCGTAAAACAGGACTTAGCACAGGAAAATGTTCTTACCGAATCGTGGGGCGGGAAGGTCCCCGTTGTTGAAATTTCTGCAAAAAAAGGAGAAAATCTTGATGAGCTTTTAGAGCTTATTCTGCTTATGGCGGAGGTGGAAGAACTCCACGCGGAAGAAGGAAATGCCGAAGGAATCGTCATTGAATCTCATTGCGATTCATCGCGAGGCAATACCGCAACACTCCTTATATTGAACGGAAAATTAAAAAAGGGCGACCTTTTCGTCATCGGAAATTCAATAGAAAATATAAAAATCCTTGAAAATTTTTTAGGAAAAGCAATATCAGAGGCTCATTATTCAATGCCTATTCGTATTTCTGGGTTGAACGGACTTTCGGAAGTTGGAGAAGAATTCAAATCGTTTCAAACCAAAAAAGACGCTGAAAATTACGCCACGCAACATAAAAACGAAGAAAAGCAAAAAAAACCTCAAGAGATAATTTCAAAAGAAGATAAAATTCCAACACTCTTTCTTATTTTAAAATCCGATGTTTCCGGATCCCGAGAAGCGATTGAAGGAATGCTTGAAAAATTATCCGCCCGTATCGGATTTGTTTCTCCGGTCTCAACAGGCGAAGCGGTATCAACTGATGAAAAAGTTCCCGAAGCTCGCTTCGTACTTTTAAAAAGCGAGGTCGGCGATGTAAATGAAAACGATATAAAATCCGCTTCAATCTCTAAACGCGTTATCATTGCGGCATTTAAAGTGCGCGTTGCTCCAGCGCAAAAAGAGCTCGCCGAACGACATGGTATAAAAATTCTTCAAAGTGAAATAATTTATGATCTTTTTGATGCTATTAAAGAAGAACTTTCGCGAATTATTCCTCCGGAAATCAAACGCACCGACAGCGGTCGCGCAAAAATTCTTGCTACTTTCAAGCGCGACGGCTCGCGGCAAATTATCGGTGGTAAAGTAGTAAGCGGAAGGATTTCAAAAGGCGTCTGCGAAGTGGAGCGAAATAAAGAAGTTTTGTGTCGGGCAAAAATTCGCGATCTTCAACATATGAAAAAATCGGTTGATGAAGTAAAAGAAGGAATGGAATTTGGCGTTATGATTGAATGCGATAGCGACATTAAAAAAGATGACGCGCTTGTTATTTTTACCGAAGAAGCGATATATAAAAAACTCTGATGGCAGAAGAACGGCGACAAGAAAAAATAAATTTTTTGGTACGCGATGAACTCGCGGCGATTTTAAATCGCGAGGTTGTCTTTCCCCACGGCGTCATGGTTACCATAACGCGCGTTGTCTCATCACCGGATATTTACTATGCGGATGTTTTCATTTCAGTGTTTCCAAAAAAAGAGAATGATGTAATGATAATCCTAGAAAAAGGAACGCCCCATATCCAATCCCTTCTCAACAAAGAACTCAATATGCGTCCTGTTCCCCGAATTTATTTTAAAATTGACGAAGAAGAAAAGGCGCGGGAACGCATGGAAAAACTTTTAAAATCTACCGAAGACAAATAAAAAAATTGACTTTTTTATACTTTTTGATATAATATAAATATCAAAAGCTCTCTTACAATCTTGTATGCAATACAAACCTTTACCAGGAGGCTCGTGATGAAACGCTCGGTACTGTTAGCGTTTGGATTTTCTATAATTTTGGGTTTACTTATTGCTTTATTTTAATGCGAAGGGGGTAGTATGAAATCAAAAACGAAAACCACAAGCAATGTTCCGGCGGTTGGTGACGAGATTTATGTAGACGCAGATTATATCGGGAATGTTTGCTTATACAACGCTGGGCGTGCAAAAGTTTTGAAGGTGAGTCCTGCAAAAATTTACGGAACAACGGTTCATATGATTACGGTTGAGGAGCGTCCATTTGCACGCTACAACTGGGAAGAATACCTATCACTTGAGCAAGAAAATTTACGAAAAAAGCTCGACGATACGCGCACCGAACTAGCAAAAAAAGCTTAAAATTAAGCTTTTGGAAAGCCTATCCGCATCAACAATATAGGCATAACGCCCCAGATCATCGGGCGTTTTCTTTTTTTGCAAAAACATCTGTTTTTGTTTACGATATGGTATGTACAAATTTTTTGTTAAAAATGTTTATGGCGCGGTAGCTAAGTGGTACAGCAAGGGTCTGCAAAACCCTTACACGCGGGTTCGATTCCCGCCCGCGCCTCCAAGCGAGGGAATACCGCAACTGCTTGCGGTATGTCGGGAATTGAAGCGCGCAACGATATGCCGTCAGCAGATGGCATCGCGAGCGGCGGTCTGCGAACTCGCCGAGTGACGATGAGGCGAGATTTGTAGACGATTCCCGCCCGCGCCTCTCAAAAATATATAGTCATGCCCGGGTGGTGAAATTGGCAGACACGATCGACTTAAGATCGATTGCCGTAAGGCATGCCGGTTCGACTCCGGCCCCGGGCACCATAATGGAACTTAACGGTTCCGTTAGAAGCAGAAAAGGCGTTTTTTGTTTAGGATGGAATTATATGACACCACTTAACTCATATTTTAATTTTTAAGAAAGAAGTTTTTCATAATTCTGGTTAAACGATTATAGCTTTGTACAAGACATTGACGCTTCTTGTTTTGTTTTGCTAGGATAATTTTACTTTTGAAGTAATTTAAAAACTAAAATAGCGAGGCTACCATGCCCTATGTTCCAAGCAAAAAAACAGACGGGAAATCAACTGACCGTGAAATTCTTGATACTGCGGTAGAGCATCTGGCAAATGATGTAATTGTCAGGATTTCAAACAATCTTTCCCTCATCGCCGTATACAAATCTGTTTTTATTGAGGTTACGAAATCATTATGTTCCGCGCCTCATTTGAATAGCACCAACAAAAGCAGTGAAAAAATGCTAGCATATGCGATTCATACTGTTGGCACCAAATATAATTATGATGGCGGATATCTAGGAGAGTTCAATTATGCGTTCACTCGATTTATTCAGCGAGTTCCCCAACTCAAAGTTCAAAACGGCGCTTGGACTCAAGAATTGCGGTACTGGCTTTATGCCGCAACAGTGGAAGCATTAATATACGCCTCATATGAAACTAGAAATCTTGGCATCGGAGTAAGTGGCGTATTTGAGGATATTAAAGACGAATACAAGCGACGCGTAAACACCGCTTATGAAGCAGAGCAAATTCTCAAGAACGGCGACTGCTACGATACGCCATACTATACTCGTTTGGTTGAGGTTGTTGATGAAACAGGAACGCTCCTTGGGCATCAGGAAATCATGCTCAAACGAAGCGATGCGACACTCAATCAAAATCTGCTTGATTTTCAGATTATTGCGCGAAATAGGTAAGTCGCCTTTCGCTTTTTGTTTTCAGGGATTAGAAATAATCCCTGATTTTTTTAAAAAATTCGCAACTAAAAAAATCTTGCGATTCCAAAAACAGCCCTCGCCTTTGGCGGAAAATTGTCATTCATGCGCCCTCTCCAATCCGCGCCAAAGCTTTGGCGAAAACAAATCCCGACTAATTTAAAAGCAAGCAAAACTATTTGCTTGCTCTGATCTTCAATTCACTTTGTTCATTGTGCGGTCAGGGAGAATCGAACTCCCGCCTCGACCTTGGCAAGGTCGCGTCCTGCCATTAAACCATGACCGCAAGTATATTTATTTTTTCATCTCTCGCGCATCTCTTCGGCTAACAACTTAGCGCTTAATGCCATGGCAACAGTTCTACTGCTCTCCCTGGGCACAGTATTCCGTTCTCGCTTCGCTCGTTTCGCTTCCTCAGCGAAACACAGGGAAATACTTTTCGCGAGCTAAAGCTCACGGCATTTCCCGTCAAAGCTCTACTGGAGCTTTGACCTCGTAGTGCCTGTTGAACGCTCCACTGGAGTATTCAACCCATTAAACCATGACCGCAAAATTGTTGCTTGTGCCGGGCCCCAGAGTCGAACTGGGCACGCCTACCTCTTCAGGGTAGCGCTCTACCGATGAGCTAGCCCGGCATACCACCTGATAATATTAGATTTTCAAAAAAATTTCAAAAGTGGACGGTGCAGGATTCGAACCTGCCGCCTTCTCGGTGTAAACGAGACGCTCTACCAAATGAGCTAACCGTCCAAGCGTGGCGCGACAAGCCAACCTGAACGCGCAATTAAAATCTTAATTCCGAACAAATAAATTTTAATACTATCACTATACGCTTCATTGGAATTTTTTTCGAGCGGAAACTGAACGAATGCGTCGGCTCCGCCACCTGCCCAAGCTCACCCCACTCGCGCATCTCGCAGAAACATTTCTCATCTTTTTAGAAAAAAACAGAAATTTGTAAAATTTCTGTTGAGCTTACAATGTTAGAGCGTTTCACGAAGTGCCTTGGAAAAAAGTTCATCCTTTATTCTTTTACGACTCGCCTCGTCATAATTTTTTAGTGCCCGCGCTTTTGCGAACTTAAAAAGGGCCAAAAGACTTTTACGAAGATTTTCCTTTGAAATCTCATCAATGGTTTTCGGATTCTCAATTATAGGCGTGCCGATTATGCCCCTAAAAAAACGCAATAAAAATCCAAGTGGCGCTTGAGAAACATGCATAAATGGCTCCATCACCAAACAATGCCTCGGTCCTAGGGAAAGCTCCATTGCTCTGTATGAATTAATAACGCTTAACCGAATCTTGACGCCCCCTGATTCTGCGAATAGGTTCCCAGCTTCATCGCCAAACCATTCCACAGCCCCCTCTTTTGTTCTTTGCAGTAACTGTTCTACAAAATATTCATTTCTCATGCAAACCTCTTAAGTGTAATAAAGCTCCCCAGAGCATCAGAGCAAAGCCCGGAAGTATCGTTGAGACTCAATTTTCGCCTCCTCGGCGAAACACTGGGAAACGCTTTTTGTCCGCCATAGGCGGATAGAGTTTCCCGTCAAAGCTTCCCAGAGGCTTTGACCTCGGAAGCGTACACTGCTGTATCCGCTTCCCGATCTTCACTAGGTAATAAAAGTACTGTGCTATAAATTACTGCTAATATCTAAAAAATGCAATACTTCCGCCATATCATAATCTAATAACTACGCCTTAACAACCGTCGCACATTCTCTGCGTATTCGTTTTGCTGAGCTAAGTATTTTCTCGCCCTCATTCAGTCATCGCGCGATTTTGGCTTCCGCAAAATCGCTCCATATTCTTAATTCCGAACAAGTTACTACTGGTGCGCGGGAGAGGACTCGAACCTCCATGCCCTTGCGGGCGCTACCACCTCAAGGTAGTGCGTCTGCCATTTCGCCACCCGCGCATATTTAAATCAATTTTTTAAGCATACTTAAATTTTTTTTACTTTTCAAGCAATTTTAAGAAAACAGCACTCCGTAAACACGCCCGCATTTTTAAAGAAAAACCCGGCGAGCGCCGGGTTTAATTATTCTTGTGATTCATTTGATTTCATCACTTCCATAAAAGCGGTTTTTTTGCGGACTTCTTTTGCGGCTTTTTTACGAATAAAATAAAATTTTGAACGATGAACTTTTTTGGCGTGTTTTTTAACTTCAATTTTCTCAATCGTGGGAGAATGGATTGGAAAAATTCGCTCAACTCCAATACCGCTTGAAACCTTTCGGACTGTAACCGTTCCATTTATTCCACGACCATGCTTTGTCGCAAGTACCAATCCCTCAAACTGTTGCACGCGATCCTTATCGCCTTCTTTAATACGCTGATATACCGATATAGTATCGCCTGAATGTATGAGCGGAATTTTAGTTTTTTGATATTTTTTTACAAGCTCTTGAATTGATTGCATAGAAATTTTTATGATACACGGCGCGCCGATCGGCACAAAACATAATTAAAATGGAAGCTCTATATATAGCATAGGGTTTATTTTTTCGCAACTCTGATTTTTTTCAAAAATTCATCAAGGCGCACCGGCAAAGGAACCGCAAAAGCATACTCCTCTCCGAAAAGTTTAAATCGAACCGATTCAGAATGTAAGAAAAGCTGTCCTAAATTACGGGGGCATGTGCCGTGCCGTTTACCGTAGATAGCGTCGCACGCGACAGGGAACCCAAACGAAGCAAGCTGTACACGAATCTGATGCATGCGTCCTGTTTTTGGATACGCGTAGAGAAGCGTAAAACGATTTTGCAATCGTTCTATAACTTCAAATTCCGTAAGCGCTTCTTTTGCATTTTTTAACGCGCGATCAATAACCTCATCATCTTCGTCTGGCGGGAGCGACACTTGTTTCGTATAGCGTTTTGTAGAACGCCCAATGACACTCTTCATCTCCCAAAAATCTTTTTTGATAATTCCACAGGTAAGCGCGATATAGCGTTTCTCAATCTCGTGCGTTTGAAAAAGACGCTTCAGCTCTTCGTATCCCCGCGCCGTTCGCGCGACAATCATAATCCCCGAAGTGTCTTTATCAAGACGATGTACAATTCCGGGACGAAAATGCGGAGCATCTCCGACGATTTTTAATTCCGGATACAGCGTTGCCAAAAAATCCGCAAGAATCTCTCCGGATACTTTTTCTCCTCCATGAGTAGTGATACCCCCAGGCTTGTTGATAATTAAAAAATGTTCCGCCTCATGGATGACGATGTTTTTTGTAAGCATGCTGTACATCATACTAGAATCATAATTGAAAAATGAAACTTATCAAATGTATAAAAATTCCGCTCGTCCGCTTACAGTGGACGAGCGGAAAAACGATTTAACTGGCGGGGGCACTAGGAGTCGCACCTAGGACATCCGTTTTGGAGACGGAAGTTTTACTGCTAAACTATGCCCCCAAACATAAATCGCAAACAGTTTATGTTTTTTTTGCTTGCTTGTGCTTTGTGCGTGCACGACACCACTTGCAAAACTTTATGTATTCAAGTTTGCGTTCAACCTTTTTTATGTTCTTGCGTGTCCAATAATTGAACCGTTTGCACTTTGTGCACTGAAACCGAACTAAATTATCTTGGGACATTTATGATTCAAATCATGAATTATGAATCATGAATCAAGGATTTCCTTGCTTCGTGGTTCTTTATTCTTGATTCTTTTAATTTCTGAGCCGATGGTCGGGATTGAACCGACGACCTACTCCTTACCATGGAGTTGCTCTACCACTGAGCTACATCGGCATTTTTTTAATTTTACTTTAGCTCGGTGGTATCAGTTCCGCTGCTCTCCCCGGGTGTAGTGTTCCGCTCTCGCTTTGCTCGTTTCGCCTCCCCAGCGAAACATAGGGAAATGCTTTTCGCGAGCTAAAGCTCACGGCATTTCCCGTCAAAGCTTCGCTGAAGCTTTGACCTCACAACACCCGTTTGAAGCAAAGACTTTTGCTTCAAACCCACTGAGCTACATCGACGCGTGATATCTTTTTTTACAAAACTGGAGCCACCTCTCGGATTTGAACCGAGGACCCACGCTTTACAAAAGCGTTGCTCTGCCGCTGAGCTAAGGTGGCAAAATATTTTTGCGATTCAGCGGCATCAGCTCCGCTGCTCTCCCAGGGCACAGTATTCCGTTCGACATTCTTGCGTCGTTTCACTTTCTCGGCGAAACACGGGGAAATGCCATCAAGGCGATAAAACGCACAAGTCATCTCACATTACCGCATTTTTTAAACAGAAAGCTTCGCCTTGGTGCCGAGGGCGGGAGTTGAACCCGCATGCCTTGCGGCGCTAGCTCCTAAAGCTAGTGCGTCTGCCAATTTCGCCACCTCGGCATTTTTTCAAAACGCTATTAACCATAAAATATCGCCCAACAGCAAAGAATGGTATCATAAAAGCAGAGTTTTCGCAACTTCACGCAATTATTTTACACATAAAGCATGATCATAAAATTCATTGTTACCAACGAGCCAAAGATTTATTTTGGAACAATTGAGCATCTCTATGACCTACACAATAAAATTGCGGAAAAATATCATATTTCTTTAAAAAAAGTACGGGGTGGGGGACTCGCCAATTTAGAAACAAAACAAATCTTCGGAAGTTCTATTTCTTTCGGAAAATATAATCCAAACACCGTTCGCGCGCTTCTTCCAAACTGGGACATAGATGAATGAATGGTATTAAACCGAAAAACAAAGCCACGCGCCAATGTTTCAGTGCTAGCCACAAATTAATTTCTTATGTCATCGCTCGGTCTAAATAAAGCTCCCCAGAGCATCAGAGCAAAGCCCCGAGGTATCGTCAGGAATCGCTTTTCGCCTCCTCGGCGAAACACAGGGAAACGCTTTTTGTCCGCCAGAGGCGGATAAAGTTTCCCGTCAAAGCTTCCCCGAAGCTTTGACCTCGGAAGCGTACACTGCTG
>JBBTQR010000012.1:16553-43285 GCA_038065595.1 Patescibacteria group bacterium | reverse complement strand
TAATAGGCCTATACATATCACGATAGGATTTAAGATCAACTGATTGTAGAAAATTGTCGAATTTTTGTACTAACATAAATTATTTCACAAAGTTCCATTCTGGTGCCGCGGGAGAGACTTGAACTCTCATGAGGTTGCCCTCGCAGGATTTTGAGTCCTGTATGTCTGCCAATTCCATCACCGCGGCAAATTAAGACCTCTTGCACAATAACTTTTCTACTGCGCCTTCAGAATTTTGACTGCAACTTGCCAAAAAAAGCTTACAAGATACTCCTATATTGCTCGCTTTTTTTGGCTTCGTTTCGCTCAAAATTCTGAAATCTCGCTACGAAAATTATTATGCAAGAGGTCTTTAAAATTGATATTAGCACGGAAATCCGTTAGAGTAAACGAGTTATATTTTTGAAAATGGCTCGTATTATTTCTTTTTGTAATCAAAAGGGCGGGGTGGGGAAGACGACAAGCGCCGTGAATTTTGCGGCGTATTCCGCTGCGCGCGGAAGAAAAACTCTTTTGGTAGATTTTGATCCGCAAGGGAACGCGACTTCGGCTTTTTTTCACGATAAAAATCGTCTTGTTCGCTCAGTGTACGATGCGCTGGTTCACGAAATGGATCCTTTTGATATAATTAAAAAAACAAAACTTCATAATCTTGATTTACTTCCTTCAAATTCAGCGCTTGCCGGAGCAACAATTGAGCTTGTTGCCGTGAAACGGCGCGAATATCGTCTTTTGGAGCTTTTGCAAAAGATAGAAAAGCGTTATGATTATATCGTTATCGATCTTCCGCCGAGCTTGGGACTTTTTCTTATAAACGCGCTTGTTGCGTCCCGATATATTATTATCCCCGTTCAGTGCGAATATTACGCGCTTGAAGGTTTGGCGGAGCTTTTGCGCACATTTACGCTTGTCAGCAAAAATTTGAAAGCGCGAAATGAGATTTTGGGCGTTGTGCTCACAATGTATGATCGGACAAACGGCCTGCACCGTGCCGTTGCCAAAGAAATCAAGAAAAAATTCCCCGGGTATGTTTTTGAAACTGTTATCCCGCGGAATATAAAACTTGCCGAAGCCCCAAGCCACACGCGCTCCATTCTCCATTATGCTCCGTATTCACACGGCGCGAAAGCATACCAGAGATTTACAGATGAAGTTTTTGAACTTATAGAAATTAATCACAAAAACAAAAAAGAATAAAACAAACAATTAGTTTCTAGAGCGCTTAGTTTTTAGGAAATTTTCTAACAGCTAACATCTATAAGCTAAAAGCTACATTGTGGATCCATTAGGCAAGGGACTTGACTCCCTCATTCCCGACAATTCAATTACAAATTCAACTGATTCATCCGGCGACAGCACTTCTGCTCAACCGGTGGTTTCTCGTGAGGATGTTTTGCCGTCAGAACGCGACAGCATTTTTTGGATTGAGGTTGATAAAATTGATCCAAATCCGTATCAGCCACGGCGGGAGTTTAATCTGGAGGCACTGCAAGACCTTGCGAGCTCTATTTGTGAGCATGGCGTTATTCAGCCCGTGCTGGTTTCACGTATTCAGAAAGAAAGTTCACGAGGGCTTGAAGTCCGGTACCAATTGATTGCTGGAGAGCGCCGTTTGCGCGCTTCCCAGCTTGTCGGTCTTCGGCTTATCCCCGCGATTATACGAAAACACGAACCAGACAATCGCCTTAAACTTGAAATTGCGCTCATTGAGAATATCCAGCGCGAGGATTTAAATGTTATTGAGCGCGCACGCGCGTATAAACAACTTATTAACGAGTTTCATATGGTTCAGCGCGAGGTCGCGCTGAAAGTTGGTAAAAGCCGTGAGTCCATCGCAAACACAGTTCGTCTTTTGAGTCTTCCCGAAGATATTCAACAAGCGTTGATAGAGGGGAAGCTTACCGAAGGGCACGCGCGGGCGATTTTAATGGTTGGTTCTGATGTTGAAAAACAGCGCGCAATGTTTCAGGAAATTATTACAACAGGCATTAATAGTCGTGAGGCCGAGATTCGTTCTCGTGAAATTCTTGGACGGCCAGCTCGCGCAATGCGACCGCGTGCGGTACCACCAATCGCTGATCCGGAACTTCGCTTAGCACAAGCACGGCTTGAGGAGATTCTAGGAACTCGCGTTGTTCTCCAGAAAAGGGGAGAGCACGGAAAAATAGTGGTTGAATTTTTCTCGGACGAAGAATTAAAAAGTATTTTGCAGAAAATCGTTCGCGAAGTATAAATAATAATTTTGTGATTTAAAAAACCACGCTGTGCGCGGTTTTTTTCTGTCTTACATCAAAGCATTTTGTAATTAACTTCACAGATTCCTTTTACACTTTTTAATTCGCGGATGACTTTTTTTAGAGCGTCAAGACTTCGGATTGAACAATGAATAAGGATAATGGGATGCGGTGTGTGTTTGGCGTCGGAAATTATTTTTTCCATGTTAATTTTGTTCCGCGTCATTATGTTTGATATATCTTTCATGAGTCCTACGCGATCGTTTACGATACAACGAATTTCAGTATCTTGTTTATTTTTGATATTAAACGATTTTTCTTCTTGCGCGCGATTCAAACGGGAGTGAATGTGTTTTCGCGCGGCGGATGTTTTTACTATTTCAAGCCAATCGGAATTTGGATTTTTATTTTTTCTGGTTGCAATTTCAATCACATCGCCATTTTGTAGCGCGTGGCTTAATGGGACGATTTTTCCGTTTACTTTTGCTCCTGTGGCGCCGTGTCCGATATCCGTATGAATATGATAGGCAAAATCAATGGTGGTTGATCCTTCAGGGAGATCAATTACATCGCCTTTTGGAGTAAGCGCGAAAATTCTATTTTTAAAAAAATCAATTTTTATTGATTCTAAAAATTCTTCAGGGGTTTGCGAGCTTTTGTGCCACGCATGGAGCTGGCGAACCCACGCCAATTCTTTTTTATTCGCGAAGGACGCTTTTTTCTCCGTATATTCTTTTGCGCTCTGAGATTTTTTTTCAGAGTATGACCAATGCGCGGCGATTCCAAATTCCGCTTCAGTGTGCATTTCAGCTGTTCGAATTTGAAATTCAACGGGGTATCCTTTCGGTCCGAAGACGGTCGTATGTATTGATTGATATCCATTTGGTTTAGGGAGGGCAATATAGTCTTTAACAAGTCCCGGCATCGGACGCCAGAGTTTATGTACGACGCCCAACGCCCCATAGCACGCTTCAATAGAGGGAACAATAATGCGAAGCGCAACCAGGTCAAAGACGCGGTTTATGTCCGTCTCATATTTTATGAGTTTTTTGTATAAGCTATATAAGTGCTTTGCTCGCGCGTGTATTTCAGAATATGGAATTTTTTCTTTTTTTAACTCCTCCTCAATGATTGGTCGTAATTGTTCTATGAGACGTTTTCGTTCTTCAAAGGGAGCTTGTATGTTTTTAATAAGCCACTCGTGTTCCTTCGGATACGCGTACGGAAATGCCAAATCTTCAAGCTGACCCTTAAGATCTCCAATGCCAAGGCGATAGCTCAACGGTGCGTAAATTTCCAATGTTTCAACCGCGATTCGTTTTTGTTTTTCTGGTGGCAGAAACTCCAGCGTTTTCATATTGTGCAGACGGTCAACGAGTTTGATGATGACGACGCGAATGTCTTCCGCAATCGCAAGAAACATTTTGCGTAAATTTTCCGCCGTTCGTTCAACGCCATGATATTTGAGCTTGTTTATCTTTGTAACGCCAGTTACAAGAAAACGAACATCCGATCCAAAATTTTTTTCAATGTCATTCGGAGTTATTGCGGTATCTTCGCAGGTGTCGTGAAGAAGGGCGGCGACTATCGTGTCGGTGTCCATGTTCAGTCGCGCGAGATATTCGGCGACTGCTAATGGGTGTGAGATGTACGGTTCACCCGAACGGCGTTTTTGTCCGAAATGTGCTTTTTTTGAAAATTCATAGGCAGATAGAACTAGCCCTTCATCAATGGAGTGTTTGTGCTGGGTCTTTAAAATGCGAATAATCTCATCAATACTTGACATTTTATATTTATAGCGTACGCTTTGTGAAGTATTTTTACAAATTATATCAACAAAATTAACGAAGGGAGGGCTTTATGACTGAGGTTGAGAGCGTCATTACGGCGGAGAAATGGCTTAGGGGTGAGTGGTTTGAACGATCGTTGGTTTATTTTTTTGACGATGAAATTTTTCATCGGGCGCGACTTTGCGCATTTCAACAATTTGAGCTTCCTCAATGGCGAACGGAAGGGGTTCATCCCAAGAATGACACGAGATTTCTTGAATATGTTTTTTGGGTACATGCGGTAAATTTTTGTTTTACTCACCCGCACGCACCATTCAAAAAATATGAGATTACGCGGCGCAATAGGGGTGTATTACGCGGAACCTTTGCCTTACAGTCGCGTTTCGCCGAGATTGCAGATTATTCGCGTGAAGGAACGACGGTGGCGATGCGTGGAATTTGCGAGAGCGCTTCGCGTATGAAGGTGTTTTTTAATGCGTATGGGCATTATCATATTCCATGTGCGAAAGATAGGTGCCAAATTATGCGCACAGCGCTTGGGAACCTTCGCGAATTATATGATAATTCCGTCTTCAATGTTTTTGAAGACGCTAGTTGGGACGCGGTTAAGCTCGTTGAGATTCTTACCCGTAATTTTCCCGCAGTTTTTGGGGACGATTATTACGACGATTCACGAACTGGCAAGCGAATTGTATTTGAAGCGCGGGCTTTGCGTATGGCGTTGATGTACGAGGGTCGCGCGCAAAGTTCAAAGGGACGATTAAAAAAGCTTTCCTCAATAGAAAAGATCGGACCGATTTCTGATCATCGCATTCCACAAGCGCTTTGCGCAATGGGGATTTTGCATTATGATCGGGCGCTTGACGAAAAAATAATTGCACGCGTAGTTTTTGAAAAAAATTCTCAGGAAGAACTTGGTATTCGCGCCGGAACGCTTGTTGTTGTTGAAAAGTTTTTGAATTGGATCAATGAACTTCGTCGTGAATACGGCGTCTCTCAAATCCACATGGGACATATGGATCATTTTCTACGGTCAAGTGCTCAGCCTCTTACGGGGCACCATATAACGCGAACAACCGCATATTGAAGGAGGGCGTATGAATCAAGATTTTTGGAAAAAGCGATTGATACAAAAAAAGTTTCTTGAATATAATGGAAATACGCTTGTACAAGTTCATTGGAAGACGGTAGGTGATTCTGTAGACAGCAGGCGCGGTATTGATGAAGAATTAATGCGCGCATTTTGGAACATTCTTGTAGACGAGGGCATTGCGTCTCTTGATTATAGTGGTAGATTCGGCTTATTTAACGATGGCACCATGACATTTTGCGGTCCACGATCATTGAATTCAGGAGCGCCGTTATTTTTTACGAATGTTAATGATGCTCGAGAGTATAAAATGGCGTTTTTTTTAGCATGGAATGTATGGACCACCGCTGTTGTGGAAATGCGCATTGTGGGGTGAATCAAAACCGTATCAAATAGTATGCAGACGCAAGTGTCCGCGATTTTGTGCGAGGTTAAAGCCGTTTCGCTTTTAGCGAAACGGCTTTTTTTGTTAGGTCTTGTTTATTTTGTGGGGATTATGATGCGGGCATGCTTTGTTACTGCACCGTTCCGGTATTGTTTTTGCGCCTTCCATCATAAGCGATCCGCATTGCGGGCACATTGCACCCGTCGGCCGAGCTTTTATCGCAAATGCGCATTTTGGATAATTTGAACAGCTGAAAAATGCGCCAAACCGTCCGCGTCGTTCCACGATTTCCCCGTCTACGCATTGCGGACAATGTATTCCTGTTTTTCCTTTTGCCTCTTCTTCGGGGCTTTTTTTAATGTATTTGCATTTTGGGTAGTTTTTGCACGCGATGAATTTGCCAAAACGACCCTCTCGCTCAATGAGTTTTCCATCTTTACATTCTGGACACGGCTCGCCGGTTTCTTTTGGCGCTTCCATGACGCTTCCATCGATTTTTCGCGCGCCCACGCATTCTGGAAACTTTTTACAGCTCATAAATTTTCCCAAGCGAGAAAGCTTTATGACCATAGGACTTCCGCATATTGGGCAGGGGAATTCTACCGGAGCATCGCCAAGGTTTGTAATTTTTGCTATTTTTTCTTTTGATTTAATTTCTTTTGTGAATGGTGTGTAAAATGCGCGGAGCGTTTTTACATACTCTTTTTTTCCGTTGGCAAGTTCATCAAGCGTGTTTTCCATTTCTGCTGTAAACGAATCGCTGATGTAATGTGAAAAGTTTTCTTCTAGAAATGTACTTACGACATCGCCGGTATCGGTCGGCTGAAGAGAGCGACCGATTTTTTCAACATATCCGCGGTCTTGGAGCGTTTTTATGATTGACGCATATGTTGATGGACGGCCGATTTCGCGTTTTTCAAGTTCTTTGACGAGCCCAGCTTCGGTATAGCGCGTTGGCGGTTCTGTTTGTTTTGCCTCGCCCGCTATGTCGGTGAGCTTCAACGATTCATTTGCGGTTAATTTTGGAAGTTCGGTATCTTCACCGCGGGCATCTGTGTCGGCGACGAGCCATCCGGGGAATAAAATGACGCTTCCGTTAATTGAAAAGTTTGGAATAGTTTCGGTTTCCGTTATGACATTTGCTGAAATTTTTGTGCGGAGTATTTTTGCGTCTGCCATTTGTGACGCAAGCGTGCGCGCGCGAATGAGTGCGTAGAGTTTTTTTTGTTCTGGCGCTGATCCCGCGGTTGTTGCGGATGCGCGTGTTGGGCGGATTGCTTCATGCGCTTCCTGTGCCGTTTTTGATTTTGTCGCGTATACCCGTGGCGTTATATAGTCTGCGCCATAGAGCGTTGTAATCTCCGCGTACAGTCCTTCGCGAGCTTCATCGCTTAATGTTGGGCTGTCTGTGCGCATATAGCTTATGTGCCCCTGCTCATAAAGTTTTTGGGCAATTGACATCGTATATGACGGTGAATATCCAAAGCGCGAGCTCGCTGTTTGCTGGAGTGTTGATGTTATGAAGGGTGGTTTTGGGGATCGTTTTGTTTCTGTTTCGGCGATAGCAATGATGTGCCACGGATATTTTTTTGCAACAGTAATAATACGACTCGCTTCTTGTTCTGTTTTTGGTTCCTCGTCGCATACAAGAGTTAGTGTATGTTTTTTTTCATTTTGGGTTGAAAGTTGTGCCGAAATTATCCAGTACGCCTCTGGTATAAACGCGCGGATTTCGCGCTCCCGCTCCATGATGATGCGAAGAGCGGGGGACTGCACGCGACCAGCCGAAAGACCGTAGCGGACTTTTTTCCAGATAAGCCCACTTAAATCATATCCGAAGAGGCGATCTAAAACACGCCGTGCTTCTTGCGCAGTCCGAAGATGTTCGTCTATATCGCGAGGATGTTTAAGAGCTTCTTGGACCGCGCGTTCAGTAATCTCATAAAAGACGACGCGCTTTGATTTTTTTACATGGCACGCTTCTTTGATGTGCCATGCGATCGCCTCACCTTCACGGTCTGGGTCGGTGGCGAGAATGATTTCGTCGGCCTTTTTTGCGAGTGCCGTAAGTTCTGCGACGACTTTTTCTTTTCCTTTTGCGATTTCATAATGCGGGACAAATCCTTCTTTAATATCAATTGCCTTTTTATTTGATTTTGGCAAATCACGAATATGCCCAATGCTTGCGCGGACTTCGTATGCTCCATGAAGATATTTTGAAATAGTTTTTGCCTTAGCGGGAGATTCTACAATAAGGAGTTTCATATGCGAATATATGTTTTGTTTCCGATATTTTTAATGTAATTTTTTAATTCTAGCATGACAAGCGCCGAATTGAGAATTGGTATTGGGGCTCCTGTCGCCGATGCAATATCGTCAAACGCAAGAGACTCTTCTAGTAAAGAGAGGATTTTCTTTTCAAGTTCGTTCCCTATATCAATTTTTTCGGCGTCAATTCGTTCACTTATTTTTTTCTTTTCAATTCCATAGGATTTAAGAATTTCTTCCGCTGAAGTTATCAGTTCGGCCCCCTGGCGAATGAGCGCGTGCGGTCCCGATGAAGCCATTGAAAATATTGAACCTGGAAGCGCAAAGACATCGCGATTGTATTCCAACGCATAGCGCGCCGTGATTAAAGCTCCGCTTCCTTCGCGCGCTTCAATAACGGTTGTTCCTTTTGAAATGCCCGCGATAATACGGTTTCGTTGGGGGAAGTGATGTTTCATTGCTGTTGTTCCCGGGGGAAACTCTGAAATAATTGCCCCACCGTTTTCAATTATTCTTTTTGCAAGCGCAATATGGAATCGTGGATAAATTGATGTATCGTCAATTCCTGATCCTAAAACAGCAATTGTCCGCCCCTTTTCTTCAAGAACGGTTTCGTGCGCGATCCCGTCAATTCCAAGAGCAAGACCGCTTACAATGCATATGCCGGCGCGGGAAAGTTCTCTGGTGATGATATGGCACGCTTCTTTTCCGTAGTGAGTCGGTCGTCGCGTTCCGACGATCGCTATTGGGAATGCGTCCGACAAATGCCCACGAACATAAATGAGGAGCGGGGCGTACGAAGTTTCTTTTAGAAGTGCGGGATAGTTGTCGTCATCAAGAGCGATCGGTTCTCCGTATAACTTAATGAGCTGTTCATATTCGGCGTTCGGATCTATGTGTGCGCGCCGTTGTGAAATTGAGCGCGTCATTTCTTCAGAAATACCAGCCTCACAAAGAAGGGCTTCGCTCGCACTCCATGCCCTTGTAAGATCGCCGTTAAAAAAGACTGAAAGCTTTGCAAGTCCTTTTGGACCGATGCATTGGAGAGTATTGAATGCGTGAAGATGTGGTTTTTGATCGCGTGTCATTGTTGTTCAGTATACTATCTTTGGTGCGCGGTCAAGAATTTACGAGGTTTCGCCTCATAAGTTTTTTTGTTTGCTTGTTTTTTGTTGTATAATAAAGGAGTAAAGCTCTGAGATATTCGGTGTTGGTATTATCAGAATTTGCTTTGTATTTATATCGCAAATTAATGCGTACTTTCAATGGCTTTTGATGTTGTAATAAAAAATTGCAGAATCGTTGATGGCACCGGTTCCCCTGAATTTGAAGGGGAAATTGGTATATCCGATAAAAAAATTACGGTTATTGATTTGTCTGTTTCGGAGCGTGGAGCAAAGACGGTTATTGACGCAAAGGGAAAGATTGTGTGTCCCGGATTTATTGATATTACAAATCACGCCGATACGATCGGAACGCTTTTTTTGTATCCAAATCAAGAGAGTATGGTGGCGCAGGGGGTCACAACTATTATTGGCGGGAATTGTGGATCGTCGCTCGCACCGCTTCTTTCTCCCAACGACATCTCTACGCTTCAGAAATGGAGAACGGAAAATATCGCGACGGTTGACTGGCTTTCGCTTGGAGAATTTCTTTCTACAATAGAAAAATTAAAACCCGGAGTAAATTTTGGAACGCTTGTTGGATTCGGGACGCTTCGGCGCGGGATTTTGAAAAACCAAAATCGGTTGTTTGCTTACGAGGACTTTTTAAAATTAAAAGATACGCTTAGCTTGGCGCTCCAAGAGGGCGCGTTTGGGCTTTCAACTGGTCTTGTATACGCACATGAACGAACCGCAACAACCGAAGAGCTTATTGATATCGCGTCCGTTTTAAAAAAAGAAGGAGGAATATATAAAACACATCTTCGTTCAGAATCATCAAATCTTTTTAGTGCGATTAATGAAGCAATCTCAATCGGACGAGGAGCAGATGTTCCGGTTTCGGTCTCGCACTTTAAAGCGATTGGACGGCGATCGTGGAAAGACTTTCGGCGCGCGCTTGGGCTTATGGAGCGCGTCTCGGCGGATGGAGTCCAAATTCATTTTGACGTATATCCGTATATTACGACCGGATCATTTCTTTATCTTTTGTTGCCGTTGGGCGTTTACGAAGGAGGGTTTATAGCCCTATTCAAGCGACTTCACGATCCAATAATTCGCCTTGATGTCATAAAAACTTTAAAGAAACAAACGCTCCATTATGATACGATTATTATTTCAACGGCATGGAAGACAAAGTACAGTATCGGCAAAACAATCAAGCAGATTTCGGAATCAATCGGTATTTCTCCAGAAGAAGTAATTGTACAGCTTCTTCTTGCCAATGAGGGGCGTGTTACGATCTTTGGCAGAACCGTTCATCCGCGAAATGTTCAGTTAGCCTTGGAGCACCCGCTTTCAATGGTTGTAAGCGATGGATGTGGGTATGACTTGAAACACAGAGAGACTGGAGAACGGGTTCATCCGCGGTCATTTGGGGCGTTTCCAAGGTTTTTTCGTTTGGCAACTAAGAAATGGGGATCGTTGACGATTCCCGAGGCAATTCGGCGGATGACTTCAGTCCCAGCGGAAATTATGGGTATTAAAAAGCGTGGTATTTTAGCAAAAGGTAATTTTGCTGATATTGTTATTTTTGATCCGGAGGAGGTGAGGAGTTTAGGTACATTTGAAGATCCGTATCAATATCCGCAAGGGATTTTATGTGTTTTGGTGAACGGGTCCGTTGCCATACGAGACGGAATTCATCAGAGACCGCGCGCAGGGATGGTGATACGAAAAGAGTAATTTATTTAAATAACCAGTTTCTAATATCTAATGAGTGGGGAAAAGGCATTATTATCTCATGAAAAATATTTTTATTGGAACTGACAAATCTCTTTTTTTTATTATTGTTGTTCTTTCTGTGGTTGGATTTTTAATTCTTGCGTCTGCGTCTGCCGCGCTATCTGAAAAACAATTTGGTGTTCCGTATTATTATATAGTCAATCAATTCATGAGGGGATTTGTTCCCGGAATTATTTTATTCTTAATCGGGCTTTCCGTTTCGTATACGGCATGGCGCACATTTTCGGTGCCTTTTATTATAGCGTCTCTCATTTTAATGGTTATGGTTTTTATGCCCGATATTGGATTTTCTTATGGAGGTGCTACGCGATGGATTACCATTGGCCCAATTACATTTCAACCTTCTGAAATTTTGAAATTAGCACTTATCATTTATCTTGCCAGTTGGCTTGAATCAAGAAAATCCGTTATTCAAGAATATTCGGCGACATTTATTCCATTTATTATAATTATCAGCATTATTAGCGTTTTTCTTGTTCTTCAGCCTGACTTAGGAACGCTTGCCGTTATTGGGTTAAACGCTCTTTTTATATATTTAATAGGCGGAAGTCGCTGGAGTCAAACTGGAGCTATAATAGTGTTTGGGCTTATTGCTTTTTTTGTTTTTTTGCAATTTATAGCGTCACCGTATAGTCGTGATCGGATGCTTATATTTTTAAATCCTGGGCACGATCCACTTGGTAAGGGGTACCAGGTTAATCAGGCGCAGATTGCCATTGGATCGGGCGGGTTTTGGGGGCGTGGAATTGGGGAAAGCACTCAAAAGTACGGACTTCTTCCTGAACCGGTAGGAGATTCAATTTTTGCGGTTTTTGCCGAGGAGTTTGGTTTTGTGGGAGGTGGGACGCTTGTTTTGTTTTTTATTTTTTTTTTATGGCGCGGGCTTGCGATTGCCGCGCGCGCTCCGAATGTTTTTGGGAGGCTTTTGGCGACGGGAATTGTGGTATCAATTTCTATTCAGGCGTTTATTAATATCGGAGCAAATTCGGGAATTTTGCCGTTAACAGGGATACCGCTTCCGTTTATCAGTTATGGAGGGACATCGTTGGCGATGACTATGGCGAGTATGGGCATTTTACTTAATATATCCAAGGGGTAGCATATAAGTGGGTGATTCCGATTTTGGCTTGCCGAAATTGAGACAATGCCCGCAGAAGACGCTAATCTATAAAGACTAACACTAATGAGGATTTTATTTACCGGCGGAGGAACAGGAGGGCATTTTTATCCAATCGTTGCAATTGTCCGCGAAACAAAGCGGATTATTGAAGAAGAAAGGCTTTTGAATTCAACTCTTTATTACATTGGTCCTAACGATTTTGGTCATGAAATTTTAAAAAAAGAAGGCGTTGAAACTATAGAAATTGTTTCGGGGAAGTGGAGGAGGTATATTTCAGCGAAAAATTTTTTTGATATTTTTAAAATTATTGCGGGGGTTGTAAAGGCATTTTTTGTTTTGTTTACTATGATGCCAGATGTTGTTTTTTCAAAGGGCGGATACGGAAGTATTCCCGTTGTTTGCGTTGCTATTATATATCGTATACCGCTTATCATTCATGAGTCGGACAGCGTTCTCGGTATCGTCAATAGCATCGCGTCTCGATTTGCCAATCGCGTCGCGGTTTCCTTTGAATCAACGGTCAAGCTTTTCCCTAAAAAAAAATCAGTCGGACTTGTGGGGAATCCTGTGCGACGGCAGATTTTAGGAGGGAATCGCGATGTTGCTAATGAGGAATTCTCAATTTTTACGAAAAGACTCGTCGTACTTGTGATTGGCGGGAGTCAGGGATCGGAAATTCTGAACTCAACCGTCATAAGCGCTATAAAGGAATTAACGCAGGAATTTGAAATTATACATCAGACAGGAGAAGTATTGTTTCAGGATACAAAAGGCGAAGTGGGGGTAATTCTTTCAAGAGAGAATTTGGTTTTTTATCATCCATACGCATTTTTTAACGATCGCGCACTTCGCAATGCATATGCCACGGCTGACATAATTATTTCGCGTGCCGGAGCGGGAAGTATTTTTGAAATTGCCGCAATCGGAAAGCCTGCGATTTTAATCCCCTTGAAAAACTCCGCTCAAGAACATCAGAAAAAAAACGCATATGAATATGCAAACTGCGGAGCGGCAACCGTCATTGAAGAAGAGAATCTGACCCCAAATGTTTTTTTGAACGAGATTAGAAAGTTGGCGTCTGACGAATCAAGGAGAAAGACTATGAGTGAGCGGGCGGCGTTATTTGCTAAGGTGAATGCCGCTGAAGTTATCGCGAAAGAAATTCTTAAAATGGGTCTTCATCTATGATTATTCGTACGCGCATTGCCCCAAGTCCCACGGGATTATTTCATATTGGTACTGCTCGTACTGCGCTTTTTAATTATCTTTTTGCCAAACGGTATGGCGGGAAATTTATTTTAAGGATTGAGGACACTGATCATGAACGCTCCAAACCGGAATTTGAAAATGATATTTTTGAAGGTTTGAAATGGCTTGGTATCGCACCGGACGAAGACCCTTTGGGTGGTGGGTTATTCGGGCCATATCGCCAAAGCGAGAGGACTGAAAAATATCAAATATATCTTGAAAAACTTCTGAGTGAGGGAAATGCGTTTTATTGTTTTCACTCGGAAAAGGAACTTGCCGTTGAACAAGATCGTTGGACGGCTGAGCGAAAACAAGCATTTCATGAGTGCGAATACAGAAATACGCCCCTTAAAGAAGGGGAGCAAATAAAAAAAGAAAAGAAATCATTTGTTATTCGGTTTAAAACGCCTGCGGGCGTTACCGTCATGTTTCGTGATTTGATTCGTGGCGAGGTTAGTTTTGAGACGAGTTTTGTCGGGGATTTTTCTATAGCAAAAGATATTACGGTTCCTTTGTATAATTTCGCCGTTGTCGTAGATGATGAGCTAATGAAGATTTCCCATGTTATTCGTGGCGAAGATCATATTTCAAATACCCCAAAACAACTTCTTTTAATTGAAGCGCTTGGTTTTTCAAGACCGCAGTACGCGCATCTCCCGTTGATTCTTGGTGCTGATCGATCAAAGCTTTCAAAACGGCACGGAGCGATATCTCTCAACGAGTTTCGCGAGCAAGGATATTTGCGGGAAGCAATGATTAATTTTATGGCGTTTCTTGGGTGGAATCCGGGCGGTGAGCGGGAGCTTTTTTCTTTGGCGGAACTTGAGAATGAATTTTCATTTGAAAAAGTGCAAAAAGCTGGAGCGGTTTTTAATCAAGAAAAACTTGATTGGTTTAACGCACATTATATAAAACAAAAGACAATTGATGAATTGACGCAATTATGCGCGCCATATTTTAATCCAGAATCCAGAATCCAGAATCCAGAATTTCTTAAAAAAATTGTCGCACTGGAACAACCGCGTTTGAAAAAACTCTCGGATATCAAAGAAAGCACGCAATTTTTTTTCAAAGAAGCAGGGTATGATGCCACACTTCTCGCGTGGAAAGATTCTGCCGAAGAAAAAACAATTCGCGCGCTTGAATGTGCGAAGACGCTTCTTGAACGCATCGCTGATCCGTTTGAAAAAATAAAACTTCAAGATGTTTTTTTTGCTGAAATTGACAAGAGCTTTCAGGGAAAGGGCGAGCTTTTGTGGCCCCTTCGTGTTGCGCTTTCAGGTAAAAAGACTTCTCCAAGCCCCTTTGAAATAATTGAGATTTTAGGCAGAGAAGAGTCGTTGCGGCGCGTGAATGGCGCGCTTATGAACTTGAAACGACGGTAAAAGGCCTAATAAGTTTCTTGCAGATTATCAACTAATCAATCCGCCAAATGTTCGTGCATAAAACAAGCGATGTCCGACTCTCCAACGGACATTGCACGCTACGGGGCTTCGTGGAACGCCCTTAAACCGCACCACCAAAGATTCTTTGGTGGTTTTTTATTTATTAGAAAATCCCTTACGACCAAATGAATATGGAGAGGGGTGGTTGCGTTAAAAGAAGACCCCCCGATATTTGTGAACAGCAGATAAGGGTATTTTTTGGTATACTAAAAGAAATGAACGCGATTATAGGGAAATGGGGATTGATATGTGTGATATTCGGCGTTTGCGCGCTTGCGGTTTTTGGATTATTTCGCAATGCGTGGGCGGTATCCGTTGATGACCTGAAATTACAAATTGATGCAAAAAACGAAGAAATAAAAAAGATTCAAGAAGAAATTCGTGGATATAACGAAGAGATATCAAAGAAAAACAAAACTGCGAATACGCTGAAAAATAAAATAACAACTCTTAACGGCAGTATCATGAATCTTCGGCGAAACATTTCTCTTACGGAGGCAAAAATCAGCCAGAAAAAACTTGAAATTCGGGAACTTGAAATTTTTATTCTTGATAAGGAAGTCGCGATTGCGGAAAAGCGGCAAACTATCGCTTCCACGCTTCGTGTTTTTTTTGAACGCGAGCGTAGGGGGCTTTTGAGTTTTTTAGCAGAGGGAGCCAGCTTGTCTGATGTTTTTGGGTATTTTGATCAGAGCGAAAATTTTCAAAAAGAGTTGAACGGCGCTATCGTTTCGCTTCGCGATTTAAAACAAGAACTTGAAGAGAATCGTTCCGTAGCAGAGGCGCGACAGGGTGAATTGACGAAATTTCAGGGAGAGCTTTCCGATAAAAAAATTATTACCGAATTAGAGAAAAAAGAACAACAAGGCGTTTTGACGCAAACAAAAAATCAAGAAAAACGGTATCAGGAGCTTTTAGCGGAGCGGGAAAAGCAGTTTGATGAGATTCAGCGCGAGATAGAAGGATTGGAAGAAGAATTGCGTAAACAAGTTGATCCATCATCGCTTCCGCCGCGCCGTGAAGGTTTTTTTGCTATGCCTACTCGGGGACGAGCGACTCAAGGATATGGAGAAACGCCATTTGCGAAGAATTCTCATTTTTATAAATTCCATAATGGTATTGATATTGCCGCGCCGACCGGTATGGAGGTAATTGCCGCTGCGGGAGGGAGGGTCATTGCTGTTGGTAATTCGGATTCATATTGTCCGCGCGGGGCGTATGGAAAATACATTGTTGTTGATCATGGAAATAATCTTGCAACGCTCTACGCGCATCTTTCGCTTCAGAAGGCGTCAGAAGGGCAGGATGTTGCTCGCGGTGAACGCATCGGGTATGTTGGCTCAACGGGGCGATCCACTGGACCACACCTTCATTTTACGGTGTATGATATGAGAACCCTTGAATTGAAGCGGTCAAAACTCTGTGGTATCCTCCCATATGGAGGCTCAATAAACCCAAACGGATATTTATAAAATTTCCAATTTCCAATTCCCAATCTAACTTCTAATTATTTTTATGCATCGTTTTTTTATAGAGCAAAAACTGCAGAAAGGAGAGCGTGTTATTAAAAACGAGCCGTTGGCGAGTCGGTTTTCTCGTGTATTGCGGATACGATCTGAAGAAATAATCGTTTTTTTTAACGGAGACGGATTTGATTATGTGGCGCGGGTTATTTCCATTTCAAAAAACGAGGTGCGCGCGGAGATTCTTGAACAGAAAAAAAATGAGCGTGAGTTGAACGCAATGATTGTTGTGTGTCAGGGCGTAGTGCGGAAGGAACGCATGGAGTGGGCGTTTGAAAAGGGGACCGAGGTCGGAGTTTCGGAGTTTATGCCGATAACAACGGAACGGTCAATCACAAAAAACCTGAATAGCGCGCGTATTGTAAAAATCATAACGGAGGCAACCGAACAATCGGGGAGAGCGATTCTTCCGCGGTATCTCGGGGTCGTCTCATTTTTTGACGCAATTGCACAGTGCGCACGGGAAGGTGGGTTTGGTATTCTTTTTGATATTTCACATGCGTCAGAGGTTTCTTTTACGGAACTCTCGGCGCTTGTTCGTCTACATCATATGAAAAAAATCTATATTTTTATAGGACCTGAAGGTGGGTTTTCTAAAAACGAGATACAGCGCGCGGAAGAAATGGGAATTAAAATAGTTCATTTATATCCGACGATTCTTCGCTCGGAGACGGCGGCAGTCGTCTTTCCTGCGCTTATTGCTTCGTGTGTATTCAAATGAAAAAATTTTTTTCGTTTGAAATTGAAAAACAGTCTTTTCTTAGGCGATTGGTTCTTCCTTTTGCTGTCATTGTGTTGAGCGGGATTGTTGTATATTTGGGAAGTATTATTGGGCGGTTTACCGTTGAGCAAAAATCAGTGGAGATGCTTATTAAAGAATCGGAACCGCGCGGAGCGTTTTTTATTCCAACTATTCCCGATGTAAAGAAGTGGACTACATTTTCTCTTGGTTTTGAGGGGGTTTCATTTAAATATCCTCCGCGATGGCGTCCGCTCTCTGGGGAATACCGCGGTATTATGCGTGAAGGAGAGGACGCGATTGTCTCCGTTGACATCGTTGACGCTGGAATAAACGGCGAAAGTATGCTTGCCTACCGCGTTGCGCGCATTGCAGCTCTCCAGGAATTAAAGTATCCGATGAGAGCGGTTGAATCCGCGGAACTTTCGGGGAGGCGCGCGCTCGTACTTCAGTATTATAGTCCAAATGATGAAAGCGTGTTTTATGAGACAACATTTCTTGAGCGAGGATTTTTTCATACAATCATTCTCGGAACTCGTGGGAGTTTTTCAGAAAACGGAAAGGAGTCTGTCGTTGATGAATATCGCGCTATGCTTGCAACTGTTTCATTTGCATCAGAAATGAATTTTTTGCGCTAAAAAATATTTTATGATACTGTTTTCTTCATTATGAGCCAGCAAGGCAAGGTACGATTTTTTAGTGTTATAGTTTTTTTGTTCGCAATTTTTGCGGGATTTTTTAGTAGTCAATTTCTTTTTGATCGGATTCCCGCTTTGCCAAATTTTGTAAAAAAACACTTTGTTTTAGGGCTTGATCTTCGCGGTGGTGCGCATCTTTTGTATCGTGCCGAGACAGCAATGATACAGGAATCTCCCGAAGACGCGATGAACTCTCTTCGTGATGCTATTGAACGGCGTGTGAATATCTATGGGGTTTCCGAGCCACTCATTCAGATTGAAAAGAAGGGAGACGAGTATCGTCTCGTCGTTGAGCTTGCGGGTGTTACGGATGTAAATCAAGCAATTAAACTCATTGGAGAAACTCCATTTCTTGAATTTCGTGAATTGAACGGACCAATACCAAAAAATGAGGAAGAGACAAAGGCAATGCGGTATATTTCAACGGGACTGAATGGACGATTTATGAAAAAAGCGCAGGTTGCTTTTGATTCTACGACAGGTAAGCCGAATATCGCAATTGAATTCAACGATGAGGGTGGGGGACTTTTTGCCGATATTACGAAACGAAACATTCAAAAGCCTGTGGGTATTTTTCTTGATGGCGTTCTTTTAAGCCAGCCAACTGTTCAGCAGGAAATACAAGGCGGAAAAGCAGAGATTACCGGTCAATTTACCATACAGGAAGCAAAAGATCTTGTGCGATATTTAAACGCAGGTGCTTTGCCGGTACCCATAACGCTCATTGGTCGTGAGAATATACAGGCGTCGCTTGGAGAGGTGTATGTTCGCAAGAGCATGATTGCGGGATTGTATGGGTTTCTTTTCGTAGCGCTTTTTATGATTATTTGGTATCGTCTTCCTGGTATTATTGCGGTTATCGCTTTGTGCGTATATGCCGCGTTGACGCTTTCTTTATTCAAGTTGATTCCGGTTACGCTCACGACAGCTGGAATTGCTGGATTTATTCTTTCTGTGGGTATGGCGGTTGACGCGAACATTCTTGTTTTTGAAAGAATGAAAGAAGAACTAAAAAAGGGTAAAACGCTTCACGACTCCGTGCACGAGGGTTTTGCGCGCGCATGGACTTCAATTCGCGATTCAAATGTTTCTAGTTTGATTACAGCAATTATTCTTTATTCTTTTGGAACGAGCATTGTAAAAGGATTTGCCCTTACGCTCTCGCTTGGAATTTTGGTGAGTATGTTTACGGCGCTTACTATCACAAGAAATTTTCTCCTTTCTATTTTAACGCCACGATTAGAGAAATATCGTTCGCTTTTTTTGAGTGGTATAAAAAACGGTTGAAAGTTTCCGCCGGAGGCCCACAAGCGCCTTTGGCGGAAAAAATATACCTACGAAACAAAGATGAATCCCACACACAGTAGACGCGGTGGGAGAAAATGATTAGCAATTAATACAGGTTTTGCGCAGGTCTAAAAGATTTCGCATAGAACCTATGTGTGGGATGAATATTATTAAGAATCGAAAATTTTTTTATTGTATTTCTGGAGCGCTCACTTTTTTGGCGTTTGTCGCGTTTTTTTTATGGGGACTGAAGCCGGGAATTGATTTTATCGGGGGATCGCTTATGGAAATTGAGTTTATTGAAGATCGGGCAAATCCCGAGAGTATTCAGACTGCATTTCGTGACGCGGGAATTGCAACGGTTGTCGTTCAGGGGGCGGGAGAAAAAGGATATATGCTTCGCTTTAGGAATATATCAGAAGATGAGCACCATGTTCTTACGGCAAAGCTTTCCGGAAACTCCAAAAATCCTGATAGCGTTTTTATGGAAAAACGGTTTAATACCATTGGTCCGGCAATTGGACGGGAGCTTCAGACAAGTTCATACAAGGCAATCGCATTAGTTCTGGTTTTTATTCTTCTCTATGTTGCGTGGGCGTTTCGGAGGGTCTCGGAGCCGGTTTCTTCTTGGAAATATGGCATAGTGGCAATAATTACACTTTTGCATGATATCAGCATTCCAATAGGGGTTTTTGCATACCTAGGTCATTTTTTTGGGGTTGAAATTGATATGCTATTTATTTCGGGGATCTTGACAATTTTAGGCTTTTCTGTGCACGATACTATTGTGGTGTTTGACAGAATTCGGGAAAAGTTATTAACAGAGAAGGATCATGGATCATTTGAAGATATTGTTGAGCGGAGCGTTAAAGAAACGATCGTCCGTTCTATAAATACTTCGCTTACCGTTATTGTTGCTCTTACTGCGGTATTCTTTTTTGGAGGAGACACGACTCGGTTTATGTCGCTTCTTCTTATTATTGGCATGGCGGTTGGAGTTTATTCTTCAATCTTTATTGCAAGTCCTTTACTTGTTTCTTTTGAACGAATCAAAAAGCGCGCGTAAAATGTGACATCAAGATAGCGTTTAATAATATTTTCAATACATCTAAATAATGAAAAAAGTAGCACTGTCTATTCGTCCGAAAGAGGCGGTACAAACAATTTTAAAAACCCTGCCAAATAAACGGCTCCGCGATGTAATCGAGCGGCGTTTTGGAATTCGCGGAAGTGCTGCAACGCTTGACGCAATCGGAAAAACATACGGGATTACGCGTGAACGGGTACGGCAGATTGAAAACGACGCGTTAAAACATCTCAAAAAAACCGATTTAGCCCAGTATTTGTCGGGCATTTTTCGTGATATCGCGGGATATGCGGCAAATTACGGCGGAGTTGTTTCACGCGAAGAGTTTCTTCGTGGGATAGCAGATGAGGGTGATGGCGCGCACGCCGAGCTCTTGATGACGCTTCATCCGCAAATAAAATACGCGCCTGAATCAGAAGAGTATCATCCACGGATTTATATTGAAAAAGAAAAACTTGGAAATTCAGAAAGGGTTATGGGCGGTGTAATGGCCCAACTTCGGGAAAATAAATCAGTCCTTTCGCGTAACGCGCTTGTCGGACTCGTTTCTGATGCGTATGCGAGTGTTTACGGAAGCCGTCCTTCGGACGATGTCGTGGATGAGCATATTCGTTTTTGCAAGCACATTGGGAAAAATTCTTACAATGAATACGGACTTTTGGAGTGGGCGACGATTCAGCCGAAAAGCATTCGCGATAAAGCGTATGTTATTCTTTTGAAATCAAAGAAACCGATGCATTTTCAGCAGGTGGCACTTGCGATTGATCAGAGTGGATTTCGTGGAAAAAAACGTGCTCATCCTCAAACGGTACACAATGAACTTATTAAGGACTCCACTCGTTTTGTTTTGGTTGGGCGCGGATTGTACGCGCTTCGCGAGTGGGGATATGAACCTGGCACGGTACGCAATGTGATTGAGGGCATTCTTCGCCGTGAAAACACCGCAATGAGTAAAGAAATGATTGTGCAGGCGGTTATGGAAAAGCGATTTGTGAAAGAAAACACAATTATGCTCAATCTTCAAAATAGGCAGTATTTTAAAAAGAACGATAGCGGAGCATATCATCTCGCATAAAGGTAGGCGTTTTTTAGGTTTGTGCGAGAGCGACGACTCTTGTTTTATGTTTGATTTTTTACCAAAGGAATTTTTTTTTATTGGATCGGCGATTCCGATGTTTTTTTTGAACATATGGTGGCTCTGGGCACCATATGTTCTTTTTTTTATTTTTTTGCGAATATGGCTCATACATATTCGTTCTATTTTTCTCTCAAAAGTTGTTTGGACGCTTCTTGAGATAAAAGTTCCATCGGAGGTCGGAAAACCGCCACAGGCAATGGAACAGGTTTTTGCCGGACTTCACGGCATCAAAAGCGGGGGAAATCTCATTGATATATATTGGGCGGGTAAGACTCAGCTTTGGTTTTCCTGTGAAATTATCGGCCGTGGTGGCGCCATATCATTATTTGTTTGGACGCCGTCCCAATTTAGAAATCTTGTTGAAGCGCAAGTATATGCGCAATATCCCGAATCCGAAATTCGGGAAGTTTCTGATTACACCGAAGATCTTCCAAAGAATATCCCAAACGAAGAATGGAGTCTTGGCGGTTTTGAACTTATGTTGAACAAGGAAGACGCGTATCCGATTCGCACCTATAAAGCATTTGTGATGGAGAAGATTGAAGAAGAGTCTCAAAAAGTTGATCCGTTGGCATCTCTTGCCGAGGTTTTGAGTAAATTAAAAACAGGAGAAGAAATTTGGATTCAAATGCTGATCCGTCCTTCTGGAAACGAATGGAAAGAAAAGGGCACTGAACTCGTCAATAAACTTTTAGGCAGAAAAAAACCGTCAAAAAAATCATTTGCTACCGAGATTGGTGATAGCATTTCAAGTTATTTTGTTATCGCTACCAACGCTCTTTTTGGTACACCGATAAATCAATCTATAAAAAAAGATGAAAAGAAAGACTCAAAACCGGAACTTTCTCCGGGAGAACGAGATGTCGTGAAGGCGGTTGAAGAAAATATATCAAAGCTCGGTTTTGATACTGCAATTCGTATTTTATATCTGGAAAAGCGCGATGTTTTTCAGCCAGCGAATATGGCGGCGCTTTTTGGAGCGTTTAATCAATTCAACGATCTTCGGCTGAACGGTTTTAAGCGGGCGAACGGCACGGGAGTTGATTATTTTTTTGTTTCCCAACGGGAATTGCGTCTAAAACGCTCACTTGTCATGAAATATCGTATGCGAGAAAAACCCGGACCGGCGTACTCATTTTCATTATTTGATAATTTTTACGCGCTATTTGATTCATATACAAATTCGCAATTTGTTTTCAACATAGAAGAATTGGCGACAGTATTTCATATCCCTGGAGGCGTTGTAACGACTGTTTCTCTCGCGCGCATTGAAGCAAAGCGCTCCGCTCCGCCGATCAATCTTCCGCTCGGATAATAGCTATTTTAACTTTGGACATCGGATGTCCAAATATTATAAACCTAAAGCCCAACACCCAAAACTTGTTTTATGCCTAGCGATCATGATATTACGGTATTTTCTGAAACAAACTTCCGCGGAGTGAAGCGGCGTTTTGGCATTAAGCGAAACGATCGGAGACGGCATATGTACATAATTGGTAAGACGGGCATGGGGAAAACGGTACTTCTTGAAAATATGACAATTCAGGATATTCAGTCGGGAGAGGGCGTCGGGATCATTGATCCACACGGTGAATACGCTGAACGAATGTTGGATTTTGTTCCGCCATCGCGTATCAATGATGTCGTGTATTTCAATCCATGCGACCTTAATAATCCGATCGCTTTTAATGTTATGGAGGATGTGGGTCCGGAGCGGAGACATCTTGTGTCTACGGGACTTATCGGCGTTTTCAAAAAAATCTGGCCCGATGTATGGTCTGCGCGCATGGAGTATCTTCTTTCAAATTCAATTTTAGCGCTTTTAGAAACGCCGGGGACAACGCTGTTGGGTATCAATCGTATTTTAGCGGATAAAGAATATCGGAAACAGATCGTTGGTAATACGACAGATCCGATTGTTCGTGCATTTTGGGAAAATGAATACGCAAAGTATACAGAGAAATTCGCAGCAGAAGCTGGAGCCGCCGTACAAAATAAAATCGGACAATTTACCTCAAACCCATTGATTCGAAATATCGTCGGACAAGCAAAGTCCTCTATGGATATGCGGAAAATAATGGATGAAAAAAAGATTCTTGTTATGAATCTTTCTAAGGGAAGAATTGGGGAAGAAAACGCGAAGCTGTTGGGCGCGTTGCTTGTTACCCGCCTCTATCTTGCGGCAATGACACGAATTGAAGTTGAAGAATCCAAGCGCAATGATTTTTATCTGTATGTTGACGAATTTCAGAATTTTGCCACGGAATCATTTGCGAGCATTCTTTCCGAAGCGCGAAAATATCGTTTAGATCTTATTCTCGCGCATCAGTATGTTGAACAGATGACTGAGGAGGTGCGTGACGCTGTTTTTGGAAATGTTGGAACGATGATATCGTTTCGTATTGGAGCGACTGACGCGGAACTTTTTGAAAAAGAATTTTCTCCAGAGTTTTTAGCAAAAGACCTCGTGAATCTTGGATTTACGAATATCTATCTTCGTTTAATGATTGACGGCGTTGCATCACGGCCGTTTTCGGCCTCAACGCTTCCGCCTATGAAGTTTCAAGACCGATCATACAGAGATGAAATTATTTTAGCATCTCAAAAAACATATGGGCGTGATAGAAAAATAATTGATAAGGAAATTATTGACTGGCAAGGTCTTACGCGATCAATGGGTAGTGTTTCTGGATCTGGCGCGCCGAAAAGAGACGAGGCGCGTGGCCAGGCGACATTTCAGGGTTCTAGGTATGTCTCCGGAAAGAATATAGTTGAGGTATCGCCGAGCGAGTCTAAGCAGGCCCCTTTTAGTTCTCAAGATTTTGTTTCTCAAAAAAATCGTAATTTTGCTGGTTTAGAAAAAGTTGGCGGCGATATTCAGCATGAACAAAGAAAAGAGATAACAACATTTCCAATATCGCGCGACTTGATTAAAAAAAATCCCCCGCATCGTGATGCGACGATAGCGCCTGTTTTACGAGGCGAGCATATTCAAGGGAGCGTATGGCAGGAATCGCGGAAAGATGCGCTGTATCGTGACACTACATTTCAACGACCGAGCGGGAGCGAGGAAGTACTGAGGCCAGCAGGCCCGAATGTGCGACCGAGCGAAGAGCGAGGAAGTGCTGAGATCAGTAGACCAAATGTGCGGTTGAGGAGTGAAAACGACGAGATACTGAGCTCAGCAGAGCAAATATACCAAACGAGAGTGCCAAAAAACAAAGAGACTTTTTCTCGAGAAGTGCCACAGTATTCTCGAGATCCCGCACCTCAAAAAGACGCGGTTCCAGAAATTCGTTTGTACGAATCACGAAAAGACGAGTTTATGCGTCCGGCTCTTGATATTCGTTCACCGCGCGTACATTCTGTTACTAACGAAAATTCAGGACACGCCCAAACGAATAGCGGTGATACGCACGCCGCTATTCGTCATGCGAAATCCTCCGAATCATCGTCTTTGGGAGTGCAGCCGATTCGTCAGCAAGAAAAAAAGCATTTTTTTCAGCCAGATATAAAAAAACCAAGCGAATTTATTTCTTTATCACAATTACGTATAAAGAATTCTTCTGCTCACGACCATATTTCAGCCGAGGAGCGCGTTCAGGTGGGCGGAAGCATAGAACAAGCACAAGCTAAGAAAAAAACAATTAATTTTATAGAATTAAAAAAGATTCTTTCAGAATCTTTCGCACCAAAAAAACAAAATCAAGGAAGCGAAGAAGAGCGCGGAATAGTTCGTGACCGCACCGGAATGCTGAAACCACGCGAAAGCCCTCCCGCTGGTATTGGCGGACAAAAAAAAACAGAGCTTCAAGCTCCCCAAGATAATAAACGCGTTCTAAAGCCCGGAGACAGAATCGAGTTTAAGTAACCCATGAGAAATCTTATGAGGCTTCGCCTCGTAAGATTTCTCAATAAGAAAAAACACGACTCAAAAAGTCGTGTTTTTTCTTAAAAATTGGAGCACGCTCTCACAGGGTTTTTATCCACAGTAAGTTTATAGAGAGTCTTTAATGAGTCGCTTAATGCAATGCTGAGGGCGTATACTATAGAACTCAACGGTTTATGCTTTTTTGCCACGCTCTACATATTCTTCCGATTCGGTATTTACGATAATGATATCGTCTTGCTGGATAAAGAGTGGCGCCTGTATGATAGCTCCAGTTTCAAGCGTAACCGCTTTTGTACCTCCTTGCGCAGTATCGCCTTTTATTCCTGGAGGAGCTTCAACTACTTTTAATTCCATTTTAATCGGAATCGTTATAGAAATTATCTTTTCGTTAAATGCGACTGCCTGTACCACAGTATTTGGTTTTAACCATTTTGCTTTATCGCTAATAATTGCCTTTGAAAGATTAAAGCGTGCTTCCGACTTATCTTTTTCATGAAACACAAAGTCGTCACGGTGGTTATATAAGAAAACAACAGTTTTTTTTTCTATATCAGCCTCATCAAAAACATCGGACTGTTTAAAATTCCGCTCAATTGCCGTTCCAGTTATGAGATTGGTGAGGCGCGTATTGACGACGGGCCGTCTTTGTTGCATCCGCAGGTGATGCGTTTCATTGACTTCGTACGGCTGATCTTCGTAGAGAATAATAGAGCCTCTTTTTAATTGATTGACTCCAAGTGCCATGGCGATGTAGGGCGTAGAGCATGGGAGCGTGCGGAATTTTTGGGTCCGTGCGTTTTCATGGCTAAACCGTTGAAAAATGTTTCCAAAACATTTCACTGGATTTTATGATATAATAAAAAAATAATCAAGCTTTGGCATCGGTTATGGAAATATTAAAATCTGTTTTTCGCGCGTATGATATTCGTGGAAAATATCCAAATGAAATAAACGAGGAGTTCGCATATCTTTTGGGGAGGGCGTTTGTTCTGTTTTTAATGGAAAAAAAGAATATTCCCGTAAAGGCGATACTTGTTAATCGTGACGCGCGTTTTGAATCAAAAGCACTTCAAGAGTCGCTTGTGCGCGGTTTGATTGATGGAGGGGTGGTCGTATTTGACGGAGGAATTGGAACGACCCCAATGCATTATTTTGGCATTGGAACATTTGATGTGGACGCAGGGATTATGGTTACGCCTTCTCATGGTCCCGTGGGAACTACGGGTTTTAAAATTTCTACAAAGACCGAACGCATCGCTTCCGAGACGGGTCTTCCTGAAATATACGAGCGGATGAGTGCGCCGTTTTCCCTTCCGAAAACGCGTGGAGTCGTTAAAGAATTTGTCATGCTTCCACGGTATATTCGATTTTTGATGCAATTTATAAAAGTTTCTCCTTTTGGCACGATGCCACGCGTTGTTATTGATGCAGCTGGAGGGGCGGCGGTAATAGTATTGAAAGAGCTTTTAACGCAAATACGAGTTGACGCACGTAAGCTTTTTTTTGACCTTGACCCTGTGTTTTCCCGACATAGTCCAAATCCGCTTGATGTTGAATCGCAAGCATCGGTGGTAGCCGAATTAAAAAAGAATCATCAGGATTTTGGAGTTATTTTTGATGGAGATGGCGATCGAGCGATATTTTTTGATGAATTTGGGGAAATTATGCAACCGGATGTCGTGGGGGCTCTGATTGCAGAGGAAAAATTAAAATATATTCCACATAAGGTAACGCTTTTTGATGTTAATTCGTCAAAAAAGTCCAGAGAATACGTGCAGTCAAAACACGGATATGTTGAAGTTGTTCGGGTTGGAACGGCGTTTTTTCGGAATCGTCTCCAGCGGGATCAGGGAATTATTCTTGGCGCCGAGTCTTCTGGGCA
>JBBTQR010000012.1:0-16543 GCA_038065595.1 Patescibacteria group bacterium | reverse complement strand
TATTATCCAGAATTTTTCAACAGTGATGCCGCGATTCTTACTTTTATTTATATGCTCAATCTTCGCGCGGGAACTCAAAAGCGTATGTCTGACCTTGCTTCTCCTATGCGTACGACATTTCGCTCTGGAGAAATTAATTTTATTGTGCAGAATAAAGACGTCCTAACTGCGGAAATTCTTGCGCGATTTAAGAGTGCGAAAATCTCTACGCTTGATGGGCTTTCGGTTGAATATCCCACATGGTGGTTTTCGCTTCGCGCTTCAAATACGGAACCGCTCGTTCGTCTTCATATTGAGGCAGACACTAAAGAGCTGTTGCAGGAGAAAGTTAGCGAGCTTGAAAACATCGTTCGCGCTTTTTAATTTTACGAGATATACTATATCGGTATGGGAGCTGACTTTATTATTCTTCTTATTGTTATCATAGGCGGTTTTATCGCGGTTTTTTGGCATTTGTCGCGCGAGAAAAAACCCGATAGTGGCGAAGCTGAAAAGCTGGGCGCATTGATGGAGCGCTTATCTCAACTTGCGGATCAGAATAAGGAGCTTCGGACAACCCTTGATTCAAAACTTTCTGAAACGCATCGAGCAAATCAACAGCAATTTGGACAGGCGCAAGAGCTTATTCAAGGGATTTCTGGTCAATCGGCAAAAATTCTTGCCGAGGTAACGGAAAAACTCACAAAACTTGATGAAACGAATCGTCAGGTTATCAATTTTTCCGGGCAACTTCAAAATTTACAGGATATTTTAAAAAATCCGAAACAGCGGGGGATTTTAGGCGAATATTATCTAGAGACTGTTCTTAAAAATGTTTTGCCTCCCGGAGCGTACCAAATGCAGTACGCGTTTTCAGACGGGGTAATTGTTGACGCTGTTGTTTTTGTTGATACGCGAATTATTCCCATTGATTCAAAGTTTAGTTTGGAAAATTACAATCGCATTTTAGAATCACGCGATTCTGCGGAAAAAAAGCGGTACGAATCAGCATTCGTTGCGGATTTAAAAAACCGAATTGATGAAACATCAAAATATGTGAAGCCGGAAGAGAATACGATGGATTTTGCGTTTATGTTTATTCCTTCGGAGGCGGTGTACTACGATCTCTTGATCAATAAGGTCGGAGCGGTCGCCGATGATACGCGAAACCTCATTCATTACGCGGGGCAGAAAAAGGTTATTATTGTTTCCCCAACTTCATTTTTAGCGTATTTGCAAACGGTATTACAGGGACTTAAAAACCAGAAAATTTCTCAAGAAGCAAAAGAAATTATCAAGCAGGTTGAAAATCTTGGACGGCACCTAATATCCTATGAAGATTACATGCAGAGAATGGGGAAGAACTTGGGTACGACCGTAAATATGTACAACAATGCGTATAAAGAGTTTACGAAAATTGATAAAGATGTGCTAAAGATAACAGGAAAGGGCATTGAGGCGGAACCAAAGGTCGTGCAGGGTCCGCAGGACGTATGATGATTCTTTGGTATGGCGCGAATGCGTTGAGGCATTTGGCAATTTTAAGAACAGATAAATAACTTCAATGAAGAGCACGGCAGAAATATTTGCGCTTTTGGTTATTTTTCTCGTCGTGATTGGCGGGGCGATGTTTTTTTCTGGAAAAAAATTAAATTTTTTCTCTTTTCCTGCGCTTTCGGGTCCACAAGGGGGCGTTAATGTTTTTGCTCCAGCCATTCAGTCGCCCCCACCTTCTCAACCTCCTCAGTCGTCTCCGCCACTTCAACCGCCCAAGATTTCTGAAAAAAATTCACAAACTTCGCCACAAGAACTGGTAAAAAAGGCGGATCTTTTGCGTTCTTTGTACGAGGGGAAAATTTTTGTTCAGCTCTATAATTACTCAAATAAGGCGAGCGACGAGTATTTTACAATTCAAAATACAGGAACCTCTTCCATTCAAATTACTGGGTGGACAGTTGAAAATCAGCGTGGAGTCGGGGCAAAAATACCAAAAGTTGAAGTAATCCCGCGAAGCGACGGGTACGAAGAAGATATTAGGCTTCCTCCTTTTGGCATGGCATATGTTCATACTGGCGCGCGTGATGGTGGTGGGGGTTTTCGTGAGAACGCATGTTCCAGTTACTTAAGTGAATTAGAGGTATTCGTTCCGCCACTCTCATATTCATGTTTTCAAAGCCCATCCATAGAAGAATTGTATAATCGGGGATTTAATTCCGCGTGCATAACATTTATCAGGAGTCAGTCTATGTGTCGGGCTGTGAATACGGTTCTGTATCCGACGAGCGTAGAAATTGGTTCCGCATGCAATGAATATGTACAGGCAAATTTGAATTACGCCGGATGCGTGAGAGTCCATCGTGGGGAAAAAGATTTTTTTAAAGATCGGTGGCACGTCTTTTTTAAACGAACCGAAAAACTTTTTGATTCCGCGTACAACGAGCTTATTATTAAAGATGAGCGGGGACTGACAATAATAAGAAAGAAATCTTCTTATTAAGGTTGATGACCTCGTATAATGCCGGTATTTTTCTCTTTCGCCTATTTTTGGGTTGACTCGCTAATAGAAATCGGATACAGTAAGAAAGTTATTTTTTAGAGTTTAATTGTGTTTCTATGCAGGCAATTATTGAAACTGGCGGAAAGCAGTACCTCGTTTCAGCCGGTACAAAAATCAAAATAGAAAAATTGGATGCGCGGGAAAACGGCGTTGCTGTTTTTGATGCCATTCTTCTTATTTTTGGGGATAAAAAAACCGAAATTGGTACACCGTATATCGTTGGCGCTTCAATTGAGGGGAAAATTCTAACACAGGGTAGGGGTGACAAAAAAATCGTATTTCGCTACAAGGCGAAGGTGCGTCGTCGGAAAATGAAGGGTCATCGCCAGCCATTTACCGAAGTGGAAATCACCAAAATTAACACAAAAAGTACCGCGTAAAGCGGTTTTTTTGTTTGAGAAAATCGCATAAATAATTCTTACGGGGTTTCGCCTCGTAAGGTTTCGTATTTTGCTATCCCAAAACATATTCTTCCAGAAGATTTCGAAAGTTGATGCCCATGTGAATACCTAAAAGTATAAACGAAAAAAGAATAAGAAATTCTGATTGGTTCATTCGTCCAACAAAAAGAACGGTGATGCCCGCTATAATCATAAAAAATTGAGCGCGTCCCCAAAATGTCGTTTGCATCTCGGGGAGGAGAAAGCCCCTGAGTTTCGTCTCCGTTGAATTGCCGTATTCTTTGTATCTACGGAGTTTTGTTAGTGTTCCAATAAATATACCGATATACAAAAGCGCTATCAGGACGAAAAGCGTTATTTCAATTGGGTGAAATATATTGTGGTAAAAAAGAGAAAAATATCCGAACGAAAGCGCCAAAAAATAATCGCGGAAGTGATCAAGGAATGTTCCAAACGCAGTAATATCGTCATCGCTGTTTTCTGTGTATGTAAATCGAGCAATCGGTCCGTCAATCATATCCGTGAATGCAGCAAGGAGAGCAAAAAAAAGTCCCAAAAGCTCTTCGCCTATCCAGAAATTCCATATCTGAATACAAACAAGAATAACGCCTATAAGCGAAATATAATTGGCGCGAATGCCAGCATCACGGCAGAGTTTTGAAAGCGGTCTAAAAAAACGGTCGCGCCAACTCTTTTCCTTTGCGGTGATTGAGTGTTCGCGGTCAAGGATTTCCTCAATGCGCCGTTTTATTTTTAAAAGCTTTTCTTTTCTGACTTGTTTCCATTTGCCGTCTTCCCCCTTGCTTTTTGAGAAAATATACATATAGTGTGTTTATAGATAGTGCGCTATAAAAATACTTTCGTAGTGCAATATTCATGCCAGCTTTTTTACATTATAGGACAATCAAATATCCGTACAAGAGGAGGTGCGTATGCATGAAGCATGCGAAAGAGCCGGAGGATTCGGGAAAAAGATTTTTGTTTTTGACACCAATGTTGTTATCAATAATCCTTATGTGCTTGTTGACGGCGATTTTGCCGACAATTTCGTTGTCATTCCGTTTGTTGTTGTGGAAGAGCTTGATTCTCTGAAAAAGAGCATGGAAGCGGGATACAGCGCTCGTGAAGCAACGAGAATCATGGAAGATCTTTCTTGTAAGCGGAATAATTGCGGAGAGGTCTTGCTCAAAGATGGGGGAGTTCTTTTGTTTCATCCTCGCTTACAGCAATCTATGTTTAGGGGTTTAGAGCAAAACCCTGACAACGAAATTATCGCAACAGCGTTTTTATACAAAGACGCGAATCCAAATTCAAAAATCATTCTCATAAGCGACGATACAAATGTGCTTTTGAAAGCCCATATTCTTGGGCTTGATGCGGATCGTTATAGTCCGGCATCCGTTCGAGATTCGCGACTTTTACACGAAAGCGATTCTATCAATCTTACCCCAGAAGAATGTCAAGAAATTTTTAGTAAAAACGCGAGCATACGGCTGGATGATCGGAAACACCCTAATCGCGTGTATGCGATTTTGTGCGATGGGAACCTACGAAGCGATGGAAAAAAAGAAGGAGCAGTGTGCGAGTGTTTTATGGGGGCAGATGGTCACACGCTCCGTCAAATCAATATGAATCGGCCCCGATGTTCGTTTGGGTTTCAACCGCGCGATCGTAAGCAAGCGGCTGCGTGGGATGTTCTTACGGATAAAAAAATTGAACTAGTTGCTCTTATCGGCGGGGCGGGGACGGGGAAGACGATTCTCTCTATCGCTACTGGTATACAGCAAGTGCTTAATGGTACATACGACGAGTTAATTGTTTCACGGCCGGTAGTGCCCGTAGGCGACAAAGACAGGTTGGGATTTCTCCCTGGAACACTAGAAGAAAAAATGGAGCCGTGGGTTGAGCCTATCTTTGACAACACATACGCCATTCTGTTGGAGGCTCGCAAGCAGGTAGAACTCAATGATCATGGTGATTTTTTTAAGGACTGTTTTAAGGGGCTCGGGATGAACGCACGACGCGAAGAAGTTCTTGAGGCGTTTCAGAATAAATTTCCCATGCACATTGTTTCTATCGGACATCTTCGCGGACGGACACTGCGAAACGCCTATGTTATTATTGATGAAGGACAAAATACCGATAAGCTTGAAATCAAAACAATTATTAGCCGTGCAGGAGAAGGTACGAAGATCGTGCTTGCGGGCGATATCACGCAAATTGATATTCATCCATACGGCGGAAAAGCGTCTAATGGTCTCTCGCTGACTGCCGCCGCGTTTGCCGACGAGCAGAACGCATCAATAATTCACCTTTCTAAAGTTTTTCGTTCTCATCTCGCTGAACAGGCCGTGCGCCTTCTTTAAGCAGATGATGGTAAGCCCCGCTTTATGCGGGGCGTTTTTTTGCTATTTTTTTATTACCAAGCAAACAAGCATGACGAGCTCCGATGATACTCTGGGGTTTCGCTCCGACTGTTTGAGGGGTTTTGGAACAGAGCCTGTTGTTAAAACAGAGCTTTATTGACACGATGTATTTTGTTTACTATACTGTTTAGCAGTCGAATAGTAAGAGTGCTAAAAAGAGATTTTCCGCATTTTGCGGAATGGAGTTTTTAAAAAAAATAATAAAGTTAATACGCATGAAAATAAATATTAAGCCAATTGGCGATAGAGTGCTCATTGAGCCGATGCGTGAGCATAAAGACGGGAAAACCGATTTTGGTATTTATCTTCCCGAAACAGTTGAAAAAGAACGCCCCGAAAAGGGTCGCGTAGTCGCTGTGGGACAGGGTAAACGCGATGAAAACGGTAAGCACATTGCTATGTCCATAAAAAATGGCGATGTCGTTATTTTTACCAAATATGGCCCGAATGAAATCAAACTTGACGGTAAGGAGTATTTAATCGCGCGGGAAGAAGATATTCTCGCTATTATAGACTAATTAAATCTTAAAGATCAGATATCAAATTTGCATTTTGCGTTTTGAATTTTGAACTTGAGCGAAGCAAACTATGTCCGCAAAACAAATTCTTTTTAATGAAGAGGCGCGCCACGCGTTAAAGCGCGGGATTGATAAGCTTGCCGACACCGTCAAATTAACACTTGGACCGAAGGGAAGGAATGTCGTTCTTGACCGCGGATACGGAACTCCGCTTATTACCAATGACGGCGTTACCATCGCAAAGGAAATTGAACTTGAAGATAGGCTTGAAAACATGGGCGCTGATCTTATTCGTGAAGTTGCCACAAAGACCAATGATGTCGCCGGAGACGGAACCACGACTGCAACCCTTTTAGCGCAGGTCATGATCGCGGAAGGCATCAGGAACATAACCGCGGGGGCGAATCCGATGGGCGTAAAGCGCGGGATTGAAAAAGCCACGGAGATTGTCTTGAATCAATTAAAAAAACTTTCCCGTCCAATTGCGAATCACGAAGAAGTAAAACAGGTAGCGACCATTTCTGCTCAGGACGCAGAGATCGGAGTTTTGATTGCTGATATTATAAAAGAAGTTGGTAAAGACGGTGTTGTCACCGTTGAAGACGATCAGACGCTCGGACTTTCACGGGAAATCGTTGAAGGAATGCAATTTGACCGCGGATATGTCTCGCCGTATATGATTACGAACGCCGAACGAATGGAAGCGGTCTTTGAAAATCCCGCCATACTCATAACAGACAAGAAAATTTCCAGCATTCAGGACATACTGAAGCTTTTAGAAAAACTTGCCCGAGCAGGACGCAAGGATCTTGTTATTATTGCCGATGATATTGAGGGCGAGGCGTTGGCAACGCTTGTTATAAATAAAATTCGTGGAGCTTTTAACGCACTTGCCATTAAAGCGCCAGGCTTTGGCGATCGGAGAAAGGACATGCTTGAAGACATTGCGACGGTGAGTGGGGGGCGCGTTATTACTGAAGAAGTCGGCTTAAAATTGGATGCCGTTGAAATTGATATGCTTGGTTCCGCGCGACGCATTATTTCTACGAAAGAAAATACCATTATTATCGGTGGCAAGGGAAAAAAAGCTGATATTGAAAAACGCGTGAAACAAATTCGGGCGGAATTTGACCGTTCAACATCTGAGTTTGATAAGGAAAAGCTTCAGGAACGGTTAGCAAAAATATCGGGAGGAGTTGCTGTTATTAAAGTTGGGGCCGCAACAGAAGTTGAACAAAAGGAGAAAAAACTTCGTATTGATGATGCGGTGCATGCGACTAAAGCGGCTATGGAAGAGGGAATTGTTCCCGGAGGAGGCGTTGCGCTTATCCGCTGTTTTTCTGAACTTAAAAAATTTCGCGATGCTATGGATAAAAGTCCTGAGCATCTTGATGAGCGCGTTGGCATGGATATTATGACGCGGGCGCTTGAAGCTCCAATTCGGCAAATTGCGTATAACGCCGGACGGGAGGGCGCTGTTGTTGCCGAGGAAGTGCGGAAGCAAAAGGGCGCTTTTGGGTATAATGCCGCGCGGGATATTTATGAGGATTTGGTAAAAGCAGGCATTATTGATCCGACAAAAGTCGTGCGTACCGCTCTTCAGAACGCTGCGTCAGTCGCCGCTCTTGTACTCACCACAGATGCGATTGTCGGCGAGCTTCCAAAAAAAGAAACTCCTATGTCTCAAATGCCACATCAAGACTACTAATAAAAATATCCCGCACTCCGCGGGATATTTTTTTAAATTAGTCCGGTAATTTATAGATAAAAATTGATTTTCCGGCGCGCGCAACAGGTTCGTATTTTCGTAACCAGCTATATTCATCTTCCTGTTTTCTTTCAAATCCCGAAACTGTTTTTCCGCGTGCTCCCTGAAGAAACGTCGCTGATATCGCGAACCATCCTTTTGCTGGTCCGCGCGCAGACCACCACGGTTTTGCTTGGTCGCCGAAATAATACTGGAGATCGCCCCCACCAAAATAATCAACAGCTATCGTGTTAATATTATTTTTTTTGGTAAACGCTCGTAATCGTTTCAGGTCCTGTCCCCAGTCATAATTTGAGTCGGTAATAAGAAGGTACCCATTGTCTGTGCCACCGCCAAAAATATTATAGTAGGAAAGATATGAGGGATAGACGATGAGCATTTTAAAAATGAGCAATAGAAAAAGAAAAACAATAAAAGCAATCTTCGCGTACTTTAGAAATTTTTTTTTAACCAGTTCCTGAGTCCATCTAAAAAGCGAAGTATGTTCTTGAAATGTATTTTCTGAAAACCAGCGAGTAATCTGTACTGCAATCAAAAGATACATAAATGGAAGCGTTGGCATAATATGGCGGATGCCGATGTTTAAGGGGCTTTTAATTGAGAACGCCCAATACACAGCAATCATAATGAGGGAAGAAAATTCTATAAAATGATTTTTTATCCATATGCGAATCGCTGAAAACGAATATGACGGAGCATTAAGAACGCGCTGTATTGCAAGGAAAAACGCCAACGCAAGCATAATGAGGATTGGAGTTGCCTCTTTTGTTGAGTATGCAATTGGGAAATAAAGGCGTGATCCGGTATTGGAAACTTCGCCCATAAAATACGCCGTATTTCCTCCTGCGGAGCGTTGAAATACCATAAGAAGTCCGAGCATATACTGTGCCAAAGGACGAAGCAGTGGCGTATCGGATGCCATAATCGTTAATTCCGCAGGACACCGAGCCAGATATGTAATGGTCGCGCAAGCTTCTTTCAAAGATCGTTTACCATTTGCGAATGATTCTAAAGTAAACTCTGTATCGCTTCGTTGGCGTTCTGGCGGATAATTCCAAATCGTGTATTGGTAAATTGGCCATATGAGCGCTATCGCAACGCATGCAATTCCAAGGCATTTTCCAAGCACGCGCATAAAAAATGCGAAATCGCGTATTTCTTGCGCCACAATAAATGCGATAAACATAATAGCGTACATTGGTAAGAGGAGAATAAGAGAAAATTTAAGGACGGTGGCGGTTCCAAAACACAGTCCCGCTATGATGATGTTTTTTCTATTTGGATTTTTGAGAAATTCAACGAATCCAAATATCCCAAGCAAAAAACCGACGAGAGCGCCCAAGTCAGTCGTCACAAGCCGTGAATGAGCGATGATCGTCGGCGAGAGCGCGTACATGCCGAGTGTTAAAAGGGCGACGCTGTCTGAAAAACGTTTTCGGATATACGCAAACAAGAACCACCCCGCGAAAAGAGTGAGAAGAATAATAGGAACGCGTGACCAAAAAATAATAAGATCCGCATCATTTCCAGCACGATACAAAAACTCTCTGCCAAAATCCCATTGCCCGTTTATGTCATTCGTCCAATGTACAGAGGCGTCGGGAAAGTTTATTTTAAGAAAAAGAAGCGGGATCGCCGCGATCATCTTAATGAGCGGAGGATGCTCTGGATTAAGGCGATAATCGCCCTTTGCAAGGTATGAATATCCCGCAGGAATATGGGGGAGTTCATCCATAATTGCTGAATCGTTCCATACCGACCCAAACATTAAAATTGCCATCAAAGTCAAAAGGCTTACAGCGAGCAATGATTGAATTTTTTTCATAGATTGGTAGTTTATGAGGTTTGTGAGGTTCAACCTCATTAGTCTCATAAGATTATGATTCATCTAGTATAATCCTTTTTTTGAATGCTCCGCGTTCTTCGCGTTTCTTTTTTTGAAGTTCAATAATATTCTCATTGGTCCAATTTTTATACTCAAGAATAGCGGTGATTACTTCAAACACATCCGCCATTTCTTCAGAGGATTCAGCTTCAATCCATTCACTAACCTCTTCACGGAGTTTTTCTTTCAGTTTTTGCCAATATTCATGTTCATTTGCAATATGAATCACCGATTCCCCGCCTTTTTGTTTTATATGTTCGGGGATTTTATCCCTGACTAACTTGTTATATTTTTTCTTGTTTTCCGTGATATTTCTATTGCACCATATTTATTGCTCTATTAACTAACGCGCTTCAAATACGGCAAAATCTCCGGGTATCGTCGGCGAGATAGCAGGAAACCGCTCTTTTATTTTTCCGATAAGCTCTTTCGTGGTGTTAATGGGAATAATAAAGAGCGGTTTTTCTTGTGGAATTAGCGATAGTTCGTTTTCAATAATGTAGTGTGTGTTTTTCTCATTGCGCGATTTTTCTGTAAATGTTCCGGTAAGAAACATAATTGGTTGTCCCGAAATCGGGATTCCGCGCACCGTGTCGCCTCCACCGTTTACAATTACATACTTTGGTGTGTTCGCGGGAAGCGTTTTTATAAACCGCCCGATATTCGTCAGGTTTGCCGAAAAACCAAGATATGCGTCTTTGCTGTTTGCGAAGCGAAAATGATATGTGTTCAAAAGATTAATGGCAATAAATGCCAGTCCGAGAAAAAATAAAATCACAAGCTCTTTTTTAATCCGTTGGATTTGAGGAATGCGATTGGCATATTCGGGATTGCGCGCGGAAGCAGAAAGATATTCATCTGCTAATTTCCAAATCCACGCTGCCCCCACGCCTGACATAATCATCACAGGAATCAACATTCCAATTGAGCGGAGAGCGTGTGGGAGTCCTTCTCGCGTGAGTATTGCTGGAAGCATCATTGCGATAAAACTTACGCATAGAAAAAGCGATTGTTCTTTGGTCCCGCTTCCTTTTTGCAGGAGTCCGATGAGCGTAAGAATTAGTCCGATTATAAAAAATATTCCGACGGGCCAGTACAACTCGGGTTGGCAGTTGAAATTGTGCCGTTCATTGCAATCTCCGCGGATATTAAACATTCCAAGCGAAAGCGCTGTTGAGCGGACAAATTCATACGCCGGATTTTCTGCGGAAAATACAGAAACTTGTCCACCGCGACCAGTGAAGTCAGCTGGATTATTAAGAAAGTACGAGCCGATTGGAAGCGAGATGACAAAAATTACAAGAAGCATAAAAATCGTTGTGCATGGGGCGCATCCTTTTGTTTCGCTGGCGCGCTCTTTTCGCCATATAAAAATTTTATAGCCAAGAACGGTAGCGAGTATAAGCGGTACCATACGGAACGCAATGTATGTATGGAATCCGAGTCCGATGAAAATTCCAGCACACAGAGTGGCTGTTATTTTGCGCGTTCGGAACGCTTTGAAAAGCCAATAGAATCCAAATGAGAGAAAAAGCGGAACCATAATCGCTCGAAAACCGATGCGTGAAAAATTGATATGCCAATAGCTTGTAGCAAGAAAAAAACTTGAGAAAAGAGCTATCAATGAGCCTGAAATCGGAACGCGAAAAAGCATTATAGGGGCGAGGCGGAAGAGTTCTTTGGCGAGGAGATAGACCCCCAAAACCGTAAGCGAACCAAATACGGCGGATACTCCGCGAAGAGCCCACGGCTCATTGCCAAAAATATGCACTGAAAGCGCTTGAGTGTTTATAAAGAGTCCTTCACGGCCGTTGTTTTCTGGATAAAAAATTTTTCCGCCGAACATGGGCGCGTCTATGGTAGAGAGACGAGTGTTTTCAATGGCCTCCAATGCATTAGAGCCGTTCATCGCCTCATCTGGATAGAGACCGGGCGGAGTATTTTTCAAGTCGTAAAAACGAAAAAAAATTCCAATGAGAAGGATAATTGTTAAAAGCGAATATTCAAGTTTTTTATTCATGATATTGATTATAGTATAGTATCCCTGGAAATGAAAAATCCCGTGGAGACGGGATTAAGCTTTAAGGAACTTTTGTAGAAATGAGCGTTTCTTTTCCAGCGCTGAATAAGGAACTTAAGAGGTTGAAAATGCGCGTGTACCATTCGTTTTCAACTCTGCTGTCAACTCCGAAAATCTTAATATTCCTGCGGAGATCAAGCAAAAGATATTCGCCTGTTTCCCAGTTGCGAATAAATATAAATGCAATATAAGAATGTATTCCGCGCTGACTTTCGCGCTGTCCAACTGCGGTGTTTGCTACAAATCCTCGTTCATAATGCGATTCAAATTGGAGAGCGCATTCTACGGTTGTTAAAAGCGGAATTTCTTCCTGATTCATATTTCGAAAAGCGATTTTCGGGGTGGTCATATGGAATGTTTCTTGCTCTTTCCACCAACGAATCGCCGAATCTCCTTGAAGCTCTATTACCGGAAACGGCAGTTTTTTTGGAGCTTCGTTTTTTTCGCTGAAATCAATTTTTTGCGGAAGAAGACACGAAAAGCTTTCTGAAAGCTCGGTTCTTGTGGGATTATATTTCCCCTTCGCAACAACGAAAGTGTTGCGCACTACATCAAAGTCATCAAGCGTTTTTTGAATTGTTTGAGAATCAACAATGCTCTGGCGGTGGATTTCGGTTGAGGCGCATCCTATTGTAATAAGAAGGGCCACAATGCCAATATATGTAATAATTCGGCTCATTTCGCACTCCTTTATCCTTTGTAAAAATACTTTCTATTAGACAAGATTAACAATAAAATTGAATATAAATCAAGCCCCCACAAGTATAGAAGCGAATGATAGATTGTGGAATTTCTATCGCACGCCATATTGGTGTATACTGTAAAAGATATGACCGAACCGCAATTTTCATCGGAAACAAAAAACGAGCTCAATATTTTGCACCACCGTTTTGAGGCAAAAAAAAACGAGAATACTCCCGATCAAAGCGAAAAAGATATTTTTCGTAATGTTTTTCGTGAGCGATTTAATGAGTTACGGCAGAGCATTCAGTCTGTCCCGCCACCCGCGAAGATGCCCCCTGCTATAAAAAATAGCACAACCATAAAGAACGACGACACAAACAAAGACAGAGAAGAAAAGCTTCAGTCGCTTATTGAAGCGGCTTTTAGCGGGGGTCCTGGTATGGCGATTGATTCAGCGCAGAAGCTTGGCGATTATTATCTTGACGAGCTTCACGATCGTCTTGCTGATGAGTATTATGAAAAACTTATTCAATTTCAAAAATTGAAAAATATTTCATGAACCCCATGTATTGCAAGTATCCGTGAAAATAAAATTATCACGGAGCGGGGCTAATAGAACTTGTGCGTGATACATTTTCTAAACAAGAGGATGCTTCACGACGCAAGTTATGCATGGTATGAGTTTGTTTCTTTTTATCATGTACGCGTTAATAGTCATTAGTGGAATTGCTTCCACAGTTTTTTGGTTTTGGCGAAAAAGCGTTATGCGGAAAGGAGAAATATCACGATCGCTCGGATTGGCGCTTTATATGGTGTTGTTGCCGAAAATAAATCCTGCAGAAGCCGAAAATATTTCAGCGGTTGATAAAGTCAGGGAGCGTATTGCCATTATGGAACAGCTCTATCGCATCTTTCGCGATGTCCACGATTCAGGATGGCATGAATTTTTATATGGACCCCCGTCCTTTTCTTTGGAGCTTACAATTCCAGAGGTTGGAGAAGAAATTCTTTTTTATGTCGCCGTTCCCCGTCGTTTTGGTCTTGCCGTTGAAAAGGCAATTCAGGGCCTTTATCCAAACGCGCGAATTGATCGTTCAAAAGATTACAATATTTTTAATCCGATCGGAAAGCATTTTGGGATTTTTTTGAGTGGTGCTAGAAATCAGTACCTTCCGTTGCACACCTATAAATCTCTTGAGGCGGATTCTTTAAAACTTTTTATTGAAGGGTTTTCAAAAATCGCGGAGCGAGGTGAGGGAGCCGTAATTCAAATTGTTGCTAAGCCTGCTGGCAAAAATTGGTCGCGCCATCTGCAGAAAATCGCCGAATTTTTAAAAAATGGCACATCGCTTGATGGGGCGATTTTGAAAGCGTCAAAAAGCGGAGTCCAGAAACTTATTGACGAATTTTCCAAGGGGGCAAACAAAAAGAAATCAGAAGACGGTGTCAGTAAAAAGCCAACCCCTCAAAACGAATCACTTATTCGCGCGATTGAGGAAAAGGCAAGTAAACCGCTTTTTGAAGCATCGGTGCGTGTTGTTGCTTCCGCGGACACGAAAGAGCGCGCAGAAGAAATCGGACGGGCATTAGCGGCGCCTTTTCACGCATTTGCGTATGACGCGTTGAATGGATTGAAATTGGTTGAACCGAAAGAAGGGGGCGGTATTTCCGATTTTATATATAGATTTTCGTTTCGTCTTTTACAGAAAAAAAATCGCCTTATTTTGTCATCGGAAGAATTGGCAAGTATATTTCATTTCCCTAATACTCCGCAAGAATCTCATAAATTGAAAGTTGCAAAATCTCGTGAAGCGCCTTCTCCGATTGAAATGCCTTCGGATGGTATTTTTTTGGGTTGGAATATTTTTCGCGGAGACGAGCGAAAAGTCGTTATGACGGACGACGATCGCCGGCGACATTTATATGTCATCGGGCAGACGGGCACCGGGAAGACTGCGTTTATGCGCGAAATGATTCGTCAAGACATTGAAGCGGGGCACGGCGTATGTTTTATTGACCCACACGGAGATACCGTGGAAGATATTATTGGACTTATTCCGCCCAATCGCGCAGATGATCTTATTTATTTTAATCCCAGCGATATTTCACGGCCCATGGGGCTTAACATGCTTGAATATGATTTGCGATATCCCGAGCAGAAAACATTTATTGTGAATGAGCTTATGGATATTTTCAATAAGCTTTACAATATGTCTGTTGCGGGCGGACCGATGTTTGAACAGTATTTTCGCAATGCGACACAGCTTGTGATGGATGATCCGGCGTCTGGCTCAACGCTTCTTGATGTGGTGCGAGTTCTTGCGGATAAAAATTTTAGGGACTTGAAGCTTTCAAAAACAAAAAATCCACTCATAAAAGAGTTTTGGACAAAAATTGCGGAGAAAACAGGCGGAGACGCATCGTTGCAAAATATGGTGCCGTACATTACTTCAAAGTTTGATACTTTTCTTTCAAACGACATTATGCGTCCGATCGTAGCGCAGGAAAAATCCGCGTTTAATTTTCGCGAAGTAATGGATCAGAAAAAAATTCTTCTTATCAATTTATCCAAGGGCCGTTTAGGAGAACTAAACTCGTCGCTTATCGGACTCATTATGGTCGGAAAACTTCTTATGGCGGCTTTATCGCGCGTTGATATTCTTGATCAAGAAGCGCGAAAAGATTTTTATCTTTATATTGACGAGTTTCAAAATGTTACAACAAAATCCATCGCCACCATTCTTTCGGAAGCGCGAAAATACCGTCTTAATTTGATTATTGCCCACCAATTTATAGGACAATTGGAAGAGGATATTAAAAAGGCTGTTTTTGGAAACGTTGGTTCTTTTGTTTCTTTTCGCGTTGGCATAGAAGACACAGAAATGCTTGTAAAGCAGTTTTCTCCTGTTGTAACGACCGACGATCTTACGAATCTTCCAAATCGTTATGGGTACGCCCGTCTTCTTATAAAAGGGCAGGTTGCCCGTCCGTTCAGTTTTAAGACTGCCGATCTTCAGCGAGGAAATCCTGATATTGCGCGAAAACTCAAAGAATACTCTGGAATGAAATACGGCAAACCGCGCGAAGAAGTAGAAGAAGATATTATGAGGCGATATCGGGGCGAAACGGAAAAGCCGGAGTAAGCAGGGGTATTGTAGCGTACATACGCGTGTAGTGTTTAGGGAATTGTGATATGATATAAAGATATGTTTTCAACCATTCGCACAAAAGATGTCGCGCTTTCTCTTATTGCTGGGTTCGCCATTGGTGTTTTTTTTCTTTTTATCGCGGAAAACATTCCCGCGCTTGCGTTTATTGTTGATTTTAAAGTTATTGCTATTATTGGCTTCGTGCTTCTTTCGCTTGTTGGATTTTTGTTTGTTTCGGCGCTTACGAACCTTGTGCATATTGGCTTTTTTCTTCAGTTTGGAAAATTTGCGCTTGTTGGGTTTTTAAACACCGTTATTGATTTTGGTATTCTTAACGCCCTTATTGCAACCACGGGAATTGTCGCTGGTGTTGGTATTGCGGTTTTGAATGTAATTGCGTTTTCCGTCGCGCTTACGAACAGTTTTTTCTGGAATCGGCTGTGGGTGTTTGAAGACGGGCAGGATCGAGGAAATGTCGGCGAGTTTTTTCAATTTATGATTGTAAGCATGGTCGCGGTTGCTATCAATACGGCGATTGTATACATCACATCAACTGTTATTACGGCCCCGTTTGGATTAGATCAGATTACATGGATTAATCTTGGAAAAATCATAGCGACGGTATTTTCAATGGTCTGGAATTTTGTCGGATATAAGTTTTTCGTTTTTAAGAAATAGAGCTGTTTTTTGGTGTTTTGTTTGTTTTTTGCGCCTCATGGCGCTGCTTTTTTTTATGAACGCAGTGTGGTATCTTCAAATGAGACCATTACAAAACTCTTTCGTAGCGAAATTTCAGTTTTTCTGATGAGACAAGAAAGACGAGTAAAAATGCTTTTACCGTAGTAGAACTACGGTAAAAGCATTTTTGTGAAGTCTGCCGATGGCGTAGTCGAAAAAATGAGATTGTAGTAGAAACGAGTTTTGTAATGGTCTCATAAATATGTCTCATAAAGTTCTCTATCGTAAATACCGTCCCAAAGATTTTTCTGAAGTCGTGGGACAAGAATATACTGTTAAGGCGATTACCAACGCCCTAAAATCAGGACGCATTGCGCACGCGTATCTTTTTGCTGGACCGCGTGGAATTGGAAAGACG
>JBBTQR010000011.1:0-34544 GCA_038065595.1 Patescibacteria group bacterium | reverse complement strand
GGCGAAAAGCGATTCCTGACGATACCTCGGGGCTTTGCTCTGATGCTCTGGGGAGTTTTATTTTAATATTCCTTCTAAACTTGAATCAGAAACGCCAGATAAATTAACAAAGTCCACCCGCTTGGATTCGAACCAAGAACCCCCGAGGTATACTTCGTGCCAACGGTTCACTCGCAAAAAATAAAATTCAAAATATTCGCTCTCGGTCCGGTAGGATTCGAACCTACAACCGGTCGTGTATAAGACGACTGCTCTGCCGTTGAGCTACGGACCGAGAGCGTCTATTTTGTTTTACTTTTTATTCGTTGCCGTTGGTAAGCTCGGTGCTCTAACCGTTGAGCTATGGGCGGTTGCTATTTTTGAATTATTATATCAATAGTTGTAGCGCATTTTTGAATTATTGTAAAAGTGTGGTCTAGTTGTGTTTTTAGCGGTTTGAGTATAGTATGTTTTTATTCTTTTACAATAATTCTTTTCGCTAACTTTTTTATAGGGAGGTTTTTATGCCAGAGAAAGCGAGAGGTTTTGACGACCTTTTAAACGAGATTTCAGAAACGCTTATTGAGCAATCAAATCATCTTAAATATATTATCGGTAATAACGAAAAAGTTTTAGGAAAAGATTTGAATGCCGAGTTAAAACTTGTTTCAGATAAAATTGTATACGCCAAACGAGAGCTTTCTGGTTTGGGCGAATTTTATTTGCGGACACGCGGGAAGTTCGCTGAATTAATGACAAAAGCCAAAGAGCTTGAGAAAAAAATTGAGCTTCTTACCGCGCCTCCACAAAACTATGCGACCGTGATAAGTCTTCAAAAGGAAACGGTTGATGTAATGGTGAGGGGTCAGCGTATGCGGGTTTTTTCTCCGGTGCAGGAAGTGCGCAAAGATTTAGTGCCGGGCGTTGCAGTGCTGTTGAACGAATTAAACGCGATTGTTGGCGTTGGATTGCCAGAACAACACGGTAAGGTGTGTACGGTTGATTCTGTTATTGATCTTTCGCGTGTTCGTGTAACCGTTGATCATGACGAAAAACGCGTTCTTGGGATTGCTGGCGCGCTCTCTGATAAGAAGTTTTCCGTCGGAGACGAGCTTTTATGCGATCTGAACTCGGGCATTATTCTTGAGTGCCTTGAAAAAACCGAAAATAAAGAGCTCTGGCTTGAAGAAGTGAAGCCTATTGAATATTCGCAGATTGGAGGTCTTCGCGATCAGGTTTCGCGTATTCGCAAAGAAATTGAAATGCCGTTTCTCCACAAGGATCTTTTTGTTGAATATGGTGCGGAAATGGTGAAGGGCATTCTTCTCTATGGCCCTCCCGGATGCGGAAAAACACTTATTGCTAAAGCGGTTGCTTGGCACATCGCTAAAAAACTCGCCGAAGCGCACAACACGAAAGAAGTGAAAGGGTACTTCATCAATGTGAAGGGTCCACAGCTTCTTGATAAATTCGTCGGTGAAACTGAACGACGAATCCGTGAAATGTTCGCGCGCGCGAAAGAACGAGCAACTGAACAATGTCCCGTCGTTATTTTTATGGATGAAGCCGATGCGATTTTAAGAACGCGCGGGACAGGGATTTCTTCTGATGTTGAGATGACAGCAGTCGCGCAGTTTCTTTCAGAGCTTGACGGCGTTGATGTAATGAAAAATGTGCTTATACTCATTGCTTCTAATCGCCAGGACCTTATTGATCCGGCGGTTTTACGGCCTGGACGCGTTGATAGAAAAATAAAAATTATCCGTCCTGATCTGGAAGGCGCGAAAGAAATTTTTCGCGTGTACCTTACGAAGAAACAAATTCCACTGCATAAGAAATATCTTGACCCAAAAGATGCGTTATGGAAGCCGGAGTATGACGCTTTTAAGGGTGAACGGACAGCTGTTATAGAATACCTGATTGATGGAGCCGTTAAACGATTGTGGGCAATTGATGAGGAAAAGTATTTCTATATGCGTGAAGATGGCCACAGGGTTACTGTGCGTAATAGCATTCTTGAATTAACGCTTCAGGGTGGTGGTAAGCGCACGCTCTATCTCAAAGATTTTGTTTCTGGTGCTATGCTTGAAAATATCGTAAATCGTGCTAAACGAAATATAATTGAACGAGTCGTTTCACGCGGTCTTGAGCACAGTGGCGTTATGCTTCGCGATCTTTGCCTTGCCATTGAACAGGAAATGGCAGAGACCGAAGACCTTCCCAATACAAGCGAAGATGCCCAACGCTGGCTTGATATGCAGAGCATTGGCGAAAAAGTGGTGCATATTCGCTCGCTGGTTTCGGATAGAAGGAAGGAACTTGAAGAAGTAAAAATAGTTGAAACTGTTACCCCTGGCCACTATCTTTAAGTTTTAATTTAGAATTATTTGGTAAAAAATAACCGCGCATTTCGCTTTTAGCGAGTGCGCGGCTTTTTCTTTTTTGTTTTGGCTATTTTCAGTAGTGAGAAATAAGTAATATAATTTTTTGCGGAAAACTTAACTACAGAAATTATTAACAGGTCATTTTTCTAACGATGAAAATATTTCGCATAGACAGTTGATAAGCTTATCAATGTGTTCTTTTTGAATGAGATAGGGCGGAAGAAGGCGGATTGTCGGGTTAATGCTTGAGTGTCCGCATGGAATAGTGAGTATCCCCCAATTTTTCATTGCGCGCAATACGATTTCACGGGTTTTTGGGTCGGGCGTATCATCAAAATTGCGAAACTCTATTCCTTGCATAAGTCCAGCGCCCTTTAAGACGCAATAATGATTTTCGCCATCGTATTTTTTAGGAATGGCAAATTCAAGTTTATGCGAAAGATATTTGCTCATTTCCAGTATATGCTCATGTGTTTTTTCTTCTTGAATAATAGAAAATGTTATTGTTCCTGCTGCGAGCGCTGTTGGATGCCCTGGGAATGTTCCGGCATCCCATCCATTTGTAAGGAGCTTTTTTTCAAGTTTCCGCTTATACGCAACAACGCTTATTGGGGTGCCGTTTGCAAGTCCTTTACCCGCCACGACAATATCGGGATGTATATCAATCAATTGAAATCCCCACATACTGCCCGTGCGTCCTATACCGCATTGGATTTCATCGGCAACAATGGCAATTTTATTTTTTTCAAGAATTGGCGCGAGCATGTGCCATAGTTTTGTATCAAAAACTTCAATTCCGCCTTCGCCTTGAATTGCTTCAACAAAAATCGCGTTTACTTCATCAAGTGGATATCGCGCAAGCATGTTTTTGATTCGTTCAACATCTTCTAATTTTTTAGGGAGCGGAAGGTGAAGCACTGTGATACCGCTTGTCGGGTAGTACCGTTTTTGTTCAGCTTTTGAAAGTGTAAGGTCCAGCGCGTATCCTTTTCGTCCATGAAATGCGCCTTCAAAAGCAATAAACCTTCGCCTCCGTGGCCGTTGGTACAAAAGAAATTTTACCGCGATATTAACGCCTTCTGCTCCAGTAACTCCATAGATGACTCGAGCGTTTTCGTTTGGAAATATGGAATCAAGAAGCTTTCGTCCTAATGCTTCTGGAGATATTTCATATTCACGGTTGGCAACGGTAATAAAAAATTTTGGAGGTCGCGCGGAACATTCTACCGAGTCAACCGTATCTAATTGTCTAAAAATCGCCTCATTCACGAGTGGGTGTTTGTGTCCCAAAGGAACAGTCGCAACGCTCGCGTCAAAATCAATGTATTTTTTATTGCCTTCCCATAGATACACGCCATCAGCCTTTGACGGTCTGATCATAAACTCACTATCAATGGTGCTTGGCGCAACAACGGCGTAATAATCAGCAAGGTCGCTTGGCGGTTTGAACATCGCTCCTCCTGTTTTGTAAAAATTATAAAAGAACCGCTTATTGTATCAGTTGAAATGCTTTATTCTGCTATTCTTAGTGTATTCGTTGCAAAAATTTTTACTTTGGTCAACTTGCGTTCCATCTAATTATTCTGATACTCTAAAATTAATATCCGATAGGTTCGTTGAGGTTCATTGAAAAAAAGTGGAGGTGTGCAATGGAAAATGAAACGGGCGCGATTATTAATCGTCCGTGCGGAATTGAAACAGAGTTTGGAATTATGGTAGCAAATCCTTTTTCAGCGACACACGAGCAGTCGTTGAGCGGGCGTCTTTTTTTTCAAACATTTAATCCAGAGTGGATTGTATCCGCTCATCCGCATATTCCATGGAACGCAAGTTCACGGCTTGCCGATGATCCAGATGCGCGGGAGCATGATTTTTTTAATGATCCAAAATGGAAATATTCGGAAAATATGTTGCTCCCAAATGGAGCGCGCCTGTACCTTGATGGATCACAGTTGGAGATTTCAACGCCGTTATGCTTTGGTGAATGGGAGCTTGTTTGTTGGAATCGCGCGTGTTACGCGCTCGTGGACGCGTTTTGTAAAAAACAGAGAGAGTCCAGTGGAATTCATTTTCGTGTGTTTAGAAATAATGTCGCAGGTGAACCGAAAGAATGGAGAGGCTCAAGTGTGGCAAAACGCAGAAGCTCTTTTGGATGCCATGAGAATTATACAACCCGTCGCGCTGTGCCGTTTGAGCGTCTCACGCAATGCCTTGGTCGTTCGTGGTTTATCGCGCGGACCCCTATTATCGGCGCCGGGAAAGTTGGGTGTGACGAAACTTTATTGTCGCATGATGTTAAGTTTCAGATTTCTCAGCGAGCGGATTTTTTCTCTGCGCTTCAAGGCTCTCAAACCACCTACGATCGTCCATTGTTCAATACTCGCGATGTTCCATATGCGGACCCCTCGCGGTTTCGTCGCGTGCATGTGATTGCGGGGGATGCGAATATGCTTCAGTTGCCGGAATATCTAAAAATAGGACTCACCTCACTTGCGCTGATGATGATTGAAGATAATGAATTTCCGCGCGAGCTGGAATTTTGTGATCCTGTTTCGGCGTTTCATAGGGTTTCTTGGGATATGAAATTTGAAGAAAAATATGACATTGTGGGGTCAACAAAACAACGAAGTATCACATATATTTTACAGAAATATCGGGATTATTTCGGCGAGTATATTCTTCGGCGTTATCCGAAACAAAGAGGTTTAAAATTGCTTATGCGATTTTTTTCTGATATTTCCGATTGTCTTGAGAAAAAGGACTTTCCCGCGCTTTATGGAAAACTTGATTGGGTAACGAAGTTTTATTTGCTTGATGCGTATATCGCAAAATCAGGAAAGTCGTGGAAAAGCGCAGAGGTTGCGGTTCGCGATTATCTGTATCATGACAACGACCATACAGACGGACTTTTTTTCAGAGGTCCGAAGGCACCGTTCGCGCAAGAAAAAAAACTTGTATCCGAAAGAATGATTGGTGGCGCGTGTGTGAATACGCCGAAAACTCGTTCTCGATTTATTGTTGAAACCACGCGAACATACGCGGAGAATATAATAAGTTCAAATTATTGGGATAAAATATATCTGAAGGATCCGTTGGACGGAGAGAAAACGCTTGTTTTTTCTGATCCAACCTGTAAATGGCGCGATGAAGATAAAAAACTTTTTTTGCTTCCGTGGAAAGGGTTTGTCGTTGAAGCTATGCGAAGTGGTATTGCGAGCATTGAGCCTCGATATCCGTCAGTCAAGTCATTGCCAGCAAACGAGTCGTCGGGCGAAGTTCCAAAGCGGTTGTCTTTGGATGATGAATGCCCTCACTAATTGAGTTAATTGAAAATACCGTTCTTTGATAATCTTAGGACGGATTTTTTTTGAGTATTATTAATAAAGCAATGTGGAGTATTCATTATTTGAAACTTAGCGCGCGTGTTGCTTTTGTAGTGTTTTTTATCTATGCTTTTATGGCTTTTGCGAATTGATTGATCTTTAAAATAAAGAGAGGGGATGTCTTCATGCGCTCGCATATTCAGGGCCTTGAAAAGGAGTATGGCGTAAGTCCAGATTTTTTTCTTTCAAGACCTTTTAGTAGGACACTTTTATTTGATTGTGCTTCTCGGTATCTTATGCGTGTGAAAGGGCAATCTCTTTCACACGATTATTGGCTTTCCAATATGGGGCGTTTGTATATGGATACCGGAAGTCATATAGAGTATGCGTCTCCCGAATGCGAAACTTCACGGGATGTTCTGATATGGCAGAAAGCGGGAGATGAAATTCTTATTGATGCGGTTGAAGGAGTGAACGACCTGCTTTGGCAAGCGCTTTTCACGAACGATGGGACGCAATTATTTGATCGCGAGGTACGGGACGATCTCAGGGGGTATGTTGTGGAAAGACATTTAAAACCCGGAGCGGAGATTATTCGTTTGTATAGAAATTCTATTGATATTTGTGGAAGGCATATGTACGGTGAGCACGAGAATCATCTTGTACGAAGAGAAAGCGTTAGTTCACCCCACGCAATGTCCAATTTTCAGAGCATCCTTCTTGTGCATCTTATTTCGCGGATTATTTGGCAGGGATCAGGAATTGTGCATTGGAGGGGTGGCCATTCAGAATATCGCCTTTCTCAAAGAGAGCTTGGTACCGGCGAATTGATTTTATGCGGTACAACGGGGGAGTTTAAACCGCTTATTAATACTCGCGATGAGTCTCACGCGCGTTCAGATAAGTGGTATCGTGTCCATATTGTCGGCGGTGACGCTAATCTGGCAGAGGTTTCAAGCAGATTGAAGTTTGGTACTACCGCCCTTATAGTCCGGATGATTGAAGATGGGTGTCTTGATGGCAAAGTACCGATCTATCGTTTGGATGAAATGAGGGATGCGTATAGCCTATTTTCGGGAGATAGGACACTTCGGAAGATTTATAAATTTTCTAATGGTAATTATTCGGCACTCGATCTTCAGCTTATGTTTCTTGGGCTTGCGGAGGAGTATGTGGGTAAAGGATACGCGGAACGCACCCCAGATATTTTATGGACGCTTGAGTGGTGGCGAAAAATTCTTGATCTTATTGCGTTAGATAATCCGCATGAAAAATTGGCAAGGTATACGGATGTTTCCGCAAAGTTATTTCTCATTTTGCGTGATATGGAAAAATACGGATATTCTTGGCGCTCATCTTACAATGATTGTATTAAGATTTTGAAAAAGGACGGCTCATTGCAATTGATGACGGTCGGTGGGCGCTTAGGGTTTTGGGAGTTGGAGTATCACCGTCTCTCGCGAACGCAGGGGATATTTCAAAAACTTTCAATGGAGCGTATTGTATCGTCAGGTGAAGTTGCTTTTGCAAAAGAAAATCCGCCACACAGAACTCGCGCTGAAACACGGAGAAAATATTGCGATTATCTAAAGAAGTTGGGTGGCAGTGTTGACTCTATGAATTGGAACCTTGTAAAAGGACGCGATAATAACGGAGACTGTTTTGATTTTGTACTTGATGATCCATTCGCTCGGTTTACAAAGCCACAGGATTTTTAAGCACATGCCCCAGCTCATGGGGCTTTTTTATTTTTGAGATTGGAACGCTTCATAATTAAAAATATGATAGTATAGATGCATATGGAAGACGCAAATAAATATTATCTTAAATTCGGCTATGCCACTGATCTTCCGCGCGGGTCAATGGATTATTTTTTATACCGCTTTTTTGAGGTTTTGCCGGGGCTTTTAATTTGGGGAACATTTATTGCACTTATCATTCTTTCGTGGCTCTATCCGATATGGGCGAGTTTTTTCATAATCGCGTTTGATGTGTACTGGCTCCTAAAGACGGTATTTTTTTCAATACATATTCGCGCCTCATATAAAAAAATGAAGGAACATATGGCTATTGATTGGATGGAGCGGGTGCGCGGATTAAAACTTTCCACAAACGAATTAAACGCGTCTTCGTGGGAAGATGTGTATCAGTGTGTTATCCTCCCGTGTTTTCTGGAACCAAAGGCGATTATAGAAGAAGCAATCATAAAGATTCTTGAATCAACATATCCCGTGAAGAAGATAATTATGGTTTTGGCGATGGAAGAAGCGGGCGGAATTCAAGACCGTCAAATCGCCGAGGAGCTTGAGGCGAAATATAAGAGCGGTTTTTTTAAATTCCTTGTTACGCATCATCCGTCTGGGGTTGGCGGAGAGCTCTCAGGTAAGGGAGCAAACGAAACCTATGCCGCGCGGAAAGTAAAAGAAGAAATTATTGATCCACTGAACATTCCATACGAAAATATTATTGTTTCATCTCTTGACAGCGATACGCAGATTTACCCTCAATACTTCGCGATTGTGGCGTATTATTATCTTACAACGCGGGATCCACTTCATTCATCATTTCAACCGATTCCCGTATACAATAACAATATTTGGTTAGCGCATGGTCTTTCGCGTATCGTTGCGTATTCCGGTACATTTTGGCAGATGATGCAACAAACGCGCCCCGAACGGCTTACGACATTTTCATCGCATTCAATGCCGTTTAAAGCTCTTGTTGAGATGGATTTTTGGCATGTAAATATCGTTTCAGAGGACTCACGAATTTTTTGGCAAGCGCTTCTTTTTTATGATGGACGATGGAAGGTTGAGCCATTGTATTACCCCGTTTCAATGGACGCCAATGTCGGGAAAAATATTTTACAAACTGCAAAAAATATTTATAAACAACAACGGCGTTGGGGGTGGGGGATAGAAAATATTCCCTATGCGTTTTTTGGGTTTATGAAAAATAAAAAAATTCCAAAACGCACGAAATTTCGTTTTGCGTTCAATCAGCTTGAGGGATTTTGGTCGTGGGGTACCAACGCGCTCATCATTTTTCTTTTTGGATGGTTTCCGATTATGTTTGGCGGTGATATTTTTAATACGAGCGTGCTTTCATACAATGTCCCCCGCATGACTCGTTTTCTTATGACAGCGTCTATGTTTGGAGTTATTTCATCGTCTATCGTTGCGTTGCGTCTTTTGCCGCCATTACCGAAGGATTACACATGGCGATCATATACATGGATTGTTGTGCAATGGTTTTCACTTCCGATTACGATTATCTTTTTTGGCGCAATTCCAGGTATTGATGCGCAGACACGGCTTATGTTTGGGAAATATATGGGTTTTTGGCGTACTCCAAAAGAAAGGTGAACGCCAAAAACGGGTTTTAAAAATGTAAATTGCTTTACATTTTTGATTTCAAATTTTTAACGCAATGATTATGGATTATTTTGTATGGATCGGGTCTGTATGGACTATAACGGTCGCTGTTGGCGCGCTTGGATTTCCGGTTTCTAATTTAATTTTTCGCGCGTCGTCCGACGGCGGATACGCCTTTTCAAAGATATTGAGCTGGTTTGCTATTGGATATCTTACATTTTTGATTGCAACGCTCGGCCTTGTTCCGCTTGCATTTCCTGCTATTATCGCGGCTTTGTTCGTTTGGGCGATAATCAACGCTTTCGTGTATTGGCGAATGCATGACCGCATGGTGCCAATCCCCCGTTTATCCCAGATTGTCACTACAGAACTTATTTTCTTATCCATATGCGTCTGGATTGTCATTATCAAGGGTTTTAATCCCGAGATTTATCAGATTGAGCGGTTTATGGATTTTGGCTTTATTGAAACGCTTCGTAATAGCAGTAACTTGCCACTTGCTGATCTTTGGCTCGCTGGGGAAACGCTTAATTATTATTACATGAGTCATGTTATCGGCTTCGTCATTCTGACGCTCGCCGACATCCCTTCCGTACCAGGATTCTTTCTTCTTATAGGGTTTATTGTCGGCATACTTGCCACAACGATCGCTCGGTTTTCCGTTGATGTCGCGTTGTATATTGTTAGCGGAAAGAATGGATTATCGCGCGTAACAAAAACTTTAGTTGCCGTGATGAGCGTTTTTACCGCGCTGTTTTCCGGCAGTTGGTATATGATTCCATGGATCATGCGGCGAATCGGATTTATATTTGGTATCGGCGAAATACCCAACTTCTTTTATCCGGAACCGACTCGGGCCATCGCCGGAACCATAACGGAAATGCCCATATTCAGTTTTCTGGTCGCGGATATTCATGCGCATGTATGGGGTATGCTTACCGCTATTGTGGTACTCGCAATTGTTTTTTCTTTGTGGCGCGATGAATTAGCGGAATTAAATTTTACGAATCGATATCTTTGGGCGTTGGCATTTGCGCTTGGTATGGCTTATATGGTTAATTCGTGGGACGCGGCTACACTCGGAGCGCTCGCGGTCTTTTGTATAGTCGCGAAGTATCGGCATGGCTCAAAAATACGCATTGCTGTCACCGTGGCGTTGCTTGCGATTTTTGCATATACCGTTGCACTTCCATGGAGTGTTACAAATCATTTGCCGATCCAAGGAATTGGGCTGGTGCGCTCTCGATCGCTCTTATTGCCATGGCTTTCGTTTTGGGGATCAATCGTGGTTATTATAGTCGCGTATATTCTTCGTTGGGTTTGGGCGCGTAAAAAAATACTCGCGCATACCGATAAGTTGTTGTTTATTGGCGTTGTATTTGGTACAGGCATTTTATTCCTTGCAATGATTGAGATTGTATTTATGAAAGATATTTTGATTAGCGGAGAATGGTATCGTGCAAACACCGTGTTCAAAATATCAACGCAGGTTTGGATTTGGGTCGCAGCGCTTGCCGGTCCGGTATATCTTTGGTTTTATCGATCACTTACAAGCCGAATTGCCCGAATTGCAACTGCGATTTTTCTTATTGTGTATTTTGGAATCGGCGCCGTGTATCCTGTTATTGCCGTAGAACAGGCATTCACAGGTAGTCAAAAATTTATTGGCATACATCACGGGCTTGGTTGGTGGAAAAATAAGTATCCGGACGATTACGCCGCGTATCAATACTTGAAAGCCGTTCGAGATGCTTTGCCACATGGCGAACGATTAAAATATATCGTTGAAGGAGAAGGAGAAAGTTATACCGATATATCCCGTTTTTCGGTTTTTCTTGGCTGGCCAACTATTATCGGCTGGCCTGTTCACGAATGGACATGGCGCGGGAGTTATGATGTTGTTGGCAAGCGGCGGGAAGAAGTGCGGGAAATTTATACGGGGGCCGATCCACAGCGCACTCGTGAACTTCTTGATCATTACAAGATTAGTTACATAATCCTTGGGGCTGTAGAACGCGATCGCTATGGTAGCGCTATTCAAGAAAAAAAAATTCGTTCTCTCGGGACGGTCGTTTTTGAACAGGGCACTACAATTATTGTAAGCGTTTTTTAATCTTTCGTGGTTATTCCGCGTGAAGCGTGTAATGAACGCGCAGGAGCCGTTCCGAAAGGAGCGGGTATTTTGATAATTCCGGATCTTCCATAAATATTTTTTCGGCATAGCGAGCGGTTTTCTCTACGAGTTCAACATCGCAGAGCGCTTGTTGGAGAGGCGCGTGAAATCCGGATTGTTCAAAGCCGACAAGATTTCCGGGTCCTCTGATTTTTAAATCTTTCTCGGCAAGCGAAAAGCCGTCTTCCGATGTCGCAACTGCTTTCAGCCGTTCGTTCCATTCGTGGTTTTCTGATGATGGAAAAAGAAGGCAGTATGACTGATGTTCTCCACGGCCTACGCGCCCGCGGAATTGGTGCAAAGACGCGAGCCCGAATTTCTCCGCGCTCTCAATCATCATGATCACGGCATTTGGGATATCAACTCCAACCTCAACGACGGAAGTGGAGACGAGAATGTCTATCACAGCGTCTTCTCTGCCAAAGACCGACCTGTCTTTGGCAGAGAAGTTTTGCATAATTAGTTTTTTCTCTTTTGGTGCCATTTTTCCATGGAGCATCGCGATTTTTCTATGAGGAAAAATTTCTTTAGAAAGTTTTTCATACTCTTTTTTTACACTTTTAATTTCTTCACGCAGAAGTTCAGCAATTGTGCGTGATGTGTTTTCTTCAGGTAGCTCAATACGCGGACAGATGACAAATGCCTGCCGTCCTTTTTGGAGCTCACATTCAATGAATTGATACGCTGCGGTTCGTCGGGCAGGGCGCACAATCTTTGTAATGATTTTTTTTCTTCCCACAGGAAGTTCGCGGATTGTTGAGATGTCTAGATCGCCATAAATGGTGAGGGCGAGCGTACGCGGTATTGGGGTCGCTGTCATGCTTAAGAGATGCGGAATTGTTTCGTTTGGTTTTTTTTCAAGAAGCGTTGCCCGCTGTTCAACTCCAAAACGATGTTGTTCATCAATGATCACAAGTCCTATATTTTTGAAGTGGTAGCCTCCTTGAAGGAGCGCGTGTGTTCCAATAATCAGCTCGGCGGTTCCATCTTTTGTGAATGTGGTAAGTTCTGTTTTTTTGGAAAAATTTCCAAAGGGACTTACAAGCCGTTTTTCCGAAGATGTTAAAAGGGCTACAGCGATGCCTTCGTTTTTAAAAAGTCGCGTGATAGTTTCAAAATGCTGACATGCGAGGATTTCGGTCGGTGCCATAAAAAGAACTTGAAATCCATTTTTTATTGAAAGAAGAGCGGAAAGTGCTGCAATAATTGTTTTTCCAGATCCCACATCGCCATTCAATAAGCGATTCATCGGTCGATCTTTTTCCAAATCAGCGGTGATATCAGCGATGCATTTTTTTTGGTCTCCGGTAAGCGTAAACGGAAGAGATGTAATAATCTTTTTCTCATACATACGGTCAACGATAATGCGGGGAGCGTGTTTTTGTCTTCGCAGAGCGATTGTTTGGCGTTTTTTTAATTGAAGAAAAAGGAGCTCTTCAAAATAAAATCGTTTTTGCGCTTCAGTGATGTCGTGGTTTGTTTTTGGAAAGTGAATTTTTTGAAGCGCGTCGTGGAGCGACGGAATGTTTTCCTTTTTTTTTACAAACGCTGGAATTGGATCATCAAGCGACTCAGGGATTTTTTCAAGTGCTTTTTGAATGAGGAAGCGAAGCCAGCGCGATGTAATCCCATGCGTTTCGGGGTAGATTGGTACGAGACGGCCGGTATTTCGAAGATTTGAATTGTTTTCGGTTTCCGATTGAAGCAGGATTTCGTATTCTGGATGCTGGAAATAGAGTCCCTTTTTACCGTGGTTTATTTTTCCAGAAATACTTATCCGCTGTCCCGCGTTGAGGGTTTTAAGAAGGTGGTGTTGATTAAACCAAAGAAGCGGGATTGTTCCCGTTTCATCTTCAAGTTCCCCTTCAATAATAATCATTCGCCGTCCCCATGCGCGCCGACCGGAAATTTTTGTAAGCGTTCCTTGTATGGTCGCCATTTCGCCTTCATAAAGCCCGCTAATTTTTTTGATGTTTGAATAGTCTTCGTAGCGACGAGGCAGGTGATATAAAAGATCGCGCGCGGTTTTTATGTTTAGCTTGTGTAAGCGCTGGAGTGCGCGCGGTTGTATGGGAACGAATTTTTCAACAGGAATATCAATGTTTTGCATGGTAATTGTATTGTAAACCAATTTACAATTAAAAAAATCCCCTTCTGTCTCGCATATGCGCGAGACAGAAGGGGTGAGGGCAAGAATTATTGAGGAATTTTAAGGATCCCTTCTTCGAGCCAGTCGGCTTTACCGTCAAGAATGTTTTTAACAATTTCGTATATATCGGAGTCTTTTGTGCTTTTAAGTGCGCGTTCCGCGAGTGAATGTTTTGGGTACATTGCATCGCGCGCTTCTTGAAAGAAGAACTGCGCAAGTTCATTTGAGAGTGGTCGTTTTTGAATTTCTGGGAGACTTGCGTACCACGCAAGCGACGAGACGGCAAAGAGCCAGAGTGAGAAATCAACAAGTTCTTTAAGGACTATTTGTTTAACCCGTAGCTTCTCCTGGTGTTTTACTAATACGCGCAGAGCTGTATGCGTGAGGTCTTTTGTCGCTGTTTCCACAAAAAGCATCTCGTTATAAAACGGTGTGTTTTTGTATTTTTGTGAAACAAAACATTTTGGAATTTTTGAGGAAGCATAACGAATAACAAATTTATTTAAACAGATAAGTTTTTGAATGTATGGTCCCGATTTAATGCCTTCGCCAAGTTTTTTATACTCATCCATTCCTTCTCGTCCAAGCCACACACGAAGAATTTCACTCGTTCCTTCCCAAATAAGATTGATGCGTGCGTCGCGAAGCATTTGCGCAAGCGGAACGCAGGAGCCGTCAATCATCGCTTGCGATTTTTGATCAGCAAATGCTCGTCCGCCACGAATTTGAAACGCATCGTGCACCGTATTTAAGTGCCATTCACTTCCTAAAATTTTTGACGCCGCCGATTCTAGGCGTACATCAAATTTTTGATCCGCCCACATACCACAAGCGGCCATTATTGCTTCAAGCGCAAAAGTTCGCGATGCCATGCGGACAATTTTTTCACCGACAAGCGTGTGTTCGCCGACCGATTTATTCCACTGAACGCGTTTTTTTGCCCATACGCGTGAAAGCCATACGCACTGCTTCATCCCTCCTAAACATGCGGCGGGAAGCGTTAAACGGCCGACAGTTAATGTTGAGAGGGTAATGCGAAGCCCATCGTTTTCGGAGCTAAGGAGATTTTCACTCGGAATAAAAACATTTTCAAATCGGGGTATACCGTTGCAGATTCCCCGAACCCCATCAAATGATAGTTTTCGTATGGAACAACCAATGTGTTAAGCCTTGATGCGTTGCGGGTTATTCAAAAATCAAACGCTCTTCAATGTTTATTTGCCGATATCGAAAAAAATATAGCCAGCGTTCAGTCGCCGGAATTGCAGGATCTTGCTCTTGATATCCGCAATTCTTCACGGCAATTCGCGCGATACACTGAAACGATTCGAGCCTATCCGCGCCAACTGCTAAAAGCAAATGCCCGCACTCTGTCATATAGGCTTGCGCGAATTTACGCCGCAAGTTTGCTTCTTACTGAAGCAGAATGGTGTATAAAAAATAAGAATGATCGGCGAGCATTTATTGCGGCGGAGCGGTGGTGCGCGGTCGGCCTAGAACCTTTGACTCACACGACTAGTTGCTCATATGAAGACGCCTGTCTTTTGGGAAACGGGTAGCGCGCATTTTTAATTATGAAATATAAGTCTCCGCGGGCAAGCCCGCGGATTTTTTTGTCCAGTCAAGCGGAAGGTTAGAACTTATTGCCAAATAATTCGCGGTTTCGTTATTTTGAGCACGCATGAGGTCAGCTGGCATATATCATAAATATAACCGCATACGATAGTGCGTTCAGGGGGTCAGCTTTATTGTGGCTAGCGATGAGCGAGATAAAAAAACAATTTTATCTCGTCAGCGTGCGATGACCGAACGAGAGTGAGGAAATACTGAAGCCAGCAGGCTGAATGTACGACACAACAAAGGTCAATACCGCGCCGGTCTGTGCCGCGCGTTTGTACGAGCGGAGCGAGTTGTGATGTATACCTCGGGGCTTTGCCCCGAGGAGCTTCATTAGTTAATTTGTAAACCAATTTTAAATTAAAAACACCCTATGTAATCGAGCTTGATTTTTTTGCTTTGAGAGAGTATAGAGTGATTAGTAATTCAGCGTAGAGCGTGTTCTTTGTCAAAATCAAACCAAGGAGGATATGTCATGGAACGCGATTCTTTTGCGGAGGTTGGCGGATTAAATGATTGGGTGCGATTTATGCTAGACAGTGCGTTAATATTTCGTTATGAAAGCTGTGATGTATTTGAAGATTCTGCCGGAACTCAGATTCCATTGTATATATATAAAGTTGGTAATTGTGAGCGGGTATATGTAGAAAGAGCTCAAGACCAGTGTTTGGTCCAGCCAATAACATTTTTAAAACTTGTTGATGTGAATGGAAATGACATCCCTGAGTCGCTGTGGTCAGAAGAAAGCATTCGAGCGGTCAAAGAAGAAATTGCCGATATATAATTTGATATAAAGCGAAAAAACTTTTATATCAAACACGGGAAAACGCGTACAAGGCGCTGCCCGTGTTTTTTGTTTGTTTTTTTTCTGAAATTTGCTACTTATAGTAATAGATCATTTACACGCTGTAAACGGAGGCTTTATGAACGCTGTCTATGTTGTTGGCACTGCTCGTTCGCCCATTGCTTCGGTACAGGCAGGCAATACTGATGAAATTGTGAATACAAGCGTAATCAGTTCTTTATCTCCGGTTGAATTAGGGGAGCAGGTACTGCGACACCTGATACGGGAAAGCTCGATTGATCCCATGAATATTCAATTCTTTTTTATGGGTTCCGCAATATCTCAAAAAGTTGAACGGTCTATGTATCAAGCCCCTGCAAAGTTTGTTTTTCGTCGTGCAACATTAGGGCAGAACATACCTGTTATTGCTCGAACAGTTGAGAAAGCGTGTTCGACTGGACTCGTGTCAATTTGGTGTGCGGCAAAAAAGATTATAATTGGAAAAGCAGAGATTGCGATTGCTGGCGGTGTTGACATGATGAGCCGACAAGCAAATGGCGTTATTTTAAACGGCCTTACTGATCCGACCACGGGGAAGCTGATGGCGCAACTCGCCGATCAAAAAGCTTTAGAGCTTGGAGACGGCTTTGGACGGGAGGCGCATGACGCGTGTGCGCTTGCGTCATATGAGCGTGCGAAGGCAACTGCGCATGATCACGCGCTTGTGCCAATTCGTCTTCTTGGTGTCGAAATGCCGGTTCTTACCTATGACACGGAGATCGAAAAATACGGCAATCGACTCAAGGTTTTGTCAAAGATTCGTCCTTATCCCGGATGCAAGATTATGACCGTTCTCAATTCTGCAAAATATGGCGACGCGGCGGCTTTTCTTATGCTTGCGTCGGAAAACGCGGTTCGTGAAAAAAATCTCCGACCACTTGCTCGCATTGTTGCTTTTGCTGAACATAGCGAAGAAGACCCAAAAGATTTTATCATTGCCCCTGCTGGAGCGGCTATAAAAGCTCTTGCTGTGGCGGGATTACAAGCAGACGAGATTGATTACTGGGAAATCAATGAAGCTTTTCCGACCTCGAGCCTTTATGTGATGAAAAAATGTGGCGTACCGCACGAAAAAATAAATCCATGTGGCGGTGCCATCGCGCACGGGCATCCAATCGGAGCGACTGGCGGATGTCTTGCTGTAAAAAATATCATGATATGCAGGAAGATGAAAAAGCGTTACGGAATTGTCGTTGTATGTAATGCTATTAGCGAGGCGACGGCTATGATATTTGAAATGGTATAAATTATGTTGTGCCGCCCGATGAGGGTGGCCTTTTTTATATTGTTTCAACCATGTGCATGCTCGTTCTCGGAGTTTATTCGAAAACCGCCACATGTGTGTGCGCATTACCACATTGTCTTGCAATTTTTTCTAACTATGGTGTATGGTTCTGATAGAATCTTGTTTTTTGATAATTTAATATTTTGGAGGGTGCCATGAAAGATGTGTTTATTGTTGGAGCTTCTCGTTCCCCAATCGCTTCAGTAAAACGCGGCACAGATGGCAAAAAGAATACGAGCTGTATTTCTTCGTTGGCACCGCATGAACTCGCTGGCGCTGTATACGATAATCTTTTTAGTTTTGGAATTCCGCATACCGCAGTAGATATGTTTCGTTTGGGTTCGCTTATTTCTCAGAAGACCGAGCCGACCAGTTTTCACGCGCCGGCAAAGCATATTCTTATGGCCGGACGAACAGAACGCAAACGGCGCATTAACGCGCTTACGCTCGAGGGCGCGTGTGCAACGGGTCTTATCGCAATCGAGGATGCAACGGAAGAGATAATGCTTGGACGGAGCGATTGTGCGATTGCGGGTGGCGTTGACATGATGAGCCGCAATTTTGATTCTGATGTTGTTGCCGTTCTCACAAGTCCAGAGACTGGCAAGAATATGGCGATGCTTGCCGATAGTAAGGCGCGGGCGTTGGGTATCAGCCGTTACGAATTGGATCTTTACGCATCGCAAAGTTACTCATGGGCGCGTTATCATAAAAATGATCATGGGCGGTTTATTGTTCCGATATATCTTTCTGGCGCTTCTACGCCAATACTGACGCATGATGAAGGAGTAGATAAAGCGCGGTCGCTTGCGATGTTACAAAAAGTTGATCCGATGTCGGGCTGTGAAATAATTACGCCCGCACACGCATCAAAGTACGGCGATGCGGCGGCGTTTGTAGCGCTTGCGTCTCTTGAGGCGGTTAAAATTCACGGTTTTAGACCGCTCGCTATAATTCGTTCCATAGAAAGTTATAGCGAAGGCAACCCTGAAAGTTTTATTACCGCTCCAAACGGCGCGATCCAAAAAGCACTTTTGTCCGCGGGTGTTTCAATTAAAGATGTTGATACATTTCTAATAAATGAAGCGTTTGCTCCTTCGCCGATTCATTTTATTAAAACATTTAATATACCGCGTGAAATGGTAAATCCGTGGGGCGGTGCCATCGCGTGTGGGCATCCGTTTGGCGCTACAGGCGCAGTACTTCTCGTAATGCTTCTCACTATTCTTCTTAAGAGTGAGAGTCTGCGTTTTGGCGTTGTTGCAATATGCGCCGCGGGAGGCGAATCGACTGCGTGCGTCATTGAACGAATTTGAACGAATGTAAAAAAACGCCCACACAAATGTCTGTGTGGGTTTTTGTTTATCCCGTTGTTCAAAAAACGCGCGGATACTTTCTTCTGTGATTAGTTGTTGGAACGCGACGCGGTAACTATTGATTTTTTTCTCAATAAGCGATATGAGATATGTAGTATCTTGTCATTTTATATATTGTAACAAGCGAGGAAAATATGTCACAAAGCGACATTGATGAGCTTCGCGAAACATTGCGTTTGGTCGGAGAGGACGCCTCGACTAATCGCAATTTTCTTGCAGAATTGTATTTAGGAAGAGCGCGGTTTGATCTTTTGAAGGATTTTCCAGAGCAATCGGAGGAAGATAAAAAACGTGCTGATCCGTGGATAGAATCGTTTAAAACTTTGCTATGGGAACGCGTTGATCCAAATAAAATTGACATGGAAGGCGAAATTCCCGATGAGATAATTGCCGAACTTAGAAAGATGGGGGCTTTTGCTCTTAAAATTTGGAAACGCTATGGAGGGCTTGAATTTTCTTCTGCGAATTACGGACGAGTTATGACATTGATAGGCGGATGGGACGGAAGCGTGAGCTGTTTAATCTCGCCTCCTAATTCGCTTGGTATCGCAACGCCAATAATGAAGATTGGAACGAGAGCCCAGCAGGAAAAATATCTGCGGGAACTCGCAAACGGAAAGATGTCCGCATTTGCCCTTACAGAGCGCCAAGCTGGCTCTGATCCAACGCGAGTCGAAACTGTTGCCACGAGAATATACGACGATAGCAAGAAAATTGTTGGCTACATTCTCAATGGACACAAGCTGTATACCACATGTCTGATTAAGGCAGACGGGGTAGCGCTTGCCGAATATGTGGCTGTGTTTGCACGCATTAAAAAGGATGAACATAATTCCAGGCGGTATGGTCTTTTTATCGTACCGACCGATGTGGCGGGCTTCGCTCCTAAACAGCGCTGTCACTTCATGGGGTATCGCGCCATTTACAATGGATTGTCCGAATTCAATGATGTGAATATTCCGGCGGAAAACTTAATCGGCGTTGAGGGAGACGGATTTGCCAATGTTAAAAAATGCCTTGATGCCGCGCGCATCGGTTTGCCTGCGTTGTGTCTTGGCTGTCTTAAGCAGACCCTTCAGAAGGTGCGGTGGCGGTGCCGTGAACGCGTGCAGTGGCGAAAGCCAATCTATAGGCACCAAGATGTTGCCAAAGATCTGGTGAATATGGCATGCGCCACATTTGCCGGAGAAACAATTCTTCAGCACTGCTATGATCTTGCAGATCGTGGAATCAATATTGAGATTGAAACGAATGCTGCTAAATTTCTTATCACCGAAGATTTGTGGGCATCGGTTGACGCGCTCATGCGGGTTTTTGGCGGTATTGGATTTGAAACTTATAATTCTCAGAAAGCTCGCGGTGAGATCCCTGTTTCTGTGGAACGGCATATGCGTGATGCGTGGGTGAATAAGAATTTTGAAGGTACAAACGCGATCATGCAACAGCTCATTCAAAAGGAGGGGTCCAAAGAATATCTCCGCGCGTACATGATCATGCAGGATTCCAGTATTGGATGGCTTAAGCGGATGGCAGGTGCGTTATCTGTGCTACCGATTGCGGTGAGGTCTCTTTGTGGATATTTTTTTACGCGAATATTTTTTGCTTTTGTTGATAGTATGCTTTCGACTACGACACAACAGAGGGAGGCGTTTGTACACCGGCTTTTTATTCGCAGAGAGGCGTATCGATTGGCTCTCAATACAATTCGAGCAGGTATGCGGTATGGAATCGATTTGCGTAATCAGCATTGCATTGGTCGTCAGCTTAATGAACGCGCTATGAATCTGTGGCGCATGGCACTCGTGCTTTCATACGCCGTATCTCATCCTGAAAAACAATTTGTGTGGGAACTCGCAGACTTTTTTTGTCACAAAACGCGAGAAGAAATGTATGGAGAAGAAAAAATGTCGGGAAATAAATGGATTGTACACGGTAGCCATAAAAAGATAAGCTTTCTTGCCGAAGCGATTGTTAGTGGTAAAATCGCATGGCTGGAGGAAGGGATTTTATCCGAACTGAAAAAGGGGGGCGTGGATATTTAATTTCATTGAATTACGAGAGTCGAAGTTCTCTAAATTTCTCGTCAAAGCTTCCCCGAAGCTTTGACTTCGGAAGCGGATACAGCAGTATACGCTTCCCGATTTTCACTAGGTAATAAAAATCCCTCACGATAATTCGTGAGGGATGTTTTTTTCTTCAATATGGTCAAGCGTTCTGTAAACGAGGGGAAGCGCGCATATATATTTTGCGATTCCCATGCCCGCAGATAAACCAGGGGATTCTATTCCCACACAATTTATTAATAGTGGATTTTTTGAATCAATAGATATACAGAAATCTTCTTCGTGAAGTTCGCGCGATAATTTTGGGCGGATTCCAGAATAGCTCCATTCAATATCACTTGCTTCAAGCTCGGGAAGAAATTTTCGTGCCGCATCAAGGAAAATGTCGGGCGGTGTTTTATTCATCGCATAATCATTTTTTTGTTCAAGCGGTACTGTGTTTGGTCCTAAAAACATTCTGCCGTTTGGCCGTGGACTGAAATGAATTCCTTTCCCCGCCGAATTTTCAGGGAGCGCCGGATATACAAGTCCATTAACCAAGTTTCTTTTTTTTGGATTTACTATTTCATAGTATTCTCCACGCCACGGATAGATTTGATATCGTTTTTCACAAAGCGCCATATTCGCAATATCATCCGCGTAGAGTCCTGCCGCATTGATTATTGCTTTTGCGCGGATAATTCCGTGCGATGTGGTAATAACAAATTCGCGTTCACACTTTTTGATTGCAATAACGGTTTGGTTGAATTGAAATTCAACTTTGCGTAGAATCGCAGATTTAGTAAGCGCTTCTACGAATGCCCGTGAATCCACAACCCACACATCCTTCATAAAGATTCCCGCACACGCCCGTATGTTTGGTTCTTTGGTGTGAATGCCATACGGCGCAAGAAATTCAATCGGTATGTTTTGCGCCTGTCCATTGCGCCAAAGTCTCCAAAGTGTCCGCCACTCTTTCCAGAGACCGCCTAATATCGCGCCTTTTGGGATTGCTATCAGCATTCCCGTGTGCCGTATTGGAACATTGTGTTCTTCGGCAAAATTACGCGCAAGACGGGATCCTTCATGCGCGAGCCGTGCTTTTAATGATCCCCGTTTTTCATGAAGTCCTGAGTGAAGAACGCCACTGTTATTCAAACTTGTTTCTCCGCCCGGACATTTTTTTGCGTCTAACACGATGATGGAAAATTTTTCATTGAAGTTTTCTGTTGCAAGTTCTCTGGCAATTGCAGAACCAACAACCCCAGCCCCAATAACGCACACATCGTAATAGTCGTGCATAGTTCCTCCTACAATCGTTCCGGAAAGTCAGAAATAATACCGTGCACATTCAGCATGCGCATTTTCCAGATTGCAAATCTATTATTAACCGTCCACGCATTTACAGTAAGTCCTGCTACTTTTGCATTTCGCATTAGTTTTCCGCTTATTGCCGAATAATGAGGATGAATCGCCGAAGCTCCAAGCTCTTTTGCGCGCGCGATATAGTCATTTCCCATTCTTTTAACAATATCGCCGTTTGCAATGAGCCCCGTTTGGACAAAAGGCGAAAAATCTTTTAAATCATTCCACGATGGCGAATTAATCTCGTCAGCGTGTTCAAGGGTTTTGTCAAAACACGAAACAATGACAGTTCGTTGAAGTCCGATTTTTCGCACGAGCCACAAAATATCTTCCGTAAGACCGCACTCTTTTATTTCTATGTTTATGAGACACCTGCTTCCAAAAGTTAATAGAACTTCAAAGAGTGATGGAATGCGAAATTTTTGAAAAACTCCACGCATTTTGGATATACGGTTATTCAACTCTGCGTGCTCAAAATCCGCAAGCGCTATTTTTGAGAGTCCGTTGGTCATCCGTTCAATCGTTGCATCGTGAAACACGACGAGTTCTGTTTTGCATCGCCGTACATCAAGCTCAAAGCCATCAGCTCCGAGCCATAGCGCTCGCTGAAATGAGATCATTGTATTTTCAAAGCGCCGTGGGTATCCGGGAGCTCCTCGATGTCCAAGTTTTAACACAAATCCTCGTTTTTTAAGGTTCTTTTGCCTATTGCGTTATACAATGCATATTGGATTTTTACAATAGAACGGATATTTTTTTGGGGTTGCAAAAATTTTTAAAATACTTGTATACTACGGATAATATAATAGTTAGTTTCTTTAACAATTTTTCTGATGGTGCGTTATGAATATTACCTATGCGCATTTGGGAAAGATTGGCATTGTTCTGTGCGGAGGCGGTTACAAAGGTCTGCTTCAAGCAATTCAACTTCTTGTTTTTATGAAGTGGCTTGAAGAGCGCGGTCTTAAGCTCTCACACATAACAGCGAGTTCGGTTGGCGCGTATAACGCAATCGCCCTTGCTGAAAATCCCAGCTATCAAGGTGCACAAAAACTGTGGCGCGTCTGGGAAGAAGTGCTCATGCTCGGAGAGTGGTTCTATGTTGTGCATCCAATTCTTGAAGAAAAATTAAAGCGCTTTCTTCCCCATTCTCCATTTCATCGACATGGAAGTTGGAGAGAGCTTTTTGACGACTGCCAAAATCAATTATTGAATTTAATGAATTTTGTTTGTTTTGTCGGTCGGCTCTTTTGGACTGGCACACATGTTCTTTTTAACGGCAGGCTACCAGCTAGTTCAAAAAAAATCGGAGATGTCATAAATCATTTCTTTGGAATTAGCTCAAAGGCTTTTTTTGATCCATCTCCGCTTCTTACAATCGTTCGGAAGAGGATTGATTTTCAAAAAGTTATAGATAGCCCCGTTGAGCTTTCAATTAGTACATTACGATTCAGTAATAGGAAACAGGTTATTTTTTCTAATCATGATTCCGGAATGCATCCAGATCGTATATTTCAGTGTGTTTTGGCTTCGGCTGCACTATATCCATTTTTTGAGATGGTAAAAATTGACAACATAGAATATGAAGACGGTGACATTGCGGACCCTTTGCCGATTGAAGTTGCTTTTCACGCCCAGTGCGATACGGTATTTGTTTTTTTGAATACGCCGGCGCGATTAGAACGGACACGCGGTACCCTGATTGAGGATTTACTTGAGCAGGCAGTCGTTAATAATCATAAGTTGCTTTCTGAGGGTCTTGTAAAATCTCAACGCAGTGCAAAAACAAATGGGAAAAACCTTTTTATTTTTCGTCCGATGACCATCCACAAAGATCTTGGAACACTCTCTATCACAAGCCCTGATGCTGTTGAATTTCACAAAATTCAAGACACGCAAGATGTGGAAAATTATCTTGGCAATATTGAGAAGTACAACCTTCGTTATTTGCCGGATATTGAAGAATACCGCGCAGATTCTAACGCATACAAAAACCTTGATAGTGATATTCAGCGCTATCTTAAAAATCTTTAATCCCTTCATGCGAAGGGATTTTTTATGCGCTTAGCGCGATGATGATTGAGATTATGATAACGAAAATTGCTGCGCCAACACCAAAGTAGTTTGCCTGATCCTCGTTTTTTATGTATCCGCCAGAATGCGCGATTAAAAAAGTAACCAATTTTGAGTTCCCGCTGTATTCTTCTTCAAAATTAGAATTTGATGAAGCTAAAGAAGCTACAGGCGTATCAATCAGCGCTTCGCGCTGATCTGCTTCGTCGCCAGGCGATAGAAGGTTTGGAGAATAGTCTGACATTATTCCAGTATAAAGAGTTTTATTTTTTGAGCAAATCAAAAAACGGCGTTAAGCCGTTTTTTTCTACGATACGCTGCATTTTTGAATTAGTCCGAGCCTTTTAGTAAAAAGCGCGGGATTATAATTCTTTGAATATCAAGATAACGCGGACGGTCCTTGTGGCTGTAATTGCTTCGCCTGCGCTATTCGTACAAGAAATGACATATGCGGTTTGGTTGTTGATGGTATCGGAACTAGAACCGGATACCGCGCCAGAAGCATCGGCGGGAATTGTTTGCCATAGCACGCCGTTCCTGGTGATGGTGCAGGAATTCACATTAGTGGCGTTCCACGATATTGTTGTGGAATCGCCTTGTGATACATTGCTTGAAGAGGAGTTTATAGAGGCGGTAGGTGCGGGAATTGGTGTAGGTGTAGGTGTAGGTGTCAATTTGCATGCCCCGCCAGTACAGCTCCGTACTGTTTGACCGCTGCAGGCAGCACCCCCGTTTGAAGGAGGAGGGTTGGTGCAGCTTCTTGTCTGGTCGCATTGATCAGAACATGGCGACCAGTCTGAAAGGCCCCCATTTACTTTTACTGTAGAGGCAGAAGCGGAGACACGGTAAGGAATAGTAGCTATCGTGTATTTAACTAAACTGTCTTTTCCAAAGGCCGCTGTCGCACTAAAAGTAACGCTGGAAGTAACCGGAGAAGGTCCGGCTCCCGCTTTAAATGTTACCGTCCCTGTTTCGCCCCAGTTGGCGTAGGAAGTACGACTAAACACTTTTAGAGAACTGCCCGACCGATTATTGAGCGCAGTTAAATCAGAACCTATCTTCACTCTATTTAGACATACTCCTTGTAGTAAAGTTCCAGTGGCTACAATATCTTCATTGAGCGAATATGTGCTTTCATTCAAAGTTAAATTGTAAATATAGTTAACACAATCGCCATCAGAAGAGCACGGTCTGACAAAATACGTTGCCGCGCTCGCTGACGGAACATTCACAAAGAAGAATGCGGGTAGAAAAATAAAAACCCCCAGATAAACTATATGCGTTTGTATAAAAGATTTCATGGTATGTTTTATATTACTTTATTTCTATTTTTTATAAACATAATTCCTCCGAAGACACTAATAATTGTGAGCAATACGGCGAATAAACCATACAGCATGAAATTTTGTTTGAAAGCAATTTCTTCTTTCGGCGCAACATATCCCTGAACTGAATCGCTCGTAAATCCGATTGTTTTTTGAGCAAGAACGGCATCAATAGCATCTACAATTTGAGTCATCACCTGAGGATTTGCACAAAGATTAGTTATAGGAAGGGAGTAGTCCGCCATGGCATTGCGTTCGCTTTCATTTGCAGGTATCACAAAACGGGTTTCTTTTGAGCAAGGGGCGTTATTAGCGTCTTTAATAGAAATAACAAGATTTTGTGCTGTGGTATTTGTTGGTGGTTTTCTGGCTCCAAAAAAAGAATCTGCTGATCCCGTCCAAAACACAGAAACATGCGCCGTATCTCCTGCTGTATAATAATCTTTATCAAGCAATACATTTCTTATTGTCGCGCTTGGACCTCGTAAAACATAGTGAATGGGAACTTCATTTGATACAACCTTTCCATCCGAAGATATGAGTGAAAAAACAGCGTCATAGGATTGCGGAACCGATGCTTTTGGAAGTGTAAATGAAACTGTTTTTGTTTCGTTTTTCTTAAAAGAAAATTGTTTTTGAGTTTCTTTCGTATCGGAAACGATTTCGCCAAAAACGCTCTTTTGATATGTTACAAAGGAAGGGGTTATGGTGGTATCTCCGGTGGTGTGTGCTTCAACAACGCATGTTCCCTCTATTACTTCGTTCTGGTCAATATCAACCCCTTGCTGCATAGCGTATGTCGTTGTTTTTGGTTCGCCTTGAATGTGAAGAGAGCAGGTGTTGCTTTTGATTTCTAAATACGATGGTATTGTGGCTTTTAAAATAATTTTGCCTAAAAAGTTAGACGCGAGAGGCAGTCCGTCGGATGTTTGAAGAAAGCCAAATAATCCATATTCACCCTGCAGATAACCTGGCGGAGTATACTCTATACTATGTTTAATGGTTTGATTAGTTTTTAACGAGAGTGCTTGCGTATATACCTTGGTATCTATGAGCTCTTGAGTATCTCCTTCGCCCTTGGTGAGCCGTACGCCGTAACGAATATCGCCTTGATTGCCGAGTTTATTGGTAATATCGCATACTATCGTTATGGATTGGTTTGCTGAAAGCGATTGTGTATAGGTACAATCTTGTAAATTAACATCCGCGACAAGTTGTATGACGGGCTCTATGGTATTGAGAGGGGAGACGGGCGAATGAGAACTGCCAAAAGTAGAAACGGGCAGTATGAGCATAATAAAGAGCCCAAGAAACAGTTTAAAAAAATTCGCAGGTGCAACAGGTGCAAAAAAAATCATAGGATTATTTTTTAATTTATTTATTTTGTAATATTTTAATTTTAAATTAAAGCGTAAGCACTTTAAAATAAAAACAGCACATATCATTAAAGTAAGCGTTAGCCCACTTTAAGCCTTAATAATACGCTTGATTAAAACAAAAACAAGGTAAGGGGTGTTGATAACCTATCGTGTTAACGAACGAGGGCGTGTTAGGGCGGTTTTTTGAAATAAATACGCGATGACACCACATACAAAAAACGGCGTTAAGCCGTTTTTTGTATGTGGTGTCCATGAGGAATCCTTTCGCTTTTGACGGCGAAAGCCGGGGTTTCGCTGTGTCTTTGACACATCGCCCCACCCCCTTCTCCTCACCGCGCGCAAGCGCGCGGGGGAATTTTCCGACCAAGTTATGAATTGTGCGCCCATGAGGAATCGAACCTCAATTACAAGCTCCGCAAGCTTGTGTCCTATCCGTTGAACGATGGGCGCAAGATTTATTTTACTGAATGTTTGCTTACAAAATGCATGGAGTCCGTTGCTTGTTTGAAATTTTAGCGGACAAGGAAACGATTGACGCTTTTTTTGCCGAAGTATAGAGCTTATTAAATGGTTTATGGCGGAAAAGGCGCGTGATTTGCTAAAGCCCTATTTGTCTGGCAACGATATCAATAAGTGATTCTTCCTGGTGCTCTTCTGGGATGAATAATAGAAGCGTTTTTTTAATTTTATCAGGATCCACTTTGTTTAACGGAATCCGTATGTGGGGCATGGCGGTTTTTTTACTTATGAGCGATAATTCATTTTCTCCAGTTTCGTGCTGGAAAATCCAAAACGATTGAAGATGTGCGTATTCAAAAAGTCGCGTATGAACGAGGACACCCTGTTTGGTAATTGAAAATTGCAGTTCGCGAGGAGTGCGTATTTGATACACGAAAAGCAGAAAGAACGCAAGAAAAAGAAAAACAGCAAATAGAATGTTATTAAGAATAACGGAAAAAATAATTCCCGCTCCACCGATGAGGGTTATTGATAAAAACCATCCGCGTGATTTTTCGCGGGTAGTATATTCAGGCGCTGTCCATGAGATTTCTTCAATCGGCGTATGAATATTTTTGTTTTTATCAGCTTGATTATTGGGCACCGTTGCTTCGTCCATGATATTTATAAGTATAGCGTGTTATAGCGAATGTTCAAAATTTTTGTTTCAAAATCAAAACATAGAGCGCTACTATTTTTAAAAAATTTGCTTCGCTGTGTACATTATGCGTGGGATGAAGCCAGTCTTGCCCAAAGCATTAAAGACGCCAAGGCGTCAGATGCGTCATCGTTTTTTTGAATTTTGGGAAACGCATATAGCAGGGTTTTGATTTTTAGAGGTTTTGCCTTTAAACATTGGGAGGACAAGATAGCAACATTGTGGCGGTAAGTTTGCCGGAATATTTAGGATAGCGTTTGTGGTTTCTGTGGATAAAAATTGGGACTTTTGAGATTGATTTTGGTATACTAAAAACAATTACATATTGTGAAATCAGTACAACTTCAAATTTTAAAGACGCCAGGGTGTCAGATATGTCATCGTTTTTTAAGTTTTTGGGAAACGCACAAAGCAGAGTTTTCAAATATAACAACCGAAGTTCTTGATATTGTGGAATCTGAAAAAGCACAGGAGCTCGTCCAAAAATTTCAGATATTTTCTTCTCCGGGGATTATTATAAATGGCGAGCTTTTTTCAACGGGTGGATATGATGAGACGAGTTTTTTAACTAGATTAAAAGAGTTATCATAAATGGACGGACTTGCGTATTGGATTCTTCGCGCGGGAGTCGGTTATATCTATCTGTACAGCGGATGGGGACTCTTTTTTCATTCAGCGCAGTGGTACTTTTATGTTCCTGGATGGTTTTCAAGAATGCTTGCGGATATCGGAATCGCAGTTGACTCATATCTCAAGTTTCAGGGCGCGATTGAGTTCGTTATTGGAATGCTTTTTTTTGCATGGTTTTTGAAATCAAAATGGGTTGGTATCTTGGGGCTTTTTATGGCGTTTGAGATGGCGTTGATTCTTGTGTTGTATGGATCGGATCAGATTTCATTTCGAGATGTTGCGATTATGTCGTCTGGTTTGGCAATTTTTATGATGACGGCCAACTTTCAAAATGAAAGACAAAACGAAATAACTGCGCGATGGCTTAAGATATTTTCAGTTTTGTATTGTGTGGGGCTTGTCGGCGTTTCAATCGCAGGACTTATGAACGGAAAAAATATTTTCGGCGATGAATATGTCGGTTTAAATCTTATGTACATACCCGCAATTACACTTATCATAATAAGTTTTTCTAAAGAAATTAAAAAATTATGGAACAACAATCAAACGGCACAAATAGCATAAGAACGGTTCTTGTGTATTCAATCATTGGGCTTTTTGCCGCGATGGTTTTTGGTATTTTTTGGTTTTTCTTTTTGAGCAGTGGCGATACGCCAGTAGGACTGGGATGGTATCTTTTTAGTTTTGCCGCGGGGCTTACAATGATCGTGCTTCCATGCACGCTTCCTTTGGCATTCGTTATTGTTCCGCTTTCAATGGGGAAGGGTGTTGCAAAAGGGGTGGGTATGGCTTTGGCGTTTGGTATCGGAGTCGCGCTTACTTTGAGTTTGTATGGAATTATCGCTGCGCTCATCGGCGAAGTGGCAATCGGCACTCTTGGGGCTCCGCTTGAAGTTGTTAAAAATTGGCTCTATTTTGTCGCCGGTATTTTTGCCTTTTTGTTTGCGTTGAGCGAGATTGGACTTCTTAATTTTCATATGCCGACATACTCTGGCGCCGCTCCCGCGTTTATTCAAAAGCAGGGCGATGTTTTTAAAGCGCTTTTACTCGGTCTTTTTATGGGAAATATCGGCGTTGGATGTCCGCATCCGGCAACCCCAATGATTTTAACCCGCATCGCCGCGTCCGGTGATGTGTTTTATGGTTGGACGCTCTTTTTAGTTCATGCGATTGGAAGAATTCTTCCCTTATTATTGTTGGCATTCTTGGCGATTCTCGGCGTGAACGCGCTTTCGTGGCTTGTGAAACGCAAAGACAAAATTGAACGAGCAACCGGCTGGGGCATGGTTTTTGTTGCGGCGTTTATTCTTGTCCTCGGGCTTTTTACGCATGACTGGTGGGTCAATTCTGGACAGCACACGCTTTTGGAAGAAATAACTCAAGAGGAATATTTTTTGGGTGCGGTTATTGATCAATTTAATCTTAAAGAAGCGCCTCATGGTCACGGGCTTGAAGACGGCCCCGGACTTTTTGGACTTCCGTTGTGGTTGGGGAATTGGATTTTGGTGATACTGTGGATAATTCCGCTGTGGTGGTATTACTGGAAAAGAAAAGTCGTTGCAAACGCCTTGCCGGATGGCGAGGAGAAAAAATGCGAAGAAAAATTGACGCGCAATCGTTTTTTGAGTTTTGTCGTTCTTACGATTTTATTTGTTGTCGTTTTCGTTTATTTTTTACCGCAGAGATTTTTGTGGCAGCAGCAATCCTCGCACGCGATGACGGAGAACGGAGAGATGAACGGCGGACATGGTCATGACGGCGCAAACGGACACGCGAATGAACCGTCGGGAACGATGAGTGAACAAGCGCATAGCGCGATGCCGGATGTTTCCGCGCTTTTGTCTTTGCCGTTGCGCACTCCAAAAGACCGCATCGCGACACTTCCGTTTGTAATGAAAGACGGCGCAAAAGAATTTCGTCTTGACGCGCAGGAGTTCCGTTGGGAATACGCGGAAGGAAAATGGGTTCATGTGTGGGGGTATAACGGACAAATTCCAGGTCCGGAAATCAGAGTAAACGAAGGAGAAAAAGTACGAGTTATCGTAAAAAATAGTTTGCCGTCTGGAAACGGGACGAGCGTCCATTGGCACGGGGTTGATGTTGAGTGGGAGGCGGATGGCGTGCCGGGCGTAACACAGTTGGCCATTCTTCCCGGAGAGGAATATGTGTATGAATTTACGGCAAAGCCCGCGGGCACGAAAATGTATCACACGCACGGCAGTACGCATATGACGGCGGCGCAACAGCTTGATATGGGATTGTCCGGCGCGTTTATTATTGAACCGAAAAAACCGGCATATTCGTACGAGAGAGAATACACATTCGTTCTTGACGAATGGGACATTAATGGAGGCATCAATTCCGCCGTCACACATGTTCATGGCGCAGGCGAGCAGGGTGTTATTCCAAACTTTAATACATTTACCATTAACGGCAGAACATTTCCGTTTACCGATATTCTTCCCGTAAAAAAGGGAGAGAAAGTTCTTATCAGAATGATTAACGCTGGGACGGCTGAGTTTCATCCAATGCATCTTCACGGACATCAATTTTCCGTTGTCGCACGCGATGGAAACGCCATACGGCCTGAAAATCGCGAAACGCGTAATACATTGACCGTTCTTCCGGGGGAGACGGCAGATATAATTTTTTCTGCGGAAAATCCCGGCGTATGGCTTTTTCATTGCCATCACATACATCACGCGAGCGCGGGAATGGTTTCTGTTTTCGCGTATGAAGGATCAAGCCCGATTTTGAGCATTGAAGAAATCGTGAAAATTGAATCATCGCCGAGTATGGGTGCTATGTCGACCATGTCGCATGGTGATAGCACTACCGAATCAGAATCAATGCCGATGAACACCAGGCGCGTAATTGAAACGGCTGGAGATGGGCATACTGATCACACGCACGGCGAAGACGCCGTTCAGAAAACGCCGCCATTTCAACTCGGCGGATGGTGGACAAATCTTTTCGTGTCGCTGTTTTTGACGGCACTTTTGGGCTTTGGCGTGAACCGCTATCTTAATCCAAAAAAACAATAATGTTTACGACTCCCAGCAAAAAACACCACATCATCTCTGCGTTTGCTATTGGCGGTATTGCGTTTGTGGCGTTCAACTTTAGTGGTACGCCACTTTTCGGTTCTACCGATCAGTTCGTCCTCTTTGCTCAAGAAGAAATCAAACTCGAACAAGACACTCAAGTATCAAGCGGAGATGTTGGTTCAAACGGAAAAATAGACATTGAAAAAGACATAATTGTAAACGGCAATCTCTTTGCGGATACAATCACCATAGACAAAAACACATCAATCAACGGAAACGCGTCATTTAATAAACTTAAACTCCATAAGGACTCTCAAATACTTGGAACGCAAACTAACCGCATACAACTTCCAATAGCCAATCTTCCGGAGATTCCTGAATTTCAAATAGGTACAGAAGACTTCAAGCTTGAGGGTACAACAAACACTCTTCCAGCGGGAAACTACCGAAATATAACTCTTGAAAAGAACTCTCGCCTTACTCTCACGGGCGGTATTTACAATATCCGTATACTTGAATTGAAAGGCGGAGCTGTTTTGATTTTTAACGCTCCAACCACCATAAACATTCAGTTCAAATTGCGCGGATATGACAAAGTTTCAATTCTCCCAGGTCTAAATCAAAAGCCCGACGATCTTAAAATCAACTATCTCGGTATTAAGCCCAAGAAAGAAAAAGACGAACAAGAAGACGATGATGACGAAATCAATCTTCTCCACGATGAGAAAGAATATAAAGACGGCAAGATCGGCAGACCCGTTATATTCGGCAAAAACTCATTCCTTAATTTCAAACTCTTGGCGCCAAAGGCGAATGTTTATATTGAAAAAGAAAGCACAGTAAGGGGGCGGATTGTGGCGGGGAAGATTAAAATTGGAAAAGATTCAATTTTGAGTTTAGAACAAACGGGATTTAAAATAGCGAAACCGGAAGATATTATTACTGACCCGGATGGTGGTGTTTATCCGATAAATGAAATACTGGTTTCTTTAATGCCCGAGGCAACCATTTTAGACGCTCAAGATATAGTCGCAAGCATCAATGGCCGCGTTGTGGGAGTCGTTTCCTCAATCAATCTTTATCAGATCGAAGTTTCTGCCAGCACAATTCAAGAATTAGAAAATTTAATAAACGCTTTGCGGACAAATCCCCAAATTGATGGGGTGTTTAGGAATTTTGTTGTTCCGGAATTAGTCTTTCCGTTAGATGGGATTGAAACTCTTTCAAAAATTGATGAAATGACCCCCGCGGTTGTAAAAATTATTTTTACAACCTCTGAATTTTTAATTTTATTTTTGACGGCATTGTTTTTATCCGTATATTATTTGTACATCAAACGAGACAAGCTTTACCATCTTAAAATTATAAAAGATAAATTATTTTACAGCAATGTTCATTTTTGGTGGTATGTCGCATTGTCGGTGATATTTTTGTTGTTCCCGTTCAGTTGGGCGATTGATTTGGGTGTATTTCGCTATGGTGGCGTCCCAAACACTAACCTTGGTATTCCTTTCATAACTGGCGGGTATCCTTTTGATGTCTTTGGACTTAGCGTAGTCGGCAGTATCTTTAATTTATTATATGTTTATGCCCTAACATTCGGAGTAGTATATCTCAAAAGAAATTTTAGGAAACGCAGAGTTTTAATCGCTATTGTATTGCTGTTTGTTTTAATGGCTGGAGGCGCTTTTCTAATATTTGTCAGATTTATATTGGCGACAACGCCCTTTATGCCTGCGATGCCATACTTACTAAGGACTTTTGGATACGAAGCACAAGCGGCATCGCAGATAAAATATGATCTAGAAAATCTTAGGAATCAAAACAGCTCTCTTGCTAAAGCGTACGATATTATCAAAATCCAACAGGCGTGGGATGCGGTGGCAAACGCTACACCTCCGTTGTCACCCGTTATTGTCGGAGTTGTTGATTTTGGAGTAGAGGCTATTCATCAAGAGTTTAATTTTCCCGAAGTGAATCTCAGTTCGGTCAATCGCTCGCTTTTGGTTGATTTTACTGAGCGTACATTTTTTGGTATTCGTACCGGCGGACACGGCACTCAAGTTACAGGAATAATCGGCGCCAATAACCGTTCTCGAACTGCTGCTTTGCCGTCCGATAGTCCGCAGATGAACGGGATACTTTCCGGCGTTCTTTCTGAAAATCAATATACTTTAGAATTCAAACCGATTGGCGGACCCAAAAATACCGCTACCTCTACTTTAATACAGATTGCTGGTGCCGTAGAGGCAGCCTTGGAAAAGAATTCACAGGTTATCAATATGAGTTTTGGTTTGACAAAATGTTCTGAACTATCGTTTTTTACTCGCAATATTTTAATGCAGAGATGCTATAAGACAGACCAAGAATTTCTTGACGATTCGATGGCTTATCAAAGGCAACTTCAACAGGCAACCTCTACATTATTTGTAGTTAGCGCGGGAAACAATGCCATTGAAGCAGTTCATTCACTGCCGGGCGCTTTGAGTTTTCTTAATAATGTTATTACGGTTGGAGCGACAAACATGGACGATAAAAGGGCTGGTTTTTCAAACTATGGTCCGTTTGTTGGCATCTCTGCTCCCGTTGGCATGGGTATTTACGCCCCCGCTCCAAGAGGAAGGGGCAACTTCCCGCCAGATGTGCCACAAGTTCAAAGAGATTATGACCAATTTTTCTCTGGTACCTCCGCCTCCGCTCCAATGATTACTGGAGTTGCTGGTCTTATTAAAGCCGTCAGGCCGCATCTCACCCCATCTCAAATTAAACAAGTTCTTATCTCAACGGGCGATTCCATTCAGACAGACAAACCAATCGGTCCACGTCTTAACGCGTTGAATGCCATCTGCCATCCTTTGGTATTGAATTGCGCTCCTCAGGTAGTCACCGGCGTGATTCAGGGATCAATATCCCTAGAATTCGAAGGTGGACCGGACGAAGGCGCGATCATATCTCTTTATGTCACAAAAACCAACCAGCGTATTGCTCAAACAACTTCGGGTGCGCAAGGTTTTTATCCCTTT
>JBBTQR010000010.1:0-14982 GCA_038065595.1 Patescibacteria group bacterium | reverse complement strand
GAATTTTCCATTTGCTCCTCTTTTTGTTTTGGGGGAATTCGGGGCGGACAGAAAACAGAAAAAAATATGAATGCCTACTCAATCAAAAACTTTTCTAAACAAACTGGCTTGCCTTGCTCAATCGCTTTTTTGGCGGTATCTCCTACGCCCTCGCTCTCGTTCACTTGAAATCCAACAAGAGCATCTGAAGCATTTACAACATCTGTATTTCGTTCAAAATAAGTTTTTGTGTCTACGATAGTATTTTGTGGATTACCAATGAGGGCGTCGGGATTTGCGGCTCTCAAATTTTCTAATTGAGCGACAAGGGCTTCTGCTTGTTCAGAAGTTATGACGCCCTCTGTCGCTCTTTTCCGATAGTGAGCCACATACAAATCCAAGACAACGGGAAGGAATATTTTTATTCTGTCCGCAGTAGGATTAAGTTTTAGTGCTTCGTCAGTCGCAAAATAATCTACATTAAGCGCACCACCAGAAACTATTCCGTCTCCACGCTCGATTATTTTGCGGACAGCTTCGCGTACTCCTTGCTCGACTGTTTCATTTGTTTTTCTCCAACTTCCACTAATACCAAACCAAAGCGTACCTTTTTCTGCCTTGAGTTGAGCAAGTCGAGCAAAAAGAGTTTCTAAATCAGAAACTACTAGCTCCGCTTCCTTTTTTTCAATAGGGTTCATTTCTTCCATAAAATTATTTTAATTTAGATTTTTCTTTACAACTAAATTAATTTTAGCCAATATTTTTTCTAAATCTTCAGAAATAATTTTATTCACAGCCTCATGATATTGATTTCCCCAGCCCTGATTTCCAGTTGATTTCTTTTCCCTATATGCACCCATTATTTTTGCATATATAATTAACCATTCGTCTTCAAATTTTTTAATATCATCAAATAAATCATTATCAATAAAAATAGATTTTTTTCTTTTATATAAATTAAACTTTTGATAAACTTCGTTGGTCTGTTTTAAATTGTCGGGCATAATATTTTCATCTGAATGAAAGACAGTTTTTCTTATCAAGAATTTAAGTTCTTCTAGCATTCCGTATAATTCACACAAAACTTCAACTTTCCTTTCATAATAATTTTTAAATTTGAATTCTTTTTTAGCTAAATAGTATGTCAAAAAAACAGCCAACACTGTTAATATGGGTGTTATAAATTCTATAAAATCCCCGGAAAACAATACTATTTCGTAATTTTTCAAAATCATATAAATTCCATTAATTACTTCCCAGACTTAGTCCTATTATCCTCCTTACACAACATCTGACAATTTTCAACAACAGTTCTTCCTCCGTCATGCCACGGATTAATATGATCTTGCTGCTTCAAATAAATTACCGTCTGGAGTAAAAAACCACCTAGCACAGTTATAACCTAACCAAAGTTTGTTTTCTTTAATTAAAGGGAAAACCTCTTTGTAGGTAATTGCATTTATATTCCCGATAATTAAAAACTTCTTATCATATTCAACCAATTGGGAAATATATTCTCGGAAAATAGAGAAGGGTGGATTTGTTACAACAATGTCTGCTTGTTTTAATAATTCAATACTTTCCGGGCTTCTAAAATCTCCATCATCTTTCATTGGCGACCACTCATTATTTTTATTTGCTTTGAGCTGTTCGGCAATATCTCGTAAATCAAAAGCACCATCGCCATCAAGATCGTTGACTTCGTTGATAATTAATTTATTAGCATTTGTCTTGGGGCGTCCCTTTATTCGTTCTAAAGTTTTATCATCTCCAAATAATCCTAATTGAGTATTGGCAATCGGTGATGGCTTGTAACTTGTAGCAATAAGTCTTTTTAATTTTAAGGCATTAAAATTTGAGGCAAAGTATTTGAAAAAATTACTTTCAAAAGGATCATCACAGTTACAATAAACAGTTTTATTTTTAAACTGCGCTTTGTAGTGTTTTAACTCTTTTTCAATATCAATAAGTTGAGTATAAAATTCATCGTTCTTGGCTTTGTTTGCTGACTTCAAAGTTTTATTTGAGGATGTCTTTATCATAAAATTATTTCAAAAGTTCGCTACTGGAAATTCCAAGCGCTCCAGCGATTTTTTCTAAAGTTAAAAATACGAAGTTTTTGTTTTTGCTCGCTGTCCCGCATCGCCTGCATACGCTCGCGTTTCTGATTTGTTTATCTCTTATAATTTACTTATGATTTACGATCCACCATGTATGCAGATAAAAAAGTTTCTATAGCGCTTACGGTATCATCTTTCAATTTAGGATTACTTTCGGCTACCCATTTTGCGAAATTATAAAGCTCCTGATTATCAACTTTAAGCCACTTCTTGCTCAAAAATAAAAAATAAAACAGCGTTGTCATGGCAATGCGTTTATTACCATTCTGAAAAGGATGGTTTTTAATCATTAAGTAGAAAAGGATTGAAGATTTTTTTATTAACCCGGGATATAATTGTTTTCCGCCAAATGTCTGAAACGGTGCAACGATTGAACGCTCAAGGGCGTTTGCATAGCGCGTGCTAAAATCTGGAATTGGTTCAGACCACCGCATGATTTCTCTGGCTAGTCTATGCGCGACATATTCAACATCTTTGACGGCTATTCGTTGTATAATCATGTTTATTCTTTACCGAGAAGACGCAAGGTTTCTCCATATTCCTTAACAACTTTTTCAACCGCTCGTTTTATTTCTGCTTTCTTATCCTCGGTCAAAATTTTAGAATGACCATTATGTATAAGGTCAGTTACATACTCCATAGAAATAGCATAAGAACGCCCAATCCTCTCGGCTGGGATTTGCCCTTTTTTAATACGCTTAAAAACTGCCACGCGACTTATGCCGAGCATTTTCGCAAGCTCCGTAATAGATGTGTATACAGCTTTTTTCGCTTTATTTTCCATAGTATACGGTTATTAACTGTTTATACTTATGAGGTTAACAAACATTAACCTCATCGTCAAATAGGGTTAATGCCACACAATCCCAACGGAAAGAAGGAAACTATCGTTCCTCGCTTTCTACGATGTAACCCAAAATACTCGCCTTTTCTACGGTACTGTGGGACATGGATTCATTTTGCCTCCTCAGCAAAATCCTGGGTTTTGCAATGCTTCGCATAATACAAAACCCTTCTCACCCAGACGCGAGCAAAGCAGTTTGCTCGCTGTCTCGCATCACCTGCACTTCGCTTGGTGCTGACTGACTCGGTTGTGAACCTCACACCTTGAGACCTTGTAAGGGTTCTTTGGGTACTTTCAGTGTAGCAAATTGAGGCATCTCAGTCTGGTCTCAATAAACGTATTATGGAAGACATAGAAAATTCTGGGCTGATGGGTTAGGGATAAACACTCGCACAATTCCACTTGCCCCAGAACTGACTTCGTATGGAGGGAAGACAGCGATAATCCCATCTTTCTTTAATAAAAAATATTCCCAGCCATATCTTTCAGGAGTAGCCCAATCACCAACCAAAATATCATCAGGATATAATCTCCTAAATAATTGCTTCCGGACCAATGGTAAGAGTAATTCCGTGTAATTTTTTGAACAAAAAACTTGATCTGCGGTCAGCAGTTTGTTTGATTTTATGTCCCAGTTTATCGTAACCGGCTCATCGTGATTGCCAAGTCCACCGCCTGTAAAATCGGTTATAACCATTTCTAAACTAACAATTCCATTTGTTACCCCAATAAGACGATACCCCGCCGACAAAGCAATGACGGACTCAAAGCTGTCTGGGTCGTCTCTAACCATACTCTCAAGAGTTTTACGATCCTTTTCTATAGTAGTTTGAATTATGGTTTCTATATATTGATTTAATTTAGCTACTTTATCTCTATTTTTATTACCCAAAAAATGGGGGTACTCAATATTAATATTTACTCTTCCTTTGTTTTCAACTATTTTATATGTTTCCCACGTCAGTATTGGATACTGGACAATCCCAGTTTCAAGTCTTTTCCCCGACAATACGGTTGTAATGCCAAGAACAGCGCCATCACGGAATACTCTTTCTGCAGCATAAATTGCATCAACTGGAATATATTTAGATGCTGGGATCCATAAATCGGAGTTTACATCAGTTACTTCATTGTTTGTTTCCGTACCTGATAAATTCCCAAAATATATAACTGTAACCAAAAGAGAGAAAACTATAATTCCCGCTAATAGCGTTTCATTTACTTTAAATTTATTTATAAACTTCATTTTGATTCTCTAGATTGCCTTCCATTCATTCCTATATTTTTGCGGAGCACGAACGCCACGATATGATGGGTGGGGTGCAATATATATTTTCATATCTTTATATTGCTTTCTCAATTTTTTAATTAGCTCTACATACTTAGACTCCCCGAATTTCTTACTCTGAAACAAGAGAATATTGGGTTTAAAAATTTTGATCTCATCCATTAATAATTTCAACTCACGTTCCTGCCAAATATATTCTCTATCTTTCCCCCCAGAACGATATCTCCTGTCTTTTGTCACAAATTTATGTAGATTTGTAAAAGAAATATAAGAAAGCAGGTTATCTTCACATTTTTCCCTGAATTTCATTATCCCGCCCTTATAACTTCTTGTATTTCTAATCATCCCCCAATTTTTTTTAAAAAAATATATCGTCGAAACATATGTTCCAGCAATATGAGGATTCATCTTTTTACGATTGCTGTCTAACCCCTCAACAACTTCTCTTTTTTCCATAAACCCCAAAATGGCTCCTCTTTTTTCATCCTTCCCAATATCTAATCCAATAAAAAGGACTTTTGTTCTTTTACCATATTCCGAACCAATATACGGATAAGTTGCAAATTTTAACTTTTTATTAGATTTGAGTTCTCCTGTTTTATGATTTACACCAACTACATTAAAAAACTCTTTGTATAAATTAGTTATCTTTTTTTCAATTACTGGGGTATTTTTTGTTCTCATAAATTTTGATGCATCTCAGTCACCTGACTTAGCATATGTTGGCTGCGGGACCTGGATTCGAACCAAGATAAACGCCTTCAGAGGGCGCTGTCCTACCATTAGACGATCCCGCAATTTTAGATAAAATTTCTTAGCAAACCCCGTTCAAACAAAACAAGCTAAACAGGCTTGACAATGCTTATATTTTTACCATCAATTGCATCAAAAATCAATTGGATTATAATAGATTTTACACTCTACTGTAGGCAACAATCGTCACATATAATATAGTAGAGTGCGCATAATGGGCGATATACAGTAGAAAAATAATTAAGCAGTAGATCTAAATTAAAAAATGCCAGCTTTTTTTCAAAGCATTTCAAGTTATGCCGGCTGGATTGGAATGATTCTCATCTTGCTTGGGTACTACCTCATTTCTTCCGGCAGAGTTGACGGAAAATCACGCTTATATCACGCGATAAATTTTTTAGGCGCGTTTGGTATTACCATTAATGTCCTTGTTCAAAACGCGTTGCCCACCGTCGTTCTTAATGTAGTATTTGCCCTCATCGCGCTGTGGGGACTACTTCGTAAAAACAAAATTAGTTCCGATTAAATTAACCATCCCCACCATCCTGTTCATTTGCTCGCTTCTTCGTTCGCAAGCTCAACCATACTCTCAAGCGCTATATAAATACACTTTTCCATGCGCTCATCGGCGCGTTTTTTTTCAATCATCTCATCAGAGGCAAGATTATCCAAAATAAGGCAGATTGCACCAACATTATATCCTAAAAGTTCGTTTCCAATTCTGAAAAGCCCGCTTGTTTCCATTTCGTGATTTACTATTTTAAAACCACACTCGTTAAATCCCGCAATGTCAGATATAAACGCGTCAAAGGATAGCGCAGTTTTAATCCTTCCGATTGAACGCCCTTCTGGAGCAAAAAATCCAGGAGAGGCCGTGGTGATGCCGGACACAATCATTGGAAATTTTTCTCCACATTCTTGCGCTTTCTTCTCAAGCGTTTCCGCAACGATGGCCGTCGCCGTAGAACAGTATGAAAGCGGATTTATAGCGCCAATTGATGTTTTTAAAAATGCCTGTTCAATTTTTTCAGCTGTTGCGTCGCGCTGAATAGGCTTTGCATAATATACGCAAAGATTATCAAGTCCTAAAGAATATTTTGATATCGCAATCGCGCCTATCGGCAATTCTTTGAGCGAAGTACCCGCTGTTCCGACACGGATAATGTTTACCTTTTTTGGAACATCGCTCCATCTATCTGCGGTATGATCATATTCAAAAAGCGCGTGAAACTCTGTGAGAACAATTTCAATATTATCCACACCAATACCGCAAGAAAACGCAGTCATTGGAACGCCTTTATACATTCCCGCAATAGCATAAAATTCCGGACGGACTTTGTTTTGATGTCTAAAACGAACCGAATCAAAATGATGCGCAATTGCGTCAACGCGCTCTTTTGCACCTACGAAAAAAATATTCGCAGGGACAGAATCAGCGCGCTTCAAATCAATATGATAGAGTGTGCCATCTGGATAGATAATAAGTTGTGAACCTTTTGCATTGCCTTCGCGCATAGTAGTTTCTTCTTAGCTTAAAAAACGCGGAATTACTAGGCTTTTTCTAAAAGAAAATAATGATTGTGTGGCGTGTCGTGAGGCGCGCCGTTTTTAATAATGCGAAATCCAGCTTGAATTAGTGCTGTGCGAATTTTTGATACTGGATAGCCTAATTTTCCAATCTCCCAGTTGTGTCCGCGTGGATTTGTTATAATCTGCTTTTTAAAAGTTGGCGCGCGAAGAAATATTTTTATTTCTTTCAAAAGTGGTATTTTAAACCGTAAACTAAAAAGCGTATGTCGTGCATCAGGAACCGAAATCAGCACCGTGTGTTTTGTAACGCGATACAGCTCTTCAAACGCTTTCTGAGAATCTGCGAACGGCATATGCTCCAGCACCTCACAAGCAATACTCATATCAAACGAATTGTCAGGAAACGGCATCGCGCGAACATCTCCAACGACATCGGGGGCGTATTCTGGTTTAAAATCAAGCGTTGTTATGGTAACACCAAATTTACGCAAATATCCGGTAACAAGCCCGTGCGACGGACCAACCTCAAGCACAGAAAACGCAGAAAGATTTCCTCCGTTTTTTTTAATTTCGTCAGCAACCGCACGAATCTGGTTAAAGTAGTGATTCCACCGAGCGCGATGATCATAAAAATTACTTGACCAGAATGGGGTATCGTATGCACTTTTCATATTTTTGTATTATATCAAAAAAATAAAGTTTTCCAAAAGGAATCTTCAAACGCGATCATTGTAAATTACTAAATTAAAATCCCCGTCTAAAATCCGACGGGGAACTTTATTCAAACGCCCATCATGCAAGATACTCTGACAAAAGTTTTATGCAAAGTTCTTCAGGAATGTCCATTTTTAAACGCGTTGTGCTATCCAAAAGCACAAATACTGATTTACAGGTTGTGGTGGTTCCAATTTTTTCACACACGATGGACTGAAGAAAAACAACGCTCGTTCTTCCAATATGATCAATCTTGGTAAAAATTTTTATTTGATCATCCACTAAAAGCTCGTGAACATAATCAACTTCTATTCTACGAGTAACAAAAAACATATTACGCTCTTCAGGGCTCATCAAGGTAATTCCGCGTTTTGTTAAAAATGCCATAAAGGCATTTTTAAAAATAGTTAAATAGCTCTTGTAATGGACATGATTATACCGATCAATGTATTCACTCGGAATCACAAATGAGACGATATTTGCCATATATCCTCCGATAGATACTTTAAAAGAACGAACAAAACATAGCACAATCCTTAAAAAAACAAAATCCGTCTGCTTATCGCAGACGGGTTTTGTTTTTTTAAGAAAAGCTCTAATTTTTCTTTTTGGCTAACAGATAATCAACTGACCACTTTCCAGCTCCGGTTATCATAAGCGAGAAAACCGCTACAAATAAGAGAAGTGCCAATTCATATCCGCCTTTTGCTACAAAAACACCTTTATCAAGATGGACCATAACGACGGCAACAAGCATAATAAGCGCAAGAAGTTTTGAAACCCAGTGCGTCATAAAACCAAAAATAAGCATAATACCGCCAATAAGCTCAACATATGTTACCACGGGAGCAAAAAACAAAGGAAATGGAATTCCTACTGATCCCAAAAATCCGCCAAACTTTGTAATCGTAATTTCGGTTAATTTTTGATATCCGTGCGCCATAAAAAGAACTCCCGTTACAACGCGAAGCGCTAAAGGAGCGATATCTCTCCATTTTTCAGCGCACATGCACCACAATAACGATTTGCTTGTCCTGTGCGCATTGGAATTTTCACAATCGCATGATTGCATTTCTTTGCCGTACAGTGAACAATTTTTGTCTTGGCAAACGCCCGCGCTGTCCGACACCCCTCCACACCCACCCGTACATAAATAATGTTTCATTTTTTTAACTCTATAGCATATAGCGGATACGCTTTTTCTCGCAAATGCTTTTCGCAAAAAGCGAATTCGCTTCCGAGAAAAAATTGATCCGCCATAAAGCTAAAAGTTTTATATTTATACTTCTTTTAAATATCGTCGCATCGCAATCATACTGGACGAAACGCCAAGCATCGTGCCTGCGACCAAGAGCATTGCAGAAAAAATAAAAATGTTGTCGCGAAAATACTGCATAAGATCAAATCCAGAAATAAAAAGTGAAAGCTTTGGACTGACAACCCACGCAATCGGAAAAAGAAACGCCAAAGCGATGAGGGTTGAGATTACGCCTTGAAGAACCCCCTCAACCACAAATGGCCCCCTGATGTACCAATGCGACGCGCCGACAAGCTTCATAATCTGAATTTCCTCCCGTTTTGAATAAATTGCAAGACGAATCGTATTGAAAGCAATGATAATTGCAATTAAGGCAAAGAGAAGGATAACCGCAATACCAATTGAACGAACGCCTCCGGCAATTGCCGACAAGCGCTCTATAATGAGCCGATTTTCATAAAAATTTATTTTATCAATAAACGGATGGTTTTTTGAACTTAAGTATTCTGAAATTTTTTCAAATTGCCCCGTTTCTCGCGCTTTGATATTGAGCGTTGCCTGCAAAGGGTTCTTCTCAAGTTCTGCAAGTGAATTTAAAATAAGTGCGTTATCCTTATGCGTATCTTTGAATCGCGCCAACGCTTCATTCTGCGAAACATACTCAACCGCTTTGACTTCGGATAATTTAGTCAATTCTTCGCGAACTCTCAAAACCGTCGTTTCGGCGGTATCGGATTTAATATACACGCTGATATCAATTTTTTCAGAAAAGCTCGCGAGCATTGCTTCTGTGGTAACATGAATAAACGCAAGCCCCCCAACGAGCACCAAAACGAGCGTCATCATAACAACGCTTGCGGTCGTAAGCCAGGGATTCCGCTGAAAAGAATCAAACCCCGACCTAAAAATTCTTTCCATATCAATTTTATTTGTCATGCTATTTTTTTAAAACTCGCCCAACTATTATAGGACTTACGCATTTGATGCAGTTCGAGGCACAAGCGAGGCTTGCGACCAAGCTGTATGTGTAATACTGCGCGGAAGCAAATGAGCGAAGCAACGAAGAAATGCGTCAAATGCGTAAGTCCTATATTATAACATATATTTGCCCCGCTGTTCATCGCGGACAACTTCGCCTTTATCCATTGTTATCACGCGCATTCCAAGCGTATCAACAATCTCTTTGTTATGCGTAGCGAGAAGGACTGTTGTGCCGAGCTGATTAATCTTCTCCAAAAGTCCAACGATTTCCCTGCTATTAATCGGATCAAGGTTCCCTGTCGGCTCGTCAGCGATAATAACATCGGGACGATTTACGAGCGCGCGAGCAATGGCAACTCTTTGCTTCTCCCCACCAGACAATTCGTTTGCAAAATGATTTGTTTTTTCTGATAATCCGACAAGATTGAGCACCTGGGGCACATCGGCATTAATTTCGTCATCAGATTTTCCGCATGCTTCCATAACGAATGCGACATTTTCAAACGCGGTTTTCCCTGTTAAAAGCCGAAAATCCTGAAAAACAGCGCCGATCCGCCTGCGAACATTAATTAAGCTTCCATTATCAAGTCCCGCGACATCGTGTCCGTCAAAATATACCCGTCCGGATGTTGGCCTTTCTTCTGCCAACAAAAGCTTCAGCATCGTAGATTTTCCCGCGCCAGACTGACCCACAAGGCATATAAATTCCTGCGGACGAACACGAAGCGTCAAATTTTTTAACGCCGCAGACGATTCGGTGTATATCTTAAAAACCCCGTCAAAAAATATTATTGATTTTTCTTCGGCCATTGTTATTATATCGTTTTTTAAAATTAAGATGTCTGTAAAGCGATTTCGGCTTCAATAAATTCATCAAGCGCTCCGTTCAATACATCGTCAACACGAGGTGTCTCAATGTCCGTGCGATGGTCTTTCACGAGCCGATATGGATGAAGTACATATGAGCGGATTTGATGTCCCCATTCCGCTGAAACTGTTTCTCCGCGGACTTCTTTTCGCTCGTCTTTTTGAGCATCTATTTTTCTCTGGTATAATTTTACGCGAAGCAAGCCAAGCGCGATATCACGATTTCGTTCTTGCGTTCGCTCTGTTTGCGCGGCAATCTGAATGCCCGTTGGTATATGTGTAATGCGAACCGCCGTTTCCCGTTTATTTACATTCTGCCCTCCAGGACCGGACGAACGGAAAAAATTAATTTCTATATCATCTGGCTTGATTTCAACTTCTTCTGGAGCAACGAATTCTGGCATTGCCTCTACCATTGCAAACGATGTATGTCTTAAATTTTTTGCGGAAAATGGCGATACCCGCACAAGACGATGCACGCCTGTTTCTTTTTTTAAATACCCGTAAATATAGGGCTTACCCTTGAAAAGAAGCGTGATATTTTTCAGTCCCTGTCCCGCCGGTCCCTTAAACTCGCCCCAATTTTCGTGAATCGTCTCAACCGACCAGCCCCTCTGTTCCGCGTATCGCTCATACATTCTCCGCAAAATTGCGACCCAATCCTCGCTGTCTTTTCCACCAGCGCCAGCATAGATGTATAATACGGCGTTTCCTTTATCGTATGGACCGGTAAAAAGCTTTGTAATTTCAAACTGTCTAAATTCTTTTTCAAGTTCGTTTTTTCGTCTTTCAATATCCGCACCGATAAGCTCCTCGCTTTCAGTAACCTGACACAGTTCGCGAAGACTGCTGATCTCATCGCAAAAATTCTCCACAACGAAGATTTCTTTTTTCAAATCGGCTACTTTTTGCGCTATGTTTTTCGCACGAACCTGATCGCTCCAAAAGTCTGGGTTTTCTGTCTCTTTCTCAAGAGGAACGAGCTTTTCTTTTAAACCGCGAATGTCAAAGACGGCCCGCTAATGCACGGGCCCGTACCTCAAGAGATTCTAAACTTTTTTGTAATTCGCTCATTAGTTTTACTATACCACCTCTCTTGCTATATGAAAAGCTCAAAAAGTATTTTTTTGAGCCCCCTGCCAGAATCGAACTGACGTATGTGGTTTACGATACCACTGTTCTGCCACTGAACTAAGGGGGCAAATAATCATTCTTTGTTAACAACTCTCTTGCATACTAATTTTTGTAACGAACATTTGGTACGCAAGAAAATTATTATTCAGCGTGAAGTGCTTCTTTCGTATATACATTGGAAGGATCCCATAGGAGCCACCCCGATGTTCCCGCGTCTTCAGAAGCTTTTATTTGAGCGCGAACTTTCGTCGCATCATAGTAAATTCCGCGCGCTTTATCAACTCCAAGATCAAAATCCTGCAACCACGGACGCATCTTTGCCCGAGAAATAGGCGTTGTGGCAATTGTTGAAGTTGCAACTACAAAACTTCCTGTTTTTGTCGTCGTTGCCCTTCCCGACAGAACATCTCCCGCCATAAGCATTGAACGATACACAACTTCATACGGCTGACTTGAAACCGTTTTTTTTGAATCCGGGTCTTTGTATGGAATAAAAACTGACGGAAGCCCCCTCATTACATCCTGCGGAACAAAAAAACCAGAATAGTAGTGGGACGGATACACCATTAAAGAAAGATAATCAACAGAATCACCGATATCAATAAGCCGTTGACCGATAGAAAAATCGTTAATCTGTACGGCGACATATCCAAAAAGATCTGCGGAGAGAATAATTTCGGGTTTGTGGGATTTTAATTCGCGATTCATATACACAAGAAAATTTTTAATAATTTCATATTTTGGAATTTTTGAATTATATGCGGGATATGAAATGTTTTTCATGTTTCCATCTGAAGGAAAACGAACATAGTCATACTGAATTTCGTCAAAACCAATATCAATGGCTTTTTTTACTTCTTCGGCATTATATTTCCATGCGTTGCGATGCGCTGGATCAAGCCACGCGTTTCTGTGATTATCACGCCAAAAATTACCGTCTGCGCGCCGAATATAAAACTCCGGATGTGTTTTTATCTGAGAATTATCGCGCATCATTGTCATCCGCGCGATAACCCATACATTTTTTTCATGAAGTATCCGCACCGTATCGCGAAGACCGTCAGAAACCGTCGTCCCCTTTGCTTCTTTTACATCAATCACAACAGCATTTAATTCTGTCTCATCAAAAAGTTTAAAAATATTCTCGCGAATACGAGTGGCAGCAGCTCCGCGATCAACCGCGACTTCATACGACATATATACGCCTTTTCTATTTTCTGATTTTTGCCGTGCTTCAACGATCCGTTCCTCTGTGGTCTTTGCGATCTTCATCTTTTGTTCTTTGGTTTTCACTTGTAAATCCACAGCACTAATCATTGGCTTTCTAATATAATCAAACAAAACCACGCCAAAAATGACGGCTCCCGCGATTACTCCAAGCAAAAATTTTGATACGCGATGCGTAAAATGTTTGATAGCTCTAAATTTGAAAATTATTGAATTTCCCTGTACTCTATTTGTACTCTGTATTTTATAGTAGCAGTATATCAATAATCCGTCCTTTTAAAAAACGGGGGTACCCGTATGAACAACAAATGGTTTCTGATTGTTGTATTGTTTTTGTTTACAGCATTTTGTCAGATTCAACCCGGTAAAGCTCGGGGAGCGTTTGAAGAAATTAGCGAAATTCCAGACAGAACCCCTCTTATTGAAAAAATTCGCGAAGCGCAAACAATCGCGCTTACCGCGGAACAATCATTTCAAAACACCCTTGAAATGCTCCATGATGCGCAAAGCGAGCTCGTCGCGCTTCAAAAAAAACAAAAATTGTCGCAAAAATACAAAGAGCGGATCACCGAATTAAAGAGTGTGGTAGAAAAACTCACGATTCTCAAACTTCGTTTGCTTGAAAAAACGCTTCTCGTGATTCTAAACCGTGAATCAGGAGAGTTGCGTTCAATCTATATTCAAGAGCCGGAATATGAGCCAAAAAAAATAAACACGCACATAGCGCCCTTTTATCGCTCATACACACCTGAATGTTTTGTGACAAAAATAGACGGCAACGGTCATGGAAAAAATTTGTTTGTTCTGTGCGAAAACCGTGTAATGCCAATGCTCGCATTAGCGCATTTCCATGAAAAAAAAGGGAGATATTCGTGGGACATATCGCATGTCTATACCCCGTACTCTCCTCAAATTCATGACCCTGCAATAATTGCTGAGGGGAAAAAATATCTTCCACAAAAAATTCAAAACGCCATAGAATCATTGCGAGAAAAACGCGTACCTTCGCAGGCGTATCCGGGAGAATTTGTTCATTGGAAATTTTCTCCAGATTTCATCAGTGCCATTATCATAAACGAACACATGGATCATGATGAGTTTATTTCAGCAATGACAGAAGAGGAAGAAAAAACCGAGCAAAAAAACGAAAATGCTATAAAACGCCGTTCAGCAATCACGCCTCTTGTTGAAAAATTTTTTACGGTTTTGGGCGCGAACACAGAGCGAGCATATATTTTCAGCGTTTCTAAATCCCGCGCCTGCTGTTTTGCGCAATTTATCGGATCAACCTTTCATCTCGTTCAAAAAGAATATCCCGAGGCGAAACTTTCAAAAAACTTTTTTGCCGTTATGCGCGATCATACCAGCGCCGTTGAAGCGATGATTCTCCTTTTTGATCGTGATCTCTCGCAGTTCACTCCACACGCGCGCGAACTTTGTGAAAGCTCACAAGAACTTCTAGAAGATTGCATCGCAGTTTCCTATAACGGCGGGGTTAATCGCTTAAACGCCGTTATCAAAACATACGGTGAAAACTGGGATATGCAAAAAGCGGTGCGAAAAGGTAAGCGATTTTTAAAAAAAGGCCTTACATACGAAACGCACATATATCTGCAAAAAATTAGAGCGATACGAAAGCTTGAAAAATAATCAGTTTCCGCCCCATAGAGGGCGGTTTTTTTAGACAAAAAACCGCCTACGCGATATAATAGAAAAAATAGACAACTCTATATCTTATGGAAAATATGCCTAATAAATCAAATCCACAAACACAAAAAATTGGACTTGATGGAATTATTGAAAAACCGCTTAAAAGCGCGCGCGAAATTGTTGCTGAAAAAATAAAAGCGATGGAGCCATCACAGGAACAACAAGAACGGCTCGCGCAATTTATGATAAAAAAAACACCGAGCGAATCCTATGACTTAGAACAACAGGCTGAGGTTATCCGCGAAGAAGACGAGGCAATGGAGGGTGTCCGACAAAACATTCCAAAATCTTCCGCTACACCGAATTCAGAAACCACAGAATTCAATGATACAGAAAAAACAAAAGAAACATCAGAAAGACAAAAACCGTCCGAAACCGCCACTAAAACCCCGGAACAAAAAATAATTCAAGAAACGATAAAAGAATTTCAAACGCTCTCGCCTGAAAATAAAAAATCGTGGCTTGAAGGCATTGCGGGAATTGGATTTACCGTTCAAGAAATGAAGGGGAAATTTTTCTCTTCTATCTATGACGGAATTGAGAAAAAACTTTCTGTGAAAGGTGCATCCGATGCAGA
>JBBTQR010000009.1:4551-21616 GCA_038065595.1 Patescibacteria group bacterium | reverse complement strand
AAGTGAATACTTAAAACGTATCACAAAATCTCATTCCCGAACAACATCCCGAACATACGACCAATTAATCGTGCCTTCGGTTGAGGCGCTGTGCTCTATAATTTCACGAATTTTTTGGCGCGTCACATGGAGAAGTTCTTTTGATTCGCGAAGATACACGAATCCGCGGGAAATAATGTCGGGGCTTCCTTTTACTTTTCCTGTCTTACCGTCAACAAGGGCAATGATTACGAACATGCCGTGTTCAGACATCATTTGACGATCGCGCAAAACGACTTCTCCGCTGTCGCCCACTCCTAATCCGTCAACGAAAACATATTCGGAAGGAACGCGTTCTTTTGTTACCGCACATATACCGTTTTTACAGGAAACAATTTGTCCATTATCGGCAATAAGAATATTTGCGTTCGTGTATCCTGCGCGTTGTGCGACCTTGCCGTGAATTTGAAGAAAAGAGTGATTTCCTTCAATCGGCATAAAGAATTTTGGTTTAATGGTTTCAATCATTTTTCGCAGGTCCTCTTGTTTTGCGTGTCCTCCGGCGTGAATATCCATCATGCGATAATTAATGACATCGGCTCCTTCGCGGTATAGCTTGTCCGTGAGTCGTTGAACGGTGCGCTCGTTTCCGGGAATAACCGAGGAAGAGAATACAAATGTATCCCCGCGTTCAACATTGATCAGCCGATGTTCGCGGTTTGCGATGCGCATGAGAACGGCGTTTTCTTCGCCCTGCGCTCCGGTACCTAAAACCATAATTTCGCTCTTTTTATATTTGTGCATTTCTTCTGCTGGAATGACGGTATTTTTAGGAATCGTAATGTATCCGAGTTCTCGCGCAATTTCAATATTTGCCTTCATACTTCGTCCTTCAATAATGATTTTTTTGCCATATTTTGCCCCAACTTGAATGATTTGATTTAAGCGTCCGAGAAGAGAAGCGAATGTCCCGATGATAAGACGGCCTGTAGAATTTTTTATGATTTCTTCAAGTTCCGTCTTGATTTCAACTTCGCTGTACTGATGACCGATTTCGCGCGCGTTCGTACTGTCTGACATTAAAAGGAGTACGCCTTCTTTTGAAATTGCTGCGAGCTTATCAAGTTCTGTGACCCCCGCAATATCGCTTCGCTCGTCAATTTTGAAGTCTCCTGTGTGAACTACAATTCCTTCAGGGGTTCTGACGATAACCCCCAAAGATGCGGGAATATTATGGCTTACGCCAAAAAACTCTACATTCCAAATTCCTAAACGAAGTTTTGTGTCGTTTTTTATGATGTTTAAATCAAGCGCTGGACCGAAATTTTTAAAATCATCTTGGCGTTTTTTAATAATCGCGCATGTCAAATCCGTTCCATACAAAGGCGGATTTTTGAGCCGTGGGATCAGATGCGGGATTCCGCCAATATGATCATAGTGTGCGTGCGTGATAATCACGCCGTCAATTCTATCTTCTTTGCCCTCAAAGTATTTGATATTTGGAATAATATAATCAATTCCAGGCATATCCTCCTCGGGGAATTGAAGACCCATGTCAATAATAAGGATATGATCGTTGTATTCCAAAGCGGTCATATTGCGTCCGACCTCTTCCAATCCTCCGATTGGAATAATGCGAAGCGTGTTTCTTTCCGGTATTTTTACCGGCGTTTTTTTAATAGAGTCCATGCGCTGGTTCAACACGCGAATATGCCGCGCAGGAGCTCTATGGGAGCGCGAACGCTCCAATTTTTTTTGAATCATCATAATATTATTTAATTTATATATTAGTTGGTGTGGGCGAGAGAGGAGTTGAACCTCCATGGGTTTTCACCCGCTGGCTCCTGAAGCCAGTGCGTCTGCCGTTTCGCCACTCGCCCATGAACGCGGGACGGGGAACTGTCCATTTCCTATCACTCCCCAATCCTTAATGCGCCTTATTTATCTTGTTTAAGTTGCCAATCCGTATGCACAAACCACTCGGCGACAGAATTAAAACGATCAGAGGGTTTAACGACCAAATTTGTTTGTACGCCACGAATTAGATTTCTCATGACAAAAAAATAATTTGGGGTGTAGAGAAAGATTGCTGGACGATCTTTCGCGATAATCGTTTGAAGTTCGTGATATTTTTTTGCGACTTCATCGCGATTTTTTTCTTGTCGCGCCATTTCAAGAATGCTGTCTACTTTTTTATTTGAATAGAGCGCCACATTAAGACCTGGATGTTTAATTTGCGTTGAATGCCAGAATGCAAATGGATCTGAGTCGTGTCCATAGCTTTCTCCAAAAAGAAGCACCTCGTAGCTTCTTGGCCGAATGAATTGTCGTTCCAACTCTGGAATTGCATACGCTTCTACAATCGCATCAATTCCAATTGCGCGCCACTCATCGCGGACAAATTCCGCAACTTTAACGAGATCTGGCCATACGGATGTCGTTATAACAATGCGCAATGGATTAACTGTTTCAGGTGTTTTTGATGTTTTTTTGATCTTTTTTTCTCGTATGCCAGTGACAGAATTTTTAATCCAACCAGCAGAATCAAGGATTTTTTCCGCGCGATCATTATTTTTTTTTGGTGGGAAAGCAGTTTTATCAAATCCGATATTGCCCGGGGGCAAGAGAGAGCCGAGAGCTTTTGCGTTATTTGTAAATACTTTTTTGATTAAAAGATCGCGATCAATTGATATGTCCAGCGCTTCTCGCACGCTATCATCGCCAAGCAATGTGTTTTTTGATTGATTAAAAAACAGCGCAAATATTTGAGGAAGCTGAACGGAATATACCTCGCTTTTTTTCTTTATGTTTTCAATGTTTTCTGCTGATATAAAATTCATTCCGTCAATTTTTCCCCGTTGATATGCAGATATCATCGTTTCCTCTGATCCAAACACATTGAATGAAATAGTTTCTAAATATGGAGCGTCGTCTTCGCGAAGATCATCTCGGCGGTTAATGGTATACACAGTTATTGTTCCTGTTGTTGAGCGAATAAGTTTTTTAAATTGATACGGTCCAGAACCAACGGGCTTGATATTGAGTTCTGCTTGCAGACTGTTTTCCGCTCGAATCGTTGCCCATACATGTTTTGGGATGATGCCAAGTGTTAGATTTTCAATAAAAGGCGCGTATGCCTGTCGCAAGATAAAAACCACAGTGAACTCATTAATTTTTTCGGTTAGCACCCCCTGCCAATTTGGGCGAAAAGGACTTCTAAAGTCAGAATTTTGAATCATCGCAACGGTAAACAAAACATCGTCTGCTGTAAATGCTTTTCCGTCCTGCCATGTCACATCTTTTTTTATATAAACAGTATAGCGTTTTCCGTCATCTGATACGGAATATGACTCCGCTACATCAGGCACGAGCTCTCCGGATGCGTTGTAACGAAAAAGTCCGCGAAACAGAAGTTTTGAAATGCTTCGTTCAGGTTCATTTGAAGCAAGAATCGGGTTGATAAATCTAACTTCCTCTATAACGCCTTCCGCATAACTTCCTCCAACCTCAGGAACAGCATCAATAAAGCTTTGAAAAAACGAGGTTATAAAAAGCCCACCAGCAATACCAGCAATAATAAAAAGAAATAAAAAAAATCCGCGCTCTTTAAAAGAGAAAACCGACCAAAATCGTGCGACTTGAAGAAATGACGGGCGCGAGTTTATGTGCGCGATGTGCGTGTCGGCTGATGGCGTTTCCGCCGTTTCATTTAGTTGTTCGTTTGGTTGTGAAATAATCTTTTCTGCTCACCAAGTCAAAACTACTCTATGGGAGTGATTTTTTCCTGATTAGGGCTTAAGAATTTTGATGTTTCGCGAGCGAATCACTTATACAAAATAAAAACTTGCAATTGCAAGGGCTACAAAAAAAATTGAGAGAATAATCGTAAAAAGGAAAATGATTTTTTCGGCTCCGCGACGCGTACGGTACAAAGCCCCAGAACTATCTCCGCCAAATGCGGACCCAAGCCCCTCCGATCCTCGTTGCTGAAGAAGGATTAAAGCAACGAGTACTGCTGAAACAATAATTTGCGTTATAGCAAGAAAATTCATTTATATTGAAAATTAAATAATTGAGTTAAGAATTCCTAAAATTAGCGCTGACCAAAACAAAGTTGAGATGCTTTCAATGGTAAGTGTTGTCGGCGTAATAAGGGTCGCCACATAGAGAATAATGACATGGAGAACGATATTAAAAAGCCCAAAAGTCAAAAGAATAAGCGGAAATGTAACAATCTTTAAAAGCGGTCGGACAAAAACATTAAGCGCGGTCAATATAGTTGCTGCAATGGCGATGGACACAAAATCGTCCTGGATTATAAAATCAGAAAAAAACCGAGCAAGCGCAATTAATGCTCCGGCGTTTATCGCCACCTTCACAATAACTTTTAAAAGCCACTTCATGAGTTCTCTCTATTATAGAGTATAACGCTGTTTTTTGAGCGATTGAGGAGCGAAGGCGATGAAATGCTGAGCGTACCAACGCGAATGTAACAAAATACTGAAGCGCAGTTGAGGGGCGTAAGCGACGAAATACCGAGGCTAGTAAGCCGAATGTGCAACTGACAATGTATACAAGTATATCGTACTCAAAAAAAAAGTCAATGAAAAACTCTCCCAGCAAAAGAGAGAACGCGAACTTTAAGAAAAAGGCCGTGTAAGCTCGTTTTAAAGGATCTTTTAAATCTCAAAAAAGCTTTGCGAAGATGCTGATTTTTCCTCATAACTGATTAACTCTTTATTGCTTTTTTACGCAACAGGTGATGATATACGCGCGCGAATCTATGAGCTTCGTCGCGGATATGCTGGAGCGTATGCATGACTTCTTGCGGGAGTTTTCCAACGACAATTGTGCGTTTGTCTTTTGAAGATATTTTTGATTTATTTGGGTCGTTCCATATATGAAAAAGTTCCCGTTCGGACGCTTTTCTTATGGTTGTGCCGTTTGCCCGTTTTGCTTTTGACAGTCCCGTAAGAACAAAAGGCAATTGATTGCCGAAAAATTTTTGCGCCACCAAAGCCACTTTTTGAAGTTGTGGCGCGCCACCATCAACAAGAATCATGTCGGGAAGGGGCCAATCAAGGTTATGAAAGCGCCGTTCAAGCGTTTCCCCAATCATATCGTAATCACTCGTTGTCTTGGCGTCTTTGATTTGAAAACGCCTATATTTTTGATTTTGTGGACGACCATTTTCAAAAACGACCATTGATGCTGTCGCCGCCGTACCGGCAAGCATAGACACATCGTATCCCTCAATACGCATAATCGGATTTTTTGCTCTTACAATGTTTTGGAGGTTTGATGAGGCTTTTGCATTATTAAAAATAAATGGATTATGATCCCGAATAATCGCTCGATGAGAGAAAATATTTTCAAGATGCCGAATGCTATTTCTGTATTCAATTGCTTTTTCAAATTCACGGCAATCGGCTGCGCGGAGCATATTTTTTTTGAACGTGCGAATAAGCTCTTGTGATTTTCCGGCAAGCATTTTTTTAATTGCAAAAATATTTTTTGCATAAAGCACCTTTTGTTCTCGTGATGCAACTGCGCCTTTTTCACAACAGAATCCAAAACACCGTCCAATTTCAGCATTCAAACAGCGACGCGCGTGAAGAGTTTTGCAAGTACAGTAAGGAAAAATTTTGCGCACCATACGAAGTACGGCATAGAGTGATGTACTTTCGGTATAGGGGCCAAACGCGCGGTGAGATGTCGGACGGTGAACAACGATGACGCGGGGAAACGGGCTGTTAGAAAATTGAACATAATAATAACTTTTATCGTCACGGAGGAGAATATTAAATTTTGGTTGATGTCGTTTAATAAGCTCCGCTTCTTTTATAAGCGCGTCAAATTCATTTGGTAATACAATGAATTCAAGCGAATGGGCTTCATTGCGGAGACGAAGGATCCGATCGGAAATATTTTTTTGGAAATATGACCGTACCCGCGCGCGCAAATTTGCCGCTTTACCAATATAGAGCGGTTTTGTATGCGCGTTTCGGAAGATATAAATTCCGGGAACTTTTGGAATGTTAGTCGGTTTTTTAAGAAGCGTTTCTGCCATTGCGTTTTTTTTATAAAAAGGTATGTTCTAGCTACTGTATTGTATTTTAAAAACTTAACCTAATTTTCTAGCACTTGTAAAGTGAGGTACTGTATGAGAATTGCTAAAGATAAAAAGCGGGAAGAATCGACGGCGTATGAAAAAACAGAAACTCTGATCGTTTCATTTGAAAAAGAAAAAAAGATTTTTATTGCGAATGAAATTGACGAAGAAGCGCTTCCGTATTTTGAAGTGGCAATTGATACCGTGCTTAAGCGTTCGGCAAAGAGCAGAAAGATCCCGCTTCGCGTATACATACATAGCCCTGGTGGCACGATTTCAACCGCTCTGGGAATGTATGATACATTACGCGAGCTTGACCGCAAAATTCCGGTATGGACGATCGTTAAGGGAAACGCATCGTCTGCCGCGCTTTTGCTTTCGCAAGCAGGGAGAACCCGTTTAATTTATCCTAACGCGTTCATTCAATTTCATTCCGCGCATATTGAAAATACCGAATCATATCAACGAAACGCGATTATGCAGGATGTTCTTGATATTAAAAAAAGCGCCGACATGTTTCGACGACTTGAAAAAGAATTGAAGATATTGAATACAATGCTTTATAAAATTCTTCATGAACGAACGGGGCTTTCATTGGCTGACATTAGACGATATTCTATGGAATCAAAAACAATGACCGCCCAAGAAGCGGTTGAGCACGGACTTTTTGATGGTATAGCCGGAAGCGCGCGCAAAAGCGCCGATGAAAAAGCTTTAACTGCTGAAACGGTCGTTTAATGAATGCACGGAGGGGCGTATGACAATTAAAAAGCGCCGATCATATCCTTCTGGGGGTGATCGGCTTACTGATTTTTTCTTTCGCATGATTGTCGGGATTTTAGATTCTATTTCAGTGCGAAAAGCCCGAGAAATCTATAATCCTAAAAATCGACACGAAAAGAATATCTGCGGAATTATTTCCGCAGACAGAGCAATGATTTATCTCAATGTAGCTCGTCATAAGAAGATTAATGAGCCAATCGTTTCAACACTTGTTCATGAAGTACTTCATGTGATGATGCCAGGCAGTAAAGAGCGACGAATTCATCAGCTTGAGAATATTCTATACATTCGCCTCACCGATTCTCAAAAGCGTTATCTTCGGGCACGGTATATTCCAAAACACATTACCAAAGCCCATAACATTGATTCCGCCTGATTCACGCCCGTCCATTGACGGGCTTTTATATTACAAGCACTTCATTGCAAAAGCCGTTTTTTTCATGTACAATTCTTTAAATTTGCTTTTACATCATGAAAAACAATTCAAGGGACTTCATTATCATAAAAGGGGCGCGCGTTCATAATCTTAAAGACGTTTCCTTAAAAATTCCAAAAAATAAACTTATTGTTATTACGGGGCTTTCTGGCTCCGGAAAATCTTCGCTCGCGTTTGATACGATTTACGCTGAAGCGGAAAGGCGTTTTATAGAATCTTTATCAAGCTACGCGCGGCAGTTTTTAGGCGTTTCTGACAAGCCTGATGTTGATTCAATAGAGGGACTGTCTCCTGCCATCGCAATTGATCAAAAAAACACATCAAAAAATCCACGGTCAACAGTTGGGACGATAACGGAGATTTACGACTATCTTCGGATTCTTTTTTCACGGATAGGTAAACCGCATTGTCCAAATTGTAAAAAACCAGTAGCGCATCAAACTGCGGAGCAAATCGTAAAACAGGTACAGGCAATTCCAAACAAAACGGAAGTTCTGATTCTTGCTCCGTTAATTCGTGATAAAAAAGGAGAGCATGCCCACATTCTTAAAGAGGTGCGAATTGCCGGATTTGTTCGCGTGCGTATTGACGGAGATTTATATCGTATGGAAGATGCAATTGTGCAAAAACTTGATAAAAATAAAAAACACTCTGTTGATGTCGTCGTAGATCGCTTCAGTAAAAACACCGACATTGATCGCGCACGGATTTTTGATTCAGTTGAAACTGCGTTAAAAGTTGGTAAAGGGTTTATGACTCTTGTAAAAGACGGAACGGATACCATTGTTTCCGAACACTTTGCGTGCATGACATGCGACATCAGCATTCCCTCAATTGAACCGCGTATTTTTTCGTTCAATAGTCCCTATGGCGCGTGTTTTCATTGTACAGGGCTCGGCTCAACGCTTGAAATTGATGAAAATTTAGTTCTACCAAATAAAAACCTGACGCTTGCGGAAGGGGCAATTCGCCCATGGACATCAACAGCAAATCGCGCAGGTCGACAGTCGTGGTATTACTGGCTTTTGTCTGATCTTGCTCAACGGTATAAATTTTCACTAAACGATCCCGTCAAAAACCTGCCTAAAAAAATTATTGAAATTCTTTTATATGGAGAAAAGGGCGATACGCCAACAGACGAAACGAACACAAGCGAAAACAGCGCGCAATCTGAAATCCGCCCGCTGACGAAAACAGAAGAACACAGCCCATTTGAAGGCATTGCAAAAAATCTAAAACGCCGTTGGAAAGAAACTGATTCGGAATGGTCGCGCGCCGAGATTGAAAAGTACATGATTGTGAGTGTGTGTCCGGTCTGCAACGGCAAACGACTGAAGCAGGAATCGCTCGCGGTTTTAATTGATGGAAAAAATATTGCCGACATCTCTTCGCGCTCTATTGAAGAGCTTGAACTTTTTTTCAAGAAATTTTCTCCATCATCGCGATCAAGTGCAATTATTGCATCACCGCTCATAAAAGAAATTATGAAGCGTCTTTCGTTTTTAAAGGATGTTGGTCTTGAATATGTAGCGCTTGACCGCGAATCCACGACGCTCTCCGGAGGCGAGGCACAGCGCATACGGCTCGCAACTCAAATTGGCTCACGGCTTACCGGAGTCCTCTATATTTTGGACGAACCGTCAATCGGTCTTCATCCCCGCGATCATCACCAACTCATAGAAACGCTGAAAAATCTTCGTGATCTTGGGAATACGGTTATTGTCGTTGAGCATGACGCGGAAACTATGCGTTCAGCGGACTGGATTATTGACATGGGTCCTGGAGCTGGAAAGCACGGAGGGGAAATTGTCTTTGAAGGAACCCCGTCTGAAGCGTGGCGCGCAAAAACTCTTACGGGAGAATATTTATCAGGCAAAAAAACCGTTTCAGTCGCGTCGTCCACAAAAGGCGAAAACACGCGATCAATCACGATTGTCGGCGCTACGCACAATAATTTAAAAAATGTCACCGCAAAAATTCCGCTTGAACGATTCGTCGTTGTCACGGGAGTTTCTGGTTCTGGTAAGAGTAGTTTAATCAATGATATTCTTGCCAAAGAACTTTCACGGTATTTTTATAATGCGCATTATATTCCAGGAAAACATAAAAAAATTGATGGACTTGAGGCAATTGATAAGGTCGTCATCGTTGATCAATCGCCAATCGGGAGAACTCCGCGATCAAATCCCGTTACCTATACGGGTGCGTTTACGATAATTCGGGAGCTCTTTGCAATGACAAACGAAGCTCGCGCGCGAGGGTTTAATCCAGGACGATTTTCTTTTAATGTAAAAGGTGGGCGGTGCGAATCGTGTGAGGGGCAGGGGGCAAAAAAGATTGAAATGTATTTTTTACCTGATGTATTTGTTGAATGCGAAGAATGCCACGGGAAGCGCTACAATCAGGAAGCGCTTTCAATAGAGTATGGCGGTAAAAATATCCACGAGATTTTGCAGATGACCGTTGAGGAAGCGCTTCAATTTTTTAAAAACATTCCAAAACTCAAAGATAAATTTGAAACTTTGATGAAAGTTGGCTTGGGGTATGTGAGCTTAGGACAAAGCGCGACGACACTTTCCGGAGGCGAGGCACAGCGCATTAAATTGGCAACGGAACTTTCCCGTCGTGATACGGGGCGCACGCTTTATGTTTTAGACGAACCAACCACGGGTCTTCATTTTGAAGATATTAGAAAATTGTTGCAGGTTTTGAAGGCGTTGGTGGAAAAGAAAAACTCTGTCATTGTGATTGAGCATAATCTTGATGTGATAAAAAACGCGGACTGGATTATTGATTTAGGTCCAGGAAGTGGAGAAAAAGGCGGGGCGATTGTCGCCGAAGGTACGCCCGAAGAGGTCGCTAAAGTTTCGGCGTCATACACGGGACAGTGGCTGAAAAAGTCATAAATATAAGGGTGTTTCGTTATAACACAAACGAATTTGTTGTAATATTCTGGTAGTTTAACGCGCCTAAACTCGACGGCGTGTTTTAGTTTTATGCACTTAATAGAAATTTATAAAAAATTTCTATTTTTTATAGTGTGGCGTATTTTTATATTTCTTCGGGTAAATTTTTCCTTTGTTCGCTCATAAACTTCGCTTCTTCCGAGCCTTCGGCGTATTGATGGACGGAATCGTTTTTCACAAGGACTTCGCGGGGTTTATTCCCGTATCCAGGACCAACGATGCCGTGATCTTCAAGAATATCAATAATTTTTGCAGCACGACCGTATCCCAAACCAAGGCGCCTTTGTAAAAGGGAAGTTGATGCTTTTTGCGCTTCTATTACAAGCGCCTTTGCTCTTCCATACGCTGGATCATCAACAGCTTCTCCAATGTCTTCCATATCATCGCCAAGAGTAAATTCTTCATTCTTCGGAAGTTCGGCAATATTTTCGTTTTCGGAGCTCACTTCATTTTGGTCGGCAATAAATCGTGCTACTTTTTTTACTTCACTTTCGGAAATAAAAGACCCTTGAATGCGTTTTGGTTTATTAGTATCTCCTGCCATAAAAAGCATATCTCCGTGTCCGAGAAGTTTTTCAGCTCCTGGCATATCAAGAATTGTACGGGAATCAATCTGTGAGGCGACTTGCAAGGCGATGCGTGAAGTGATGTTTGCCTTTATAAGGCCTGTGATAACCTCTACTGACGGTCGTTGGGTTGAAATAATAAGATGAATCCCGACCGCACGCGCCATCTGCGCTAACCGTACGACCGTTGCCTCAACTTCACGCGGATACGAAAGCATCAAATCAGCAAGCTCATCAACGACAATAACAATATATGGCATAATTTTTTCCTCGGGATTTTTTGCAATTTCAGCGTTGTAGCTTGCGATATCCCGAACCTTTGCTTCTTCTAGAAGCATGTATCTATTTTCCATTTCTTTTCCCGCCCACCGTAATGCCATTATCGCTTTTTTTGCGTCTGTAATGACGGGATTCAAAAGATGTGGAATGCCGTTATACGCAGAGAGTTCAACGCGTTTCGGATCAATCATAAGCAAGCGAAGAATATCCGGCGGGTTTTTGTAAAGAAGGGAAGTGATAATCGTGTGAATGTTTACCGACTTTCCTGATCCAGTAGCGCCAGCGACAAGCAAATGAGGCATTTTAGAAAGGTCTGCGTAAACTGGCGTACCAGTAACATCACGGCCAAGGGCAAATGTAAGCGGTTTTCCATTTTGAAAATCAGGGGTTTCTATAAGTGCGCGAAGTCCAACGAGTGCGATTGATCGGTTTGGAATTTCAATTCCTACGAGCGATTTTCCCGGAATTGGAGCCTCAATACGAATTGGGTGAGCCGCCAAAGCCATGGCGAGATTGCTGTTTAGAGCGGTAATTTTTGTGACTTTGACGCCGTCAGCTGGTCTGAGGGCGTATTGAGTAACCGTAGGGCCAATAGAAACTTCGCTCATTTCAACATCTATTCCAAAACTTTGAAGAGTTCGCTGAATGATATTTGCGTTGGCGCGAATATCTCCAGACGAAGGGGTGTCTTTATCGGATTGTAAAAGATTAAATGGCGGACGAACATAGAGCATTTTTTTCACTCGTTTTTCGAAATTTTTCATTATGAGCGTATCTTCTTCTGATTTTGCCGTGTGAGCTTCATCTGACCCCGATTTTAATGGAAGCTTCTGATATCCCTCCGCGACTTTATTGACGGCTTCTTTCATTGTTTCAGCGACTGCGGCAATTCCCGCAACGGCTTTGCCAAGCGGCTCTTCTTCGTTGTGGGCGTTTTCGGATTCTTCTTCTAGATGATTCTTCCAAATCGGGATATTAAAAAGAACAAGAAACGAAATAACAAATAGCGCAAAGAGAATTACGGCTGATGCGGTAAAATCAAAAAACATAAGAAATGGATATCCGATTGAAAAACCGACAAGTCCAGCAACCCTATCGCCGAATGCAATATCCATAAGCCCTAACGACGAAAGCAACATTGCCATTCCTCCAATAATTGTTGTGGCGAGAATGTGCTTGTGGAGAATATCATTTTTTTCAGATTCCCGCGGAGAAAAAAGAAAAGAAAATCCAATAAGAACAAACGCAATCGGCACAAAAAAGTATCCTTTACCAAAAAGAAGGTCAAGAAAAGAAAACGCATACCCGCCGACAAGTCCAGCCCGCCCCCAATAGCTCAGCAGGGAAATAACCATAAGCGTAAAGAAAATAATCGCGGCAATACCGCGTTTTGTTTCCTCCTGCAAGGCGTGATGCCAACGAATGGAATGAGCTGAGGAATCCTCCGTTTTTTTATTTTTGTTTCTTGAAGATCGTTTCATAGCACGCTGTCTACAATATCATAATTCTAACGAACATCGAGCTTTTTGCAAATAGAGATTAAAATTAATATTTTTCAACAGTCCTGCGTGGCTTAATTGTCTTAGTCGGTTGACTCATTTTTTATCTGCGGTATCATTATAAATATGATTGGATATATACTTATCGGCATTATACTACTTGTGGGCATCGGGTTTATCCTGATGTATAACGCGCTTATTTCTTCGCGTAATCATGTAGACGAAGCGTGGTCGGATATTGAAGTACAATTTAAAAGACGCTACGATCTTATTCCAAATGTCCTTGAAACAGTAAAAGGATACGCCGCACATGAAAAAAATGTCCTTGAAAGCGTTACGAGCGCGCGAACGGGAATAATGTCAACGCATACGACAAAAGATAGAGCTCAAGCCGAAAACATCCTTTCAGGTACGCTCAAAACTCTTTTCGCTGTTTCCGAAAATTATCCGGATCTAAAAGCGAATGCGAATTTTTTAGATCTTCAACAAGAGCTTGCTGATACGGAAAATAAAATTCAGGCATCACGCCGTTTCTTTAATTCAACCGTTTTAGAATATAATACAAAACTTCAGGTTATCCCCACAAATCTAATCGCGGAGATGTTTGCAATGCTTCCAAGAGAATTTTTTGAGCTGGAAAACGGCGAGGAAGAAAAGAAAGCCCCGCAGATTAATTTCAAACAATAAGAAAAATTTCCCTTTTGCATCGTGTTAGTGCCGGGTTCAATGTGGATAACTCTTGTTTGACAAAAAATCCACTTACCTATACCATTCTTAATAGAATTGGGTTTAAAAATAGTTTGGTATAAATGCTTATTTTTTGAGTGTTTATAGTAAAACCCTTAAATATCGTAAATAGCTTGCCTAATCGCACTTAGTAATTGGCAAAAATTTAGTCTATCCCTTACAAAAGAAGAGGGGGTTTAGCTTATTTTATTTTTGTGTATTTTTGTTTGACAAGTGTATAAAAATTTTACATACCATGTATTGTTATAATCATTCAGAAATGATTTAGTTTTTAGTACTGATAAAGCACGCTTGATCTCCTTAACTTATTTAGTGTATTGATATCCTTGTAGTCGTTTAAGAAAGCATTCGTCCGTTGGAAAAATATTTTCCACGAGCTTCTTATGAAAATGTTATATATTGCGCAAGAAATCTTTTATTTCTTTAGTTAAAACATCCACTGCGGAGCGAAAGTTTCATCTGAACGCCCCCCTCTTTCAGATGCATCATATTGCTCACGGGAAGATTTATATATCGTGGAACAAAAACTTTTTTCTCAGTTTAAAAAGCCATTGCTCGAGCTTCCTAATCTTTCGGAACTCCAGCTTAATTCTTACAAATGGTTTTTTGATAAAGGCTTGCGAGAATTATTTGCCGAGATATCTCCCGTAAAAGATTACACTGGAAAAGAAATAGAGCTTGATTTCATGGACTATTCCATGGATGAACCGAAGTACTCCGAGGAGTATGTAAAAAATAGGAATCTCTCATATGAAGCCGCGCTTCGTATTAAACTTCGTCTTACCAATAAACGAACAGGCGAAATAAAAGATCAGGAAGTGTATTTGGGCGATTTTCCGCTGATGACACCACGCGGAACATTTATCGTAAACGGCGTTGAGCGCGTTGTAGTTTCTCAACTTATTCGATCATCGGGGGTCTATTTTACGGCATATGTAACACGAGGAAAAAAATATTTCGGTGCAAAAATTATTCCAAATCGTGGAGCGTGGCTTGAGCTTGAAACCGATGCTGATGGAGTTATTACCGTAAAGCTGGACAGAAAACGCAAAATCCCTATAACAGCCCTTCTTCGTATTTTTGGAATGGAGTCAAACGAAGCGATTATGAAGCGGTTTGAAACCGTTGATACCGAAGAAATCCGATATATTAAATCAACCCTTGAACACGATTCAACAACCTCAAAAGAAGAGGCGTTTATTGAACTTTACAAGCGTATTCGTCCGGGCGATTTAGCAACCGTTGATAACGCCAAGACGCACATTACGAATATGTTTTCTGATGAGCGATATGATCTTGCGGATGTTGGACGGTACAAATTTAATCAACGACTTTTTAATAATAAAAAACGCACAAACCATGTCATTGACTGCGATGACTTAAGCGCGGTGGTCTGTGAAATTATCTCTCTTAACAATCGCGGGGACGCCGTTGAAGATGATATTGATAATTTAGGAAATCGTCGCATCAGAGGAGTGGGCGAACTCTTGCAGGGTCGTCTTCGCGTTGGAGTTTCGCGTATGGTTCGCATCATTAAAGACCGCATGTCCACATTTGATATCTATACACTTACACCCGCTCAGCTCATCAATGCGCGACCATTTACCGCTGCTCTGAAAGAGTTTTTTACATCATCGCAACTCTCGCAGTTTATGGATCAAAAAAATCCATTAGCGGAGCTTGAACATCGTCGTCGTCTCTCGGCAATGGGTCCTGGAGGACTAACTCGCGAAAGGGCTGGATTTGAAGTTCGCGATGTTCATACTTCGCACTATGGTCGCATTTGTCCAATTCATACTCCAGAGGGGCAGAACATTGGGCTTGTCGGGCACCTTGCGAGCTTTGCTCGCTTAAACGAGCTTGGTCTTATTGAAACGCCATATATTCGGGTTGAGAACGGGCACATTACCGGCGAGATAGAATATATGGACGCTACCACAGAAGCGAAGTTTAATATCGCTCATGCCGGCGTACCGGTTGAAAACAACAAAATTATTGATGAAAATGTTGAAGCGCGTATTCATAGTCATAGTCAGCCCGGCGTTATTGAACCTGGCGTTATTGAACGAGAAAAAATTAACTACATTGATGTTTCACCTCAACAATCAATCAGTATCGCGACGAGCCTCATTCCATTTTTAGAAAACGATGACGCGAATCGCGCGCTTATGGGTTCAAATATGCAAAAACAGGCGGTCCCCTGCGTTCGAGCAGATGCTCCGCTTGTAGGTACTGGCCGTGAAAGCGCGGCAGCTCGTGATTCGGGACGGGTTATTCTTGCTGATACCGATGGCGAGATTGCGGAGGTTGATTCAAAACACATCGTTTTTAAAGAAAATGGGTCAAAGCAAAAGAAAGAATACAAGCTTATTTCATTTGCCCGTACGAACGATTTTACTTGTATTCGTCAACGCCCCATTGTCCGTGTTGGACAGCATGTTAAAAAAGGAGATGTTCTTGCTGATAGCTCAGCAATAGACAACGGTAATTTAGCCCTCGGGCAAAATGTTTTAGTCGCGTTTGTTTCTTGGTCGGGAGCGAATTATGAAGACGCGATTATTATTTCTGAACGCTTAGTAAAAGATGAAAGATTTACTTCTATTCACATTGAAGATTATGCAATTGATGTTCGTGATACAAAACTTGGACCCGAGGTAACATCTCCAGACATTCCTAATGTCGGCGAAGAAAAACTAAAAAACTTGGACGAGGAGGGTGTTGTTCGTATCGGAGCGGAAGTTCGTTCCGGAGATATTTTAGTCGGAAAAATTTCTCCAAAAGGAGAAACCGATCTCACCCCCGAAGAGCGCCTTCTTCGAGCGATTTTTGGCGAGAAGGCGCGCGATGTCAAAGATACATCAATGACTGTTCCCCACGGAAAACGCGGACGGGTTATTGGCGTTCAGGTCTTAGAACGCGACAAAGGCGATAAACTGGACGCGGGCGTTATTAAGCGCGTACAAGTTGAAATAGCGCAACTCCGTAAAATTGCGGTCGGCGATAAACTCGCTGGACGGCACGGCAATAAAGGTATTATTTCTAAAATTCTTCCCGAAGAGGAGATGCCCTATTTATCTGACGGCCGTCCAGTTGATATTATTTTAAATCCATTAGGCGTTGTATCTCGTATGAATTTGGGGCAGATTTTGGAAACGCATTTGGGACTTGCCGCAAAAACGCTTGGGTATTACGCAATAAGTCCTTCGCTTGCTGGAGCGAGCGAAAAAGAGATTAGCGAAGAACTGGTACGGGCCGGATTTTCTGCGGACGGAAAAGTTACGCTTCGCGACGGTCGTTCTGGCGAAAAGTTCGCAGAGAAGGTAACGGTTTGCTATACCTATATTATGAAATTAAATCACCTTGTTGAAGACAAGATTCATATGCGGTCAATCGGTCCATATTCGCTTATCACTCAACAGCCACTTGGCGGTAAAGCGCAATTTGGCGGTCAGCGATTTGGCGAGATGGAAGTATGGGCACTTGAGGGATACGGCGCCGCCTATACTTTGCAAGAAATGCTTACAATAAAATCAGATGATGTGGTTGGTCGCGCGGCAACATATGAAGCGATTATTAATGGTGAGAAAATTAGAGCGCCTAATATCCCGGCATCATTTAATGTTTTAACAAGTGAACTTCGCGGTCTTGGGATCAATGTCCTGATTCATGAACGCGATACACCGTATGCGCAATCAGAA
>JBBTQR010000009.1:0-4541 GCA_038065595.1 Patescibacteria group bacterium | reverse complement strand
CAATCAGAAAAAACAAAAACGGTCGAAGCTGAAGAAGGGGTCATTTTAACAAAAAAAGTCTGATCAATTTTATCTGATCAAAACAGTTTTAGCGATTTTCAATTTATTTAAAAATATATGCGTCCAACAGAAAATAAAATCCCGAGCACCATTGAATCAATTCAATTGCGCCTCGCATCACCTGAGGATATTTTGCAATGGTCTCACGGAGAAGTCGTTCGTCCCGAAACGATCAATTATAGGACGGCGCGCCCTGAACGCGACGGGCTTTTTGATGAGCGCATTTTCGGTCCTGTAAAAGATTGGGAATGTTATTGTGGAAAATATCGCCGTATTCGTTACAAAGGCATTGTGTGTGATAAGTGTGGCGTTGAAGTTACCCGCTCAATTGTTCGGCGTGAACGATTTGGACACATTCAACTTGCCAGCCCAGTTGCTCATATTTGGTTTTTACGCGGCACCCCTTCAAGAATCGGGGCGCTTTTGGATGTTTCCGTGTCTGATCTTGAGAAGGTAATTTATTTTGCCAGCTACATAATTACAAAAGTTGACATTGAAGCGCGTGATCAAATTATGGATTCTTTGGAAAAAGAATATAAATCAAAAATTAAAAAATTAGACGATAAAAAAGCAGAAGCGGAAATAAAAGAAGCGCGGGATTATGCGCGCGATGAATTAAAGAGTTTAACACATCTTCGCGTTGTTTCGGAAATTGAATATTTTAAACTTTCGCGAAAATATGGGGAAGTGTTTGAAGCAAGTATTGGCGCTGAACCGATTCGAAATATTTTATCGCACATCAATCTTCCCGAGCTTCGGAAAAAACTTGAAAAAGACTTTCTTACGGCAAATCCAATTCAAAAGAAAAAAATATTAAAACGCCTTATTATCGTTAAAGGTCTTTTAAAATCAGGCGTCCACCCTGAATGGATGTTTATGACGGTTATTCCGATTATTCCCCCTGATCTCCGTCCAATGGTTCCGTTAGACGGAGGCCGATACGCATCATCTGATCTCAATGATCTCTATCGTCGTGTTATCAACCGCAATAATCGTTTAAAAAAGCTCAATGAATTAAACGCCCCTGAAGTCATCACGCGAAACGAAAAACGAATGCTCCAAGAGGCCGTTGACGCATTACTTGATAACAGCATTCGCAGAGGCTCCGCTCCCGTAGCGTCTCAAGTTCAACGGCGTCCATTGCGATCACTTGCTGATATTTTGAAAGGCAAACAAGGACGATTCCGTCAAAATCTTCTTGGCAAGCGAGTGGATTATTCTGGTCGTTCCGTTATTGTCGTTGGTCCAGATTTAAAACTTCATCAATGCGGTATTCCAAAAGAGATGGCCCTTGAGCTTTTTAAGCCGTTTGTCATCCATAAAATCATTGAACAGGAAATTGCTCATAATATTCGTGGAGCAGGGCGTATTATTGAAGACAGGCACCCTGTTATTTGGGCAATTCTTGAAGATGTCATCAAGAATAAAATGGTTCTTTTGAATCGCGCTCCAACCCTTCATAGATTAGGCATCCAGGCGTTCCAGCCGATTCTTATTGAAGGACACGCTATCCAAATCCATCCAATGGTATGCACGGCGTTTAACGCGGATTTTGACGGCGATCAAATGGCGGTACATGTTCCGTTGACCGACGAAGCTCAAAACGAAGCAAGGACCCTTATGGCGTCCACAAAAAACCTATTAAAACCGGCAAACGGAACTCCAATCATAAACCCAACCAAGGATATGGTGCTTGGTTGTTATTGGGTTACGGTCTTTGAAGAAAATGCCGTAGGCGAAGGTAAAATTTTTGCATCAGAAGAGGATGCCGTTCTTGCGTGTGATTTTGAAATTATTGGGATTCGAGCAAAAATAAAAGTTCGTATCGGCGCTCATCATACGGCAATGCTAAAAAATGCGGACATAAAGAAAAAAAGCTCTGTTGAATCACGACCGCCAATTATTGAGACATCTGTTGGACGCATTCTTTTCAATAGACTCTTGCCCGCGGGTTTTGATTTTGTGAATGAAGAAATGCGCTCAAAGAATCTGGAAGCGCTTATTTCTAGCCTCATTAGACGGTACGGAAATGAAATGATCCCGTCAATTCTTGATCGCATCAAAAAATTTGGGTTTGAATATGCAACGCGATCTGGCATTAGCTGGGGTATTCACGATTTGCAATCACCACCTGAAAAAAAGAAAATAATTGAACGCGCGGAAGCAGAAGTTGCCACGATTAAAGATCAGTATCAGCGCGGACTTCTTACTGATTGGGAACGGTATAGCCGTATTGTTGTGGTATGGCTTGGAGCAAAAGAAGCGGTTCTTGCCGAACTGAAAAAATCAATTCCAAAACACGGAGCCGTATATAGCATGATTGATTCGGGTGCTCGCGGTGGATGGGTACAAACAAACCAAATGGCAGGAATGAAAGGGTCTGTCGTTAATCCCTCTGGTCGTATCATTGAACTCCCGATTATTTCAAGTTACAAGGAAGGACTCAATGTGCTTGAATATTTTATATCTACTCACGGAGCCCGCAAAGGCACTGCGGATACCGCACTTAAAACAGCAACTGCGGGATATTTAACCCGTCGACTTGTTGATACGGCCCAGGATGTTGTTATCGCAGAAGATGACTGTGAAACTAAAAATGGAATTCGTATTTTTCGGTCAGACTCAGATGAAATTGGCAAACCAATCGCGTCACGAATTATAAGCCGTTATATCGCGGAAGATACCAAAAATTCCTCTGGAAAACTTTTTGCAAAACGAAATGCGCTTATTGACGAGGAGCTCGCTAAAAAACTTGACGAATCGGACATTGACGGCATTGCTGTGCGATCTCCGATTACATGCCGTAGTCTTCGTGGAATTTGCAAAACATGCTACGGCCTTGATTTGGCGCATAATAAAGAAATTTGCATTGGAGAAGCGGCTGGAATTGTCGCGGCTCAAGCGATTGGAGAGCCTGGAACACAGCTTACAATGCGTACATTCCACATCGGAGGTGTCGCCGGATCAGGAGATATTACCTCTGGCCTTCCTCGCGTTGAAGAAGTGTTTGAAGCGCGTCATCCAAAAGGAGAGGCTATTCTCTCAGATGTTGACGGTGAGGTTATTGAAATCCTTGAACTGAATCGCGAAAAAGTTGTCCGCATTAAGGTTCGATCAAGTCTTAAAAAACCCCGACAAAGCATTGTAAAAACAAAAAAGAAATCGGTAGCAGTTCCACAAGAAGGTGAAATTCACGAAATTCATATTCCGCGCGGGATTGGACTTTTGATTAAAAAAGACTCAACGGTTTCTCGCGGAATGATCATAACAGACGGACACGCCGACTTAACGCTTCTCTATAAGCTTACGAATTCCGCAACCACGCAACGCTATATCATTAAAGAAGTTCAGAAGATTTATAGTCGCCAAGGCGCCTCAATCCACGACAAGCACATTGAGATTATCGCACGACAAATGTTTACGCGCGTAAAAATAAAAGATCCCGGAGATACGCCATTTACCGTAAGTGAGGTTGTCGGCAAGGATCGTTTTCGTGAGGAAAATCGGCGCGTGATTGCAGAAGGAAAAAGAAAAGCAACTGCATATCAACTTCTTTTTGGAGTCACAAAATCTGCGCTTAATACCGATTCTGTTTTTGCGGCGGCCTCATTCATTGAAACAACGCGCGTGCTTATTCGAGCGGCAATTGAAGGAAGAAGGGATTATTTCCGTGGATTGAAAGAAAATGTTATTATTGGACACCTGATTCCTGCTGGCACTGGTCTTCGAAATCGTCCAACGGCAAAGCGTTAGGCACAGGGCGCGTATATACCGTCGTTCGTCTTGCGCATTCGGCTTGCGAGCCTCAGTACCTCCTCACCTTCGTTTGTCGGTTGCAAAATATCAGATTTTCCGATACGCTATAAAACGCTAATACAAGTACGGCGTACAACGAGCCTGAAATATGCTACAGGAGCTAGGCAGAAACAATAACAAGATACGCACTATATAATAAAGAAAATGAAATCATACGAAATTACATATCTTTTAAACCCGGGGCTTTCGCAGGAAGATGCGGTTCTTTGTGTTGGAAAGATTACTCAGGCGATTGAAAAATCTGGAGGAAATATTATTCATATTGAAGAACCAAAAAAACGAAAATTTGCCTACTTTGTTAAAAAACACGGGTATGGATATTTTGGCTATAGTAGCTTTAATCTTGAAGAAGCCTCTATGAACACACTGAAGCGTTGCGCCGACGAAGAAAAAGACATTATCCGTTTTATGATTGTTTCTGCGCTTAAAATAAATAAAAACGTTCGTGAACGACCGCTCCCACGACATCTTATGGGACGCAATGAGCGCGCACTTCAACAGCAAAAAAAATATACGCAACGAAAAAAAGAAGAGCCGAAGCAACCAGTAGATATTGAGGCAATTGATAAGAAGCTTGATGAAATATTAAAATAGCCTGCAGAATATAGAAAATAAAGCTCCTCGGGGCAAAGCCCCGAGGTATCAGTCGGAACTCGCTTTGCTTG
>JBBTQR010000008.1:3977-6358 GCA_038065595.1 Patescibacteria group bacterium | reverse complement strand
CCCCCCCTATGCGGAGAGCCCCTCCCGATATGGTAAGTCCATTGGATGAAGAGAGTCCTCCTGTTGATATACCTCCGGTAAATGTGGAAGAAGCGGATGATATATTAAGGAGTGAACCATTGAGAGAGATGCCTGCGGTTGAATTCAAGTGACTTGCGATGATGCCTCCCGCGAATGTGTTGGTTGCCGATACCGTGGAAACCAATGAGCCACCTGCAATGGTGAGTCCTCCAGATGACACTCTGATGTCGTTGGTTAAAAGACCTCCGGTAAGGGTTGATGTAGCGGTCGTGGTACCGGTAAAATACGCCCCCACCACCTCGCCAACAACCGAAAGTTTAGCGTATGGAGAAGTGGTGCCGATGCCGACATTGCCATCATATCCAATAGTAAAATATGTTTGATTCGTTGACGACGCAATCGTAAATATCGGCGATGTCGTACCCGCCGTTCCTGTCACCGAAAGCCGTGACCATGGGGAAGTGGTGCCAATACCGAAAAGTCCAGAGTTGTTAGTAGTGATACTTAAGAAAACAGCTGAATCGAGAGTGGTCCCCGATGAATAGTATGGGAGAGTATTTATGGTACCCGCGTTTATAGTACCGTTACCCGTTCCAGCGCATACTCCATTTATAGAGAAACATCCGTTTTTTAGGTTGATGCCGTTTGCGAATGTTGAAGAGGCGGTCGTTGAAGTCGCATGAAAAATTGATGCCTGAACACCATGAGCAAATGTGGATGTTGCGGTGGTGGAAGTCGCGGTAATGTATTCTCCGACAATAGGTCCTGCAACCGAAAGTTTAGCATACGGCGAAGTAGTGCCGATGCCAAGCCGTGCATTTGTATCATCCCATGACAAAAGTCCATTGGCGGTACCCGACACATTAGTTCCGCTTGAAGCATAAAACGATAAAGACCCCGCGATACCGGAACCAACACCGCCCGATCCACAACCACTACATTCTCCGGAAATTACTAAATTTTCCGTCCGCAATGTTCCCGAAACAGTCACATTGCTTAGTCTATCAATATCTTGCGCAACGGAAATCATCTGAATAGCGTCTCCTGTGCGGACATATGATTGATTTGCCTTTACCGCGACAGAGAGCATTTGCTCGGTCAATTGCTTGAGAGATGATGCAGTTCGCCGATCAAGATTATCAAGATTGCGCTGAAACTCATTCTGAAACGCGGTCAGATCAGCGGGAATAACCGTCTCGCGAACAACTCTCTCAACCGACTGAATTGACGGCGCTGATTTCGGCGATTGAACAATAATTACTTTTTCCTCATTTTTTTCTTCTGTTGCCATCGCATCAAAATCAGATGGTACAGAAATCTTGTCTTTCTCTACCTCTGCGGGCAATTTTGTCTTAAAAACAAAAACTCTATCAGATGGACTCAAGAGTTCCGTAATATAATCAACAAACCCGATAAGCACGAGCTGTGTTCCAGAAAAAAATGAGGAAGCGCTTTCAAATACGCCATTTCCAAATGGAGTAAGCCACGCATATCGTTCTTCTTGTTCTTCGGTACCACCGAAAAAATCAAAAGGACGAAGAGAAACGCCTTGCACATTCTTTATGCGCGTGGCTCGTTCAGCTATATACGAAAAATCAATATCACGGGAAAAAATTTCAAAAAAATTATCCGAAAGCGTTATGATAGCACCACGCGCGTCCAACGAGATCTCGCGTGCAACAAAGGTTGCGTCTTCAACGCCTGAAAAAATCCACTTTGTCTTAACAAAATCAGAAAAAACCTCGCTCGTAAAAAAGAACCCAAACAAAACTGCAAAAGCGTATCCAAGAATTGCATAGTCTCTTGAAGCACTTCGCGGTCTTGAAAATTTTGAAATGACAGGCTCCGCAATTTGTGCGACATCAGGAGAACGCTCTGAGGAAAAATGATCTTCCTTTTTTACTTTATCGTCGGATGGAGCTATGGCAATTTTTTTATACAATACTTCAGACGATTCATCATTCTCAAACTTATTACTATTACCAAGTACGGCGTCCTCATTATTTTTAAGTGCTAAATCTCTAGAAGAAACAAAATATTTTTCAACAAGTTCTTCTTTATGGGGACTCATCTCAATTGCTAATGTCGGCATAGGTACGAGCGTTGGCGCGGAAACATTTTCATCCGCCTCTTGAACGCGCTCGCGATTTTCTTTGGTCGCACATTCGGATCCGCTAACCTCAGCACTTCCTCGTTCGCACTCGGTCGCGACAAAAATCTTTTTTATGAAAACGGTTTTTTCGTTTTTCTTGCGCGCTCCAGGAACGCCATTTGTTTGTAGAAATGTTTTCCATTCATTTGCAGATTTTAAATACTCCTCCATCCACTCGTTCGTCGTTACCCAATTGCGTCCCAATTTC
>JBBTQR010000008.1:0-3877 GCA_038065595.1 Patescibacteria group bacterium | reverse complement strand
TATATCTACTACTCAAAGTATAGCATGGAAGACAATAGAAAAATCAACAGAACTGATGTTTGTTTTAAAAAAATAAACATTTTTTACCGCTCTTTTATTAAACTCTTTTTTATAAGGCATTTTATATCATATCTATACGGCATTTCTATAATTCTTCTTTTAAAACATTGATTGATACGGTATTTTACTTGACTTTGTGTATGAAAGAAATATAATATGCTTATCTTTAACATACGGTGGTAGCCTCATTGATTGTGTTTCAAAGCACTGTTTCAATGTGGAGGAAAGTCCGAACACCTCAATTTATTTAATTTATAAATTGGAAAAAAATCACGGCTAACGACCGTCCTCAATTATTAATTTAGTTGAGCGGGAAAGTGCCACAGAGACTATACTAACTATTGCTTTGCAATGGTAAAAGGTGAAAAGTGTCGCGTAAAACGCGACTCGCGCGCGTGGCAACACGCGCGCCTGGAAAACCCGATTTGGCGCAAGAGCAAAGCGAGCACTTCGTGCTCGTAAAAAGTAGCTCGCTCTCGGCATCTGCCGAGCATCGTCGTGAGCAATCACGCGAGAAGACAAATTACCATCACACGCGTGTCGCACGATACGCGTGTACAGAATTCGGCTTATGTATGTTAATGATATGTATCAAAAAATCTCCGGAACACCCGGAGATTTTTTGATTACCCAACACTCTAAACACTAAAATCTTGAATAAACAATACTTCACTTCTCTCTACTCATATTTTACAAAAACACTCGCATGGGGAATTAAAGGTTTGTTGATTCGGTTTATACTCGTATTTCAATTGAAAAAGAAATTGTTTTTCCAGGGACGATTCCCTCTTTCTTTCGCACTTCGGCTTTCAGCGGTAGCAGATATGCTTGCGCTTTTTTGTCTGGAAATATTGATGTCTTCCAAATTGTTTCACCCATCGTCACAACAACAGGAAGTGATCCCCATCCCCGTTTCATGAGACCAAAACGAGCCATAATCTCTGCTGACTGTTTTTTAGAAAGCGTAATAAAATGCCACGCTGACTTTTCAGAAGAATACAGCCATACCTTCGCTCGTATTTTGTACTGATTCAATTTCATAATTCTTTACCACCGAAACTTACCCTGAGGTTATTGAAGGATTTCGTACCAACTTATTCTATGTGGTTTTTTTGACATGCGACGCAGAGCGTCGCCCATTGTTTTGCGGGGGGATTCTTCAACTTTTTCATTTCGCAAAAAAGATTAAAAAAGTTTTTGAGATTTTTTATTAGGTTTTTTATCCAACGCGTCATTGACCATCGCGTCTGCTTCGTGATTTTGTTCACGGGGAATGTGCGCAAAACGCAGTGAACTAAAATCAAATTTCAAATTCCAAATTTTCATAAAAAGCTTTTGGAGCTCCTCGTTCTCTATTCTATATTCCCCGCCCAACTGTCGTACCGCAAGTTGACTGTCCATTTTGAATTCAACCGCGAGTTTTGTGGTTTTTTCTTTGCCAAAAAGCTGTTTTAATTTTTGCAAAGCAAAAACAACGGCAGAATATTCGGCTACATTGTTGGTGGCTATGCCAATTGCTTCGCCGTAGGATTTAAGCGTTTCGCTCTTGTGATTTTTGATAACGACACCAACTGCCGCTTCACCCGGATTTCCGCGTGATCCACCATCGGTATAGACAATCACTGTATTATTTTCCATGGTTTTTTGTTTATTGGAACTGTAAAGCCCGCCGCTCCTTTGTGCCCTCCACCGCCGTATCGCTGTGCTATTTTAGAAACATCAATAGAACCATCGCCACGCAACGAGACAAACAACTGTCCGTTCCGCTCCTTCCAAACAATCGCCAACGGAGATTTTAAGCTTGAAAGAATGTGCCCAAGTTCAGATTGAAATAACGGAGAATTGATGGCGTAGACTTTTTTTCCAGCAAAACGCACAAGCTCTTTATTGCCAGCAACAAGCCGTGCAATTAAACGGCTTTCGTGTTTCAAAAGAATTGTACCCGCTTCAATCAAGCGTTTACGAACCGAAGCGATTTCAAAATCCCGAATGAGCCTGTTCCAAACCTTAAAATTGAAATCAAAAAGATCCAAATACGCAAAAATTTCTCTTGTTTTTGGAAGTGTGAACTTCCATAGATCCGTGTCTTCAATATGGAGAAGAAGGCGCGGAACCTTTTTATTGGGATGGAAATATTTCCAAGAAAGCACCGCCCCCGAATGATCAACGGCGTATGATGATTCAAATGTTGAAAGTGTGGCTTCTTTGGCGCTTATGTGATGATCAATTGAAGTGAGTCGTTTATTTTCACGGAGTAGCTTTTTTGTTATCGGCACAGAATACGAAAAATCAACAGTATAGATTTCCTTACCCCTGAGACCTCTGGGCGGTGGGGTCTGATGCTGTACGGGGACATAGTCAGCACGATTGCCGAATTTTTTCCACGCGGAATACGCAGCGCCAAAACCATCAGAACAGTTTATGTGATATAAAACGACGATTCTTTTTTTTATAGAATGAACAGCGCTTCTGCGTTCAATAAATTTTGACATATTTGGTAAAATGAAATCTTAAAACATAAAAGGCGTTTTAAGATTTCTATATTTAAAGATTTCAAGTTTAATCTATTTCAACGCTTCAATGCCCGGGAGCTTTTTTCCAGCTAAAAATTCCAGCATCGCGCCACCGCCCGTTGACATATGATCAAGTTTTTTTGCAAGTTTCAATGAATCTACCACACGATTTAAATCTCCTCCCCCAATAATTTTAAACGCTTTTGAACTGGCAACGGCTCTCACAAGCTCTATCGTCCCTTTTGCGAATGCGGGAACCTCAATATACCCCAAGGGACCGTTCCAAATAATTGTTTTTGCTTTCGCAACAATTGCTTTAAAAAGGAGAATTGAATCGGGACCAATATCGGCAATATACTCCCCCTTCAAAACTTCACCAACGGCGCGAACGGTATACCGAGACCCAACGGTAAGGGATTCCGTCACCGCAGCATCAACAGGAAGGTGAAATTTCCGGCTTGAAAGATCAAGCCATGAAATATCAACATTAATATCGGCAACAGAAAGCCCGATTGAAATATGTTTTGCGGCAAGAACGGTGTTTGCAATCCCTCCTCCCACGAGAATTGCGTCCGCTTTTTTTAAAAATTGTTGAATCAACGGAAGTTTTGATTGGATTTTTGCTCCGCCAATAATTGCGACGATCGGGCGTTTTGATTTTTTAAAAACACGCCCAAGATATTCCACTTCTTTTTCAAGAAGAAGTCCCGCAGAGTGTGAAAGATACTTCGGAATACCAACGATTGATGCGTGTTCCCGATGCGCGTTTCCAAACGCGTCATTCACATACACATCCCCCAAGACCGCGAGACGCCGTGCAAATTCTAAAGAGTTTTCAACCTCGCCATTAAAAAAACGGATGTTTTCAAGCATCAGAATGCGCCCTCTGCGAAGTACGGGCGCTTTCATTTCTAATTCTTCAATTGTTTTTACAAAATCTATCTTTTTTTTTAACATTCGCGAAAGAACGCGAACAATCGGACGGAGCGTCAACGATTCGTCGTATCCTTCCGGACGCCCCAAGTGAGCGATGATAATAAGAGAAGCTCCTCGCTTTAACAGATTCTTTATTGTTGGAATGCTTGCTGAAATCCGATACTTATCTTTAATAACCCCATTCTCAATCGGAACATTAAAATCAACGCGTAAAAGAACGCGTTTTCCAGAAACCCGAAGTGAGCTCATTTTTTTCATAATAGACCGGCTGATTAAAGATATTTCCTGTTAAAACTCAATAATTTTGACTGCAACTTTATGAAAATTCCTCACCAGATACGCTGTATATGCCTCAAAATTTTCATCTC
>JBBTQR010000007.1:0-11259 GCA_038065595.1 Patescibacteria group bacterium | reverse complement strand
TATGGATTATAAAATTGCGCTTGGCGTAATCGCCGTAACTATCGGATTTATAGCATACATACCGTATTTTCGGGATATTTTTAATGGAAAAACAAAACCCCATGTTTTTTCTTGGTTCGTGTGGTCCGTGTCCGCAGGAATCGCCTTCTCCGCTCAAATAGTAAAAGGGGCCGGACCAGGCGCATGGGTTACCGGTTTTACGGCAATTGTCTGCGCTTCCATAGCCATAGCCGCGTTTTTTCGTGGAGAAAAAAACATAACAAAAATAGATTGGATTAGTTTTATCAGCGCGCTTTTCGGAGTGGTTTTTTGGCAATTAACAAGCAATCCGTTTACCGCCGTAATACTGGTAACAATCGCCGACATTCTTGCGTTCATTCCAACGATTAGAAAAGCGTATAAAAAACCTCTGGAGGAAACGGCAAGCACCTACTCCCTCAACGCGCTGAAATACGCCGTCAGTTTAATGGCGTTGCAATCGCTCAACTCCACGACATTTTTGTATCCGGCATATCTCGTTTTAGCGAATGGTTTGTTTGTTATTATGCTGTTCGTTCGCCGAAAAACAACGGCAACCGCATAATCAACATACGCGCGTCATTTCGTTTTGCGACAATAAAAAAAGACCCGTTTTAAGAGTCTTGAAATATTCCTACGCGCTTTTGTTGGTCGTTTAAACGACCAACAAAAGCGCGCTCATGCCAATCGCGTCAATGACATTAGGCGTTCAAACGATTTAACTATTCTTATTTTTTTTCATCTGGCGGTGGCGACGTCCTCGTTAACGCAAACGGCAAAAATATAAAAATCCATAACATCGCAATAACAAAAATAATGAGATTGCTATCCATAACGCGCCTCCTTTTTAAATTTTGATTGCGTTTCCGACCGATTACAAAATTTTCATATCAACGAACAAAACTATACTTGAGCTATAATTATACATCAGAAACAGTTTTTTTGCAAGTTTTTGTATCTAAAGGTGCCGTTTTTGCTACGATTCTATGGTGCTGAATTTATATTTCAAAATGAAATTTTCAGCAAAAAGATAGCCCCGACAGAACATTGCAAAAATCATTGCAGATGTACAGAAAGCGCCACATACGATAAAATAAAAAGAGTAAACCCAACGAACGCCTAGAACATCTAAAACAATGCTCTCCATACTCTATCTGTATTGGCATTACTCATTAGGCGCAAAACAGGTCGCGCGAGACGGATTGCGGCTTATTTTTGGCATATTTAATTTTTTTTCAATCTCTCATCTTTTCCGAACGCTTTTATATCCATGGCATCAATACAGCGACCAGTACAAAAGCGGATTTGATCTGGGCGTGTTTCTTTGGGCGCTTTCTGGAAATATGATTTCGCGTGGACTGGGCGCGATTGTGCGGACTATAACGATTTTTATTGGGCTTTTTTTTAGCGCCTGTGCTTTTGCCTTTGCTGTTTTCTGTTTTTTTCTCTGGCTCATTCTTCCTCTGGCGATTCCGACGGCAATCATACTTGGAATAATCATTATTTTTTAAATGAATAGCATCTCTTTGCTGGCGGCAAAATTTGAAAACACATTTTCGCATCATACAACGCGCATCATACAGCGCATTGGTGCTTTTATTCTTTTTCTTGATTCCTTATTTTATATCATTTATAAAGCGGATATTTTTCTTGCGATATTTTTATTTCTTTTCGCATTTGTCGCAACGCTTTTTCTGTGGACTCGTTTTGTAAATTATTATCGTTCTGCCCCTCCGACATACACACCAAGCCCCGAACTTGACGCTGATACGCTTATCGGATGTATTGATTTTGAAGCTCTGCGAATCTTCGCGCAAAAAGAAAGCTGGAACCCGCACGATATTCTCATTTCGCTCTTTGACTCCCCTGCCAAAACATTTTTCATCAATCGTTTAGAACTTGATGAAAAAAAACTCCGCGCGATACTTCAAGTCCCTCTCGTACTGGCGCACGACGCAAAAGAAATGACGCTTATTTCTGCTGCTGCGCTCGCGAAAGAAAGTCGCCACGAAAAAATAGAACTCTCCGATATACTGCTCTCCGCTGTATCACTCTCACAACCATTCAGACAATTAATCCTACAAGAAGGCTTTCAACCAAAAGATATTGAATATACGGCGGTGTGGTACAAAAACACTCTTCAACACGAAAGATCCTCGCTTCTCACAAGGCTTGAACATTCATACGGAATTGGAAAAACATGGGCATTTGCCTTTACTCCAATTCTTAATCGCTTTTCTAGGCCAATAACATTTCAAAGCGCCGACGGAGAAGACCTCCATATCATAATCCACAGCAATGAAATCGGAATGACAGAAGAAGCACTCGCAAAATCAGCCGCGGCAAACGCGCTTATCGTCGGAGAACCCGGACTTGGCGCTATGACTATTGTAAAAGGACTCGCGGAACGGATCGCGCGCGGACAATCTTTCGGAATCATAAACTACAAACGAATCATACAACTAAAACTTGAGCTCATCTTCGGTCAAGAAAATTTCGGCGATATCGTGAGTACCATCACGCATATTTTTCACGAAGCGGAGCGGGCGGGAAATACTATTATTGTCATTGACGACATTGAAAATTACCTCTCCGCGCAATCAAAAATGAATATCTCAGAAATCCTCATACCGTTTCTTAAATCAACGACTGTAAAAATTATCGGCATTACCAACGGAACAGGTTTTGGGCGCGGAACTATTGAAAATCCGGAACTGTATAGCTTGTTTGAAAAAATAGAATTGAAGGAACCCGATGAACAGAGCGTAATGCGAATCCTCATTGATACAGCGATCCACAAAGAACGGCACGGATTGCCCGTGATAACATACGCAGCGCTTGAAAAAATATACGAACTTTCAGCGCGATACATTGCCGACCGTCCATTTCCAGAAAAAGCGATCGATCTTTTTGAAGATACCGCAATATATATGAAAAGCATCGGCGAGAAAAAATCAATGCGAAAAGAACATGTTGAAGCCGTCATTGAACGAAAAATTAAACTTCCTGTCGGAGACATAGAGCGTGGCGAAACGGACAAGCTCATTCATATGGAAGAACGGCTTCACGCGCGTGTCGTTGATCAAGTTGAGGGCATCAGCGCCATTGCCGATGCGATGCGCCGAAGCCGTACAGGACTTTCGTCCGGAAAAAAGCCAATTGGATCCTTTTTGTTTTTAGGACCGACGGGCGTCGGAAAAACAGAAACCGCCAAAGCACTCGCGGAGATATATTTCGGAAACGAAGAACGAATGATTCGCTTTGATATGTCGGAATATCAGAAAATTTCCGATCTTCAACGCCTCATCGGCTCAATGGAAATGCGCGAGCCGGGACTTATGGTGAACGCAATTCGCGAAAATCCCCTCTCGCTCATCCTCCTTGATGAGATTGAGAAAGCGCATCCAAACATCCTTAATCTATTTTTACAGATTCTTGATGAGGGACACTGTACTGACGCGTTTGGAAAAAGGGCTGATTTTAAAAACGCAATTATTATCGCGACCTCTAACGCCGGAGCGGAATTTATCCACGAAGCGCTTTCGCAGAATACGCCCTATGAAGAACTTCAAAAAACGCTTGTAGATACGGTACTCAAAAGCGGTGTATTCCGTCCAGAATTTTTGAATCGTTTTGATCGCGTTGTCATATTTAAACCATTATCAAAAGACGATACGGCACAAGTGGCAAAACTTTTATTAAAAGCTCTCGGAAAACGAATTGCACAACAAGGATATGGATTTAAAATTTCCGAAGAAACACCCCAAAAACTCGCCGAAGCAGTCGCGGGAAGCGTTTTTGGCGCGCGCGAACTTCGACGACTCATTCAAGATTCTATTGAATCAAAAATTGCAAAAGACCTTCTTGCGGGCACATATAAAAAAGGCGACACGATAATCGTATAAGCGACAGCCGTTTTCTTGTAAAAATTAATTTTTTGTTATATAAAGAAGCGGCACTTTAAAAATAGGCGACAATAGAAATTAGGAGGCAAGCCATGAAGCGAAGTCGTTTGTTCTCGCCAGAAGTCCTTGCCACAATGAGTTCGGTGCCGTGGTGTTGCATTATCTTTGATGTCTTGCTTGTCGGGACAGTAAGCATTTCGTTTGTCGGAATTTTTATGCGCTCCGTTGCTCACATAATGATTCCATTTGCGTATATAATGCTGGCCGTATCAGGTGTTCGTTTTGTACGAAATCAGCACTGGAAAAGTCGCGGACAAATTGTACTGCTGGCGTGTACGGCAGGAATCGTTGTTTTTTCAACCATTGCGCATTTGTTTGTATGGCACTTCCACTAAAATAAAGTGCGTGACAACCACAATAAAAAAAGGAGAAACGCGATGAACGGCGGCGACTTTATTCGCATCTATGATGGGGCTCTGGCGTGTGCAGACTGCTCTAAGTGTCCGGTTATTGACATATTACTTGAAACAAATGAGTTTGTTATTCATGATCCGTCTGCGCCAGAACGAGGGGCGTTTAAGATGGGCGCGGGAGAATTTGAAGCACTGAAGCATTGGTTCAAAACACACATTTGATTTTTATATAGCTTATTTATTAACTGATTTTGATTGTTATATTTGGCGCATTATTGCGCCGAATTTTTATTTATTTTTCTAATTCACAATGTACCGCTCAATCTATCTATTCGCCTATTCGCGCGAATTAGACATCATGCTGTCATATAACGACCCCGATACTTTTAGGTATCGGGGTGAAACCACGCATTAATTTTAATTCTTATTTTATCTTTTATGAATGCTTTATTTCCAGCACATCACCATCGTGAATAATGTATTCCTTCCCCTCCGCGCGAACAATGCCTTTTGCCCGCGCTTCCGCCCATCCGCCGGCTTTCAAAAGCTCGTTCCACGCAATTGTATCCGCGCGAATAAATTTTTTCTCAAAATCAGAATGTATCGTTCCTGCTGCGGACGGGGCTTTGACGCCGTTCACGATTGTCCATGCCCGTGTTTCATCTGGTCCCGTGGTAAGAAATGTTATCAAATTCAAAAGCGTATATGACTTTTTAATAAGTATATCAAGCTGTGATAATGGCAAACCCAATTCCGTCCGTTCCTCCGAAGAAAACGCCACGGAGTCAAGCTCATTTTTTGCGTTTAAAAGAGCGTATTCACCTCCATGTGAAATAATTTTTACCTTCAAATCCTCGGGAATGTCCCCTCTATCCGTATTGATAACAAAAAGAACAGGCTTTCCCGTCAAAAGCTGAAAAGATTTTAAAATTTTTATTTTTTCAGTGTTCTCGTGTATCTTCTTATAAACGGAAAAAACACTCCTCTGATCGCCAACCGTTTTTTCAAGCTCTTCTAAAAGCTCTAACTCCACCACCGCTTCCTTTGCACCCTTCTTTGCGTCACGAGAAACGCCCTCTCTTCGTTTTTGGATTGTCTCTAAATCTTTTAATAAAAGTTCGGTTGTGATGATGTCAATATCGCGAATAGGATCAACTGTTTTTTCAACATGAATAATATCTGGGTTCTCAAAAAAACGAACCATATACAAAATCGCGTCCACATCACGAATGTGCGAGAGAAATTTATTTCCAAGCCCCTCCCCTTCCGAAGCGCCTTTTACCAGTCCCGCAATATCAACAAATTCTATAATTGCCGGAACAATTTTTTCCGAATGAAAAAAATCAGCGAGTTTTTTTACTCGTTCATCAGGTACGGCGACAACCCCGATATTTGGTTCAATGGTACAAAAAGGATAATTTGATATATCAACCTCCTTTTTCGTAAGCGCCTGAAATAGCGTTGATTTCCCTACATTTGGAAGCCCAACAATTCCTATTTTGAGAGACATAGAATATGAGCTTGTAGAAAAATAGACTCTCCTGCCCAATTCTGAGCGAAGCAAATGCATTCAGAATGACAAAAGTATTTTTCTACAGTCTCAATATATAATTTTAAAATGTACCACAGAAAGACGCTCCTGTCGACTTCTCAAAGAGACGAATTTCGGAGATACTTTCTTCTGTGGAAGAAGATATTAAAAATGATGAAAAAATATCGCTTGGAGAGGCGTTCCGACGCGAGCGAGAAAAACGCGAAATAACCGTTGAGGATATTGCGAAAAAACTCAGCGTTTCGCCCGAGCATATTAGAGCAATTGAAGACGAGTGTTTTTCATTTTTTTCGGCGTTTGTGTACGCAAAAGGCCTTGCACGGAGATACGCAGCGACTTTTGAATTTGATGAGGAACTGTGCGTTAAAGAGTTTGATCGTGCATGGAACGCGCGCGCGCGCTCTACAGAACATCGCCCTGTTTCGCAGCTTCTCAAAAAAAAATCAGCGAGAGAATATATTACACCACAAATTGTATTGTTTTTTGCGGGTATTTTATGCGCCACAGCGTTAATTCTCTATTTTGCGAACAGCACATTCATTACTATTCGCACACCATCGTTCACGCTTGATGAACCACGCGAAGACACCCTTACCGCCGAGTCGGTGCTGACGATTCGCGGTACGGCAGATTCTCATATTGAATTGACTTTGAACAAGCAACCGGTATATATTGACGCTAGTGGAAAATTTTCCCGAACGATCGTTCTCCAGCGTGGCATCAACACATTAACGCTGGAAGGAAAAAATAGTTTTGGACGCACCGCCGTCATACAGCGAAGAGTGGTGAGTGAGTAAAGCAAATTTCTAAAAAATAAACATTATAATTAAACTTACGCGTGATGCATTTTTTAATTAAAAAACTTGCCTCACTGTATAGGTTATGCGCGGGATGAAAGAAGAAAAAATACAAAAATTGAAAATTCTTGAAGATACCGTCAAGGCAATTCAAGAAAAGTTCGGCGAAGGAACAATTATGAAGCTGGGAGATGCGCGGAGGGTTGATGTTGACGCAGTTCCTACTGGTTCAATCGCGCTTGATGTCGCGCTCGGAGTTGGCGGACTTCCGCGGGGCCGTGTCATTGAAATTTTTGGACCTGAGTCATCAGGAAAAACGACTTTAGCGCTCCATGTCGTCGCTGAAGCGCAAAAAAAGGGCGGACTCGCCGCTTTCGTTGACGCTGAACACGCGCTTGATCCAGAATACGCAAAAAAAATTGGCGTTAAAATACACGATCTTTTAATATCCCAGCCTGATAATGGTGAGCAAGCGCTTGACATCGTTGAATCACTCATTAAATCAAATGTCGTAGATGTCGTCGTCATTGACTCCGTCGCCGCACTCACTCCCCGCGCTGAAATTGAAGGGGAAATGGGACAGCAAACAATCGGGCTTCAAGCGCGCCTTATGTCACACGCCCTGCGAAAGCTCACCGCATCAATTGCTCGCTCACGATGCGTGGTTATTTTTATCAATCAAATTCGCTCGCAAATCGGCATGATGTTTGGAAATCCGGAAACCACCCCCGGAGGAAAAGCTCTTAAATTTTATTCTTCCGTGCGCATTGATATCCGACGAATGGCGCAGATAAAAAAAGGAGAAGAGACTATCGGAAATCGCGTAAAAGCAAAAGTCGTAAAAAATAAAGTTGCCCCGCCATTTCGAAGAGCTGAATTTGATATTTTCTATAACGAAGGCATCTCCTATGAAGGCGATCTTATTAATCTGGGACTGGCAAAAGGACTCGTTAAAAAATCTGGCGCGAGCTTCTCATATGGAACGGTAAAGCTCGGTCAAGGATTTGACGCGGCAAAAACAAAACTTAAAGAAGACGAAAAGCTTCGTAAAGAAATTGCCGATAAAATAAAAGAAGCACTTGGAAAGGAAGCCTCAAGCGAAGAATAAAAAAAGGAAAAAAGATATTTTTAAAAACCTCTGCGGGATTATGCGCGGAGGTTTTTAAAACTGTCAAAAATAATAATTTTGCGGTATAATTTTGTCATACGATATGCTAAAAATTCTCACGAATCCACATCCAATTCTGCGCAAAAAAGCAAAAGAAGTAGATCTAAAAAACATCAACTCAAAGGAAATTCAGGAGCTTGTTTTTGCCATGAAAGAAATACTCAAAGACTCAGATGACGGAGTGGGGCTTGCTGCCCCTCAAATCGGACAATCAATCCGGCTTTTTTTAATATCCGAAGAAGCTGAAGCGATTGACAAAAACAAAAAATCAAAAGTTATCCATCAAAACGAAAACGCCAAAAAAGAAAAGACCGCTTGGGGTTATCATGTTTTCATCAATCCGATTATCAAAAAATTCTCCGCGAAAAAAATAGACTTGGCGGAGGGGTGCTTGAGCGTGCCGGGAATTTTCGGACTCGTGCGCCGTCCGGAAAAAATCACTGCGGAATGGCACGATGAACACGGAAAAAAACATTCTCGCGGTTGTTCAAAATTTTTCGCCCGCGTCATACAGCACGAGACCGATCACCTTGACGGCATTCTTTTTATTGAAAAAATGCACAAAGAATTAAAGTTGGAAAAAAACTCAAGCAAACTATAATGAACATTCTTTTCTTCGGCACATCAAAATTCGCCGTGCCTGCGCTGGAAGCGCTTACAGCGGCGGGCTCTCCGCCCGCCGCTGTAATTACGCTTCCCGACCGACCGCACGGACGGGGTTTACACAATGCCCCTTCTCCCGTTGCTCTGTGCGCAAAAAAACTTGAACTTCCGCTTTTCCAACCAGAAAAACTTTCACACGAAGAAAGTATTAAAAAACTACAATCGTTCCACGCGGACATTGGCATTGTTGTGGCGTATGGCAAACTCATTCCTGAAAACATCATTCAGCTTTTTCCAAAAGGCATTCTCAATATCCACCCCTCCCTTCTTCCTGAATTTCGTGGCCCTTCTCCAATCCACTATGTGATTCTTGAAGGCAAAGAAAAAACCGGCGTAACAATTATGCTTGTGGACAAAGAACTTGATCACGGTCCTGTTATCGCGCAAGAGGAAGAAAGTGTTTTTCCAAACGACACAACAGAAACATTGAGCGCGCGCCTTGCGGATCATGGAGCGAAACTCCTTGTCAAAACCATCCCGCAATTGCTTTCTGGATCTTCTGACTCTGTTGCTCCGCGAGAACAAAATCACTCTGTCGCAACATTTACCAAACTCATTCTAAAAGAAGACGGCCATATCCAATGGAACGAATCAACTGAAATAATTGAACGAAAAATCCGCGCATATGTGCCGTGGCCCGAAGCGTTTGGATTTGTGAACATTGGCGGAAAAACCTTGAGAATAAAAATCATCCGCGGAACCATCTCAACACAGCAATCGCGTGAAGAACCTGGAAAAATTATTGAACAAAATGGACTTCCGCTAGTCGCAACCGCAAATGGAGGGATTTTTCTCCACAAACTTCAGGTTGAAGGAAAGAAACCAATTTCCGGACAAGATTTGATAAATGGATACCCAATGATTCTAGGAGCAAAATTTGAATAAAAGGCACTTTGTTCCGATTGCGCATTCGCGTTTTCAGCATAAAACATCCCGCAAGGTTGTTGATAACTCACATACCCCAATCTTTACAATAATGCTATATTTAAAAAATGAATTCTAACAGCAAAACTCAAAAACTATTTATAACTAGCTTTGGTTTTTTTCTTATTCTAGGTTTTTTTCTATGGCTTACGCTTCCCCTTCGGCCCGTCTCCGCAACTCACACAAGCGGGCTTCAGCCTCTTTCGGGGTATGCGTGGTCATCAAACATCGGCTGGATTAGTTTTAGCAGTAAAAATTGCGATACGAATAACGACGGTCAATCAGATGGTGCCATACCTAATTGCCCTTCTGCCGGAACGCCAATAGCTCACTATGGAGTCACGCGAACAATAAGCAACGGAAATTTATCCGGTTATGCGTGGGCTGAAAGAATTGGATGGATTAAATTTGATCCGTCGGGTCCCTATCCGTTTGCCCCCAATCAATTCGCAAGCCTTCCGAGTGCTGGATTGGCAACCGGCTGGGCGCAAGCATGCGCAGTTTTTCAAACGGGGTGTTCTGGTGCTCTTAGAAGCAGTACGGAACTTGGCAACTGGGACGGATGGATTAAAATGAGCGGACCCTTGTATGGCGTTTCTTTGGGCGGTAGCGATGGCTGTACACTTACGGGATACGCGTGGGGATCCGATGTTATTGGCGCCATTCACATGAGCGGAACATCATATGGCGTTAAAGTGGCGTGTACTGGTGGTATTGTGACAAGTGTCTCCGCTGAAACAAAACTATATCCAACAGCATATCGAGCAACCCCGGAACCAATTATTTCATGGACATTCATTGATAGAAACGGGATTCCGACAAATTCAAAAGCATACCAAGTACAAATTACCTCACCAATTTCTTGGGATTCTGGAAAAATAGTTTCCGACACGCTCAGCGTACAAATCCCTTCTGGCATCTTGAGTTATGGAGTTTCGTACAACTATCAAGTCCGGGCATGGGACGATGCTGTAAGCGGGACCCCATCTCCGTTTGTATTAGGAACACTTACGACACCTTCAGCACGAGGACCAACCATTGACTTTACAACAACGCCAGTGACACCAATACAAGGACAAGATACGATATTTAACAGCACGACAGTCGCGAACGGAGGCAAAACGATTTCACCATCAGGATATCAGTGGACATTTCCAAGCGGATTTCTGCCGTCTGCGCCATCAACAGCGCCATACACAGGAGCTTCTGAAACAATTAAATTAATGAACACAGGTCCTCAAAGTGTTACTCTTTGGGCAATAGATTCTGAAGGAGTCTCATCCCAAATTACAAAATCAATTACTATCACCAACCCTAGGCCTATAATTGAATTCAACGAGGTGCGGTAAGAAAAGCCGAATTCATAAACCCCCCGCCTGATTGAACTGTGGCGGAGGGGGCGAGATTTGGTTCCGACTAAAACTTTGCCGCCGCAAACTTTTGTCTAACCGCCGCCTCACGGTTTCGCTTGCTGGCAAAACATCGCTCCGGCGTTCAAATCTCTCGCGAGTAAAGCGGTTTACTCGCCCCCCCCTCCTTCGTTCACCATGTTCACTGCGGTGTTTTTTGAGCGAAGTTCGAACATTTTTTGACGAAAATCCGGATAATGAAATTTGAATTCCGAATTTTGGCGGTGTGTATTAAACAAAGTTCAAATGTATTTTGCTGATAATCCTGACGAAAGCTCCTAATCGCACGCCCCGCGTGCGTGGTGGCTTGAAACTGCCTCGTACGCTCGTATCGTTCCGCCACTGCCTCGCTTCACTCGGCAACACCAAAGAAAAATGTCTCTTGCTTTCTTGATTTGGCGGGGGTGAAA
>JBBTQR010000006.1:18518-36335 GCA_038065595.1 Patescibacteria group bacterium | reverse complement strand
GCCGGTTGAGGTTGTCGCAATGTCAAAAATCATTTTTGCAACTGAAACCGGCTCACCACGAACCTCAACACTGAATCCGCCCAATACCTGGTTTGAAAGATTAACCGCGATATTTTGAGCTTGAATAGTTGTTGCGTTCTCAACATTCAATGATCCCTTGCCTACAGTAACCTGTGAAGCAAAGTACCAAGGATTGGTTGAAGTAAAGCCAGTTCCTGATGTCGGAGGGGTAATTCCGTAACCATACGTCTCTCCTGAAACTGCGAGATCCGTGGTGCGGTAAAGGTCAAACTTTACAGTTCTATTTGCTCCGCCCATGATATCGCCTTTTATGTAGATTTCTGCTGACATGCCTTTATCCAAGACCATACCAGAACCGAACTTTGAGGTATAGTATTTGCCGTCCGTTGAAGCGACTGCATCATACTCTGTACCATCAAAAACGGTCTTTACATTCGCAACATCTCCAACTCCAGCGGAACCAACTTGATTCCAACGAATTGAGGTGATACGAACTTTTTCCTGTGAACCCGCTGTTACGCGGACAGAGGTAAATTTGAATGCTGTTTTTCCAATGTCTTCAGTCGTTGTTGCAACAGTTTTAAACGAACCGGTCTGAACTGTTACCGAGCCGAGAGTCAACGAAGCGTTCATTGTCATTCCATTCCCAACGATTGGAAGTGATCCATGAACCAGTGCTGAACCTGCATCAACTCCGACTAATGCCAAACGGATTATCTGTCCTGCTACAGATGTTGAATCTGATGCTGGGCGAGATGCGCCTAACCACATTGTACGGGAAGTTCCTGCCTTAACAAGAAACCACTCGTTCAACATTACCTGATGATTTGAATTTAATGTCTTGCCGAGGCCTACCTGAATACCGTCCTCATCCAAAAGAACAACTTCAGAAAGGGCCGCGTCAACGCCAACTCCCTGGCGCTCAACAGTCAATGATTTGACCCACACATCTCCATCAGCTGAAGCCGATAAAACAACTTTAGTAAACGGAATGCGCGCTGCGCTATTTGGCGCTAATGCTTCAGAGGGTTGCATACCCGCGGAAACCGTAAGTCCTGATCCCAATGAAACAACGCCGGGAGTGACACCCGGAACTACCGGAACTACTACCACCATTGAACTATACTTTGCCTGTGAAAGAGGTCCGAAGTATCCAACCGCCGGCGAAACGCCGTTTGCTGACTGCCATGCGGCGACTGCCGATTTCGTAACTCCTCCAAAAAATCCTGTCGCTCCGCCAGAATAGGTGAAGTGACCAGTACCTTTAAGATAATTTTGCAAACATGTTACATCATCGCCTTTCATCCCCATAGTAAGCGATTTTGTAAAGACACATTTTGCACTACTTCCCGACGACATAGAGCCGCCTGAAAGCGCTGTAAGCTGTGCTGACAACGCGGAGATCTGCGCTTGCAATGAAGCAATCAGATCAGATGTCGCGTCCGCAGACGCTGCTAAAGGCATAACCAATGCTCCTGCAGAAAGCGACAAGCTGGTCGCGATAGCAAGCGCAACGGAAACACCCTTTTTGAAAACTTTATTTTTAGAATTCATATGTTATTCTCTGTTTTTATTTATCCTCCCAAAAAAAGTTGCTTAATCTTGAGAAGAAGATTTTGCAAACACGCTGTCTCGACGAAACAATTTATTTACAAAATATTTTACAATTTAATTTTCTGCCAACACGGTAGTATTCTGACATTTCTGCCAGAACAAAATCCGATTGGTCGGAAAAACAATAATATTCAGAATCTTTTTGATTTAAAAAGATTCTTGTGCGTAATCTGGAATTCAGTAATCTATATTTATTTTTCAATGAGCTATCGCTTCTGGAAGATAAATCTTTGCGTCTTCGGCTCTGCGTCCCAAACTTACACTATATAGAAGCAGGGCCAAAAATACAAATCATTAATTTATGCGGATACCCCCTTGCCTTACTAAAAATAACAACGATTATGAAACTGCGCTTGGTTTCTTTACCAATTTTTTGCTCTATTATCTAACGCCGTATGGCGACACTTGATCAAAAAAACCGCAAACAATAACATCAAACATATTATAGCGTATAACGAAAGTCAAGCAAATGATAGTTATCCACACCTATATATGACGCAAATGTTATCAAATGGTCTTATTTTTCAATTTTTTAAGGTTTTAATGCCTTTTAGACACTAAATTACACTGATTTCAATAAATTGTTTAAAAAATTGTTTAAAATTAGTAAAACAATTAAAAAAACTCTTACGCGATACATCAAATGTCTTGTGTAAAAATCCTAATCACGATTACACTTAGCTCAAGCTATTAATCTTCTAATTTTTTTAGATTTCTAGCGCAACTTTTTTTAACGAATACATCGCCCATCTACGATCGCCCGTCCTTTGAACTGTATCCTGCTTAATAAGCTCATTAAGGTCGCGCTGTATTGTTTTTTGACCTACATCATTAAAGGACATCGCTATGTCCTTTATGCTTGCTTTATCCTTTTTATCAAGAACATCAACAATCAGCTTATATCTCTCTGGGTTTTTTTTCTGTATTTTATTTTCGTTTAAAAGCTCTTTTGAGTTTTGTGTTTTTTGATGAGCTAATAAAAAGCGACTGCTGGCTTCTTTGTGAATTCGCGATTCCACTTTCATTGAAGTTGGCAGTGGTTCCTGTGGCGCGGAAATTGCTTTTTGGTTTTTCCCACGCAAAAACCCAATTTTTGCCTCAAAGAAAAACTCTATTTCGGCATATTCCCGATCTAAAACTTCTATATTAACGGATGGCACGAAACGGTTTACTCGCGCAAGCAACAAAACGCTTCTCATGCCCCTTATTTTAGAAACAATTAACAGAAGTAGTTCAAATGAATCACGGAGTATTACATCATATCGCGCAGAATCCCGAAGTATTTCAGACGCCTCATCTCTAAGCCGTACCGTCAAGTTTTCTTGTTTTGGGAAAAGCGAAGTAACGCGATACACCGCGTGTGTTATTTCAAAGATTTTTTTCTTTATCGTGTCGGGTAGATTTTCTTCGTTCATATTAAGGACTTTATGGACTTTTGACTTTCCACTCCAATGACTTTCTAAATATCCAAATTCTTAACAAATGTTGCGTGCGTTTGAATAAACCTTTTGCGTGGAGCAACATCGTTCCCCATCAACATATCAAAAACGCGATCGGCTTCTGCTGCGTCTTTTACAAAAACCTTACGCAATGAACGAATCTTTGGATCCATAGTCGTTTCCCATAATTGTCCCGGATTCATCTCGCCGAGACCCTTGTACCTCTGAATTGAAATTCCTTTAAGCTCATCTTCCTGCTTTTCTAGGGTGATGTCGCTTTTTTCTTTCTTGTTATCAGCGTTTTTCTTTTGCGTATCGGTTTTTTCATTGATCGCCCGCTTTTCTTTTTTTATTTCTGCTATAAGCCTGTCCCTTTCATCTTCATTCAATGCGTATCGGATATTTTTCCCCGACTGAATTCTATACAAAGGTGGCTCGGCAATGTATAAATGTCCTTGATCAATAATCTGACGAAAATAACGATAAAAAAGAGTAAGGAGGAGCGTTCTAATATGAGACCCGTCAACATCGCTGTCCGCCATAAGAATTATCCTATTGTAACGAAGCCGTGAAATATCAAACGAATCCCCAATTGCCGTTCCTAAGGCTAGGATAAGCGTGCGGACTTCATTTGATGTGAGCATTTTGTCCAAACGCGCTTTTTCAACATTCAAAATTTTTCCGCGCAAAGGAAGGATTGCCTGAAACCTTCTGTCTCTCCCCATTTTACAAGACCCTCCCGCAGAATCTCCTTCAACAATAAAAAGCTCGGATTCTGATCTGTCTTTTGTGGAACAGTCAGCGAGTTTTCCAGGAAGAACGAAACCTTCAAGCGCCCCCTTTCGCAAAACGGTTTCTTTTGCCGCTTTTGCCGCTTTTCGTGCTTTTGCAGCTAAACTAACCCTACCAATAATAATTTTGGCGACATCGGGATTTTTATCAAAATAATCAATTATCGCTTCTCCAACCACGATTTCAACAGCGGTTCTTGCATCAGGCGTTCCTAATTTTGCTTTTGTTTGTCCTTCAAATTGAGGCTCCTGCAGTTTTACAGATACGATTGCGGTAATGCCCTCGCGAACATCATCTCCAATAAAACCCTCCTCATCTTTTTTTATATACTCGTTTTTCCGCGCGTAGTCATTGAGCGTGCGGGTAAGGACGGTTCTGAAACCCGTTAAATGCATTCCGCCTTCCGGCGTATAAATGTTATTTGCAAAAGACATTTCTCGCGGTTGAATATCATCCGTATACTGAAAGGCCGTTTCAACAAAGATAGATTTTTCTGATTGCGCCTTAAACTCTTTTTCAACATAAAAGACATCATCATAAAGGACATTCTGACCATGATTTAAAAACTTAATATATGAGACAATTCCACCCTCAAAATAAAAAGAGTATGATGAAACAATATCCGTTCCATCTTTTGCTTTTAATTCGCTTCTTCTATCCTCAATGCGAATACGAATACCCCTCGTAAGATATGATTGCTGACGAAGATGTGAAATAATTCGTTGAATATCAAACGGCGGAATTGTCTTTTCCTTGCCTTCTCCAGCTCCAAAAATATCTGGATCGGGAGAAAATGTTATGGAAGTACCACTATGAAGACACTTTCCGCCTTTTTTAGGGATGCTTTTTGGTTTACCGCGATTAAACTCTTGAGTCCATACAAAACCATCACGGCATACTTCCGCCTTTAAGTAGTGCGAAAGCGCGTTTACCACCGAAGCACCTACCCCATGAAGTCCCCCAGATACCTTGTATCCGCTCCCTCCAAACTTACCACCAGCATGAAGTGTGGTTAAAACTGTTTCTAGGGTAGATTTTCCCGTTTGCCTGTGTTTTTCAACAGGAATTCCACGACCATCATCAACAACTTGAACGAAATTATTCGGCAAAAAAATAACCCCGATGGTTTTTGCATATCCTGCCATCGCCTCATCAATGCTATTATCAACAATTTCGTGAATAAGATGGTGAAGGCCATCTGGTCCCGTTGATCCAATATACATCCCCGGGCGTTTTCGCACGGGTTCTAATCCCTCCAATACCTGTATGTCTTCAGCGGTATATGAATCTTCTTTTTTTCCACCAAAGGCGGATCCGCCTTTGGTGGATAATTTTTCTTTATCTTGAGCCATAAAAACAAAGCTATTTAGAAGTGTTTATACTATCACAGAATGCCGTGGGATGCTAGCAAAAAACCAGCTAAAATATCGGGGAAATCGTTGTTCAAATATTTTTGTGATAATGCCAATAACAATCAAAACCGCAATTAAAAAATCTTATGAAGTTGAACCTCATAAGATTTTAATACCCGTCCAATATAAACGGCATCATATGCAAAAGAAAAACCAGTCCAAAAAAGTTTATGGACTGGCGGATAGCAACGGTGAACTATTTTAGCATTACAGAAATTCTTAAGGTAGTTTTGCCGCGTAAAATAATCAACAAAACATCTTCATTTTTTTCTTTTTTTAAAAAAATATGCTCAAGAAATACCTCAATATTTCCCGTTTTTTTACCATCATACGCGATAATGATGTCGCCTTTTCGCAGATCGGCTTTTTCCGCAGGCGTACCAAAAAAGACATCTTGAATCATAAAATGATGCGCCTGTGCGACCGGATTTATTTCCATAGCGTGCTGTAAAACCTCGGGCTCAAGGGCGAGCATATAAAAACTAATACCAAGAGAAGGGGTCGGATTTTCTGTCGGAGGTGGGTCTTCGGTTTTAATATCTAATTCTGACGGGGTTTCCTCAATACCGATTGAAACCATTCGCAGAACGCCATAATCTTTTTTTACAATGTGTAAAACAATCACATCACCTATTGCGCGACTATTCACATACTGAGCAAAATCTATTGCCCCCTGAAAAAACGCTTTATCGTTCGCCCGCACCACAACATCCCCAACCTTCAAATTTGCTTTTTCGGCAGAGCTTTTATCGGATACCCCTACAATAAGAAGGCTATTTAAAGTAATAGATCCATTTCTTTGGGCTAACCGCTGAAATTCGTCATACGCAAGCTCTTTTACTTTAATTCCAAGCCACGGACTTTGAATCTCTTTTTTTGTTTTTATATTTTCCGAAAGCGCTTCTCGAAAAAATTTTTTGGCAACATTAGAAGGTATGGCAAATCCAATACCGCTATGCCCCTGGTGAACGCTTCCCACCATAAGAGTATTGACGCCAACAAAATCTCCACACTCGGTAATAAGAATTCCTCCCGAATTTCCTGGGTTGGAAACTGTGTCGGTTTGAATCATTGTACTCTCTTGGGAAGAAAATTTACCCGAAAAATCGCGAGGCAAAGCAGCAATCATTCCATGAGATACTGTCCACAAAAAATCAAAAGGATGCCCGATGGTATATATTTTGGTTGCCACGCGAAGCAAATCAGAATCTCCAAAAATAAAAGAGTGTTTTTCGCAAAGTTCACATTGACGCGGATCAACTTTAATAAGCGCTAAATCTTCTTTTGAATCTACTTTCAAAACTTCGCCTACCAATCTTTTTCCATTCTTAAGAATTACAAGGACTCTTTTTTTTCTAGCCTTATCAGCAGATGCAATGATATGCCGATTTGTTAAAATATATCCTTTGGGGTCAATAATAATCCCAGCGCCACCGGAAGATTCCATTGGATCAAAAACGTTCTTCACCCGAACAATGCCGTTTTTGGCATCATCAATTATGACTTTGCTATCGCATGACCCGTCTTTTGCCAGCACAACATTCGGCGATTCTAAAGTCAGTGCGCATAATCCAATTAAACACACCGAGAAACTAAAAAACGCCTTTAAAAATCTTGCCATCGCAATCCCCGCGCAAGCGAATAAATTGTTAAAAAACTTTTATAAAGAATATCGCGATAAAAATTTTTCGTCAATAAAAAGCGTTAAATCATTTATTCTGTCGCTTGCTTAAAAAAACAACTCCCGCTCTTACGAGTGGAGTTTTTTATAAGAAAAAAATTTAATGACTTTCTGTTTTATAAACTTTGAACTTTATGGACTTTCAGCTAAATCAGCGTATCTCCCAATTTTTTTCACGAAGCTCCTCTCCGATTTTCTCCATTATACTCTCAATCTCTTTTTCTGTGAGCGTTCGTTTTGAATCGCGAAATACAAGTCTAAATGCCAAACTTCTCATTCCATCAGGAACGCCCACGCCCACATATTCATCAAAAAAATCAACATCCTCAAGAATCGCGCCACCGGCATTTTCAATAACTCCCTGCGCATCTTCAATTTTAATATCCACGCCGACCATAAGCGCGATGTCCCGTTCAATCGCCGGAAATTTCGGGATTTCCCGAAATTCAATTTCGCTCTGCGCATAGCGCACAAGCGCACTCAAAAGAAATTCCGCAATATATACCCGTCGATCAATTTTCCAATTTTCAAGAATTGACGGGTGCACTTCTCCAAAAACACCGATTGTTTCATCTCCAATTTTTATCTCTACTCTCCGCTGTGGATGTAAATGCTTCAAAAGCTGTAATTTTGGATATGATGGCTTATCTAAAATATCACCATCAAACCAATAATCGTCAATACCAAAAGAATCCATAATCTCACTCACCGAGCCCTTCAAAGCATAGAATCCATCCTTTCCGTCATTCTGAATTCTTCGCGTATCTTTTGCCGAAAGAATCGTGAGATATTCCTGCTCGTTAACCGGAGTATCGGCTCCCGCGCCATGAATATGCAAAAATCCCTTATCAATGGAAAAAACATCAATATCACCACGCTCGCCCTCCCCAACAACAAAACGAAAAAAATTCTCATATGGTTCACGCACAAGATACGAAAGATCCGGTGAAATCGGATTTTCAAGCTTAATATGTTCATCGCCATTAAGAGCGTTCTTTTTTATATCCCGCTCACCGACAAACGCATAGCGATATATTTCCGTAAAATAAAGACTGGCAAGCGTTTTCCGAAGAAGTGCCCGCCATTCCAACGCGTCATTCTTTACCGCGGGAATAAAAACGCGCGGGAGCTCTTCTGGGATCCGTTCATACCCATACATACGCGCCGTCTCTTCTGTGAGGTCCTCCTCAATAACAATATCTCTGCGAAACGGTGGCGCTAATACCCGAAATACATTGCCCGATCCGCTCACCACACAACCAATACGAAGAAGCAGTGATTTGTACAATACTGGTTTTAACGAAAGCCCCAAAAGTGAGTTTGCGTATGTGGTATGAAAAAGAATTGTCGCCGTTTTTTCTTTTTTTGGATATACATCGCACGCGTCTTTCAAGCACTCGCCACCAGCTACCTTTTTAATTACAATAGCGAGTCGTTCCATCGCAAAAAACGCCAAATCAGGATGCGGGTTGTGTTCAAAACGATACGAAGAATCAGTTTTAATTCCCGTTCGCGCAGTCGTCGCACGAATTCCAGAACCTTCAAAGTTCGCACTTTCAAGAACGATATGTTTCGTGTTTACATCAACCTCGGCTTTATTTCCTCCTTTAATGCCCGCGAGCGCCAACGGAGATTTTGTGTCGGCAATCACGAGATCATCGGGCGCAAGAACAACATCTTGATTATCCAAGGTTTTCATATGTTCGCCGTGTTTAGCGCGACGAACAATAATTTCTCCGCCTTCAATCTTTTCATAATCAAAAATATGCAGTGGCTGTCCCGTTTCTAACATCACATAGTTAGTGGCATCAACGATATTATTTATAGAACGAAATCCGCATGAAATAAGCGCTTCTTTCATCCACTCAGGAGATTCCGCAATACGGACATTTTCAATTACCCGCCCGATATATCTTTTACATTTTTCTTTATCATCAACGCGAACGGCAAGAACCGATGAGGTTTTTTTCTTTGACTCCTTTAATTTTAAATTTTTAATTTTAAATTTTAAATTTTGCAATGTTGCAATCTCCTGCGCCATACCTATATGTCCAATTGCGTCAGGCACGCGATTAGGAGGAAGCTTTATTTCAAGCGCCCAATCATCGCCGATTTTTTCCACACCATCTACTTCAAAAGCGCGCATCATTAAAAACTCCGCCAATTTTTCCGGTGACTCTTTTATTGCAACAAATTTTTTGAGCCAATTATATGAAAATTTCATTTTTCATCATTCGCGCTTTCTTGCGCCGTTTTTTTACCAATCTCTTCCTGGAGAAACCGCACCGCAAGCTTATTGCCTACATACGCGCAAAAACCGTGTCGCGAATCTTCCATACTCGCACAGCTAAATTGATTGCGATGTTTTTTATATTCTTCTTTTGTAAGGGCATTGCCAATATATTTCTCATAAAGACGCGCGTCTTCATCCGTAAGTTCGTCTGGATTAACCATTTGAAAATGAGCTGGGCCATGTCCCGTACGAAGAAGATTTTCTTCTTCCGCGCGCTTTAATTCCCACATTTTATCACGAAATGTTTTTAAACTTTCTGGAATGTTTTCTGTGTTGTTAAAAAATTCGCTCATATCTAAAACTGTTTTAAAAATCTCATATCGCCAGAGTGAAAAAGTCGAATATCCGGAATTTTATACTTCATCATCGCGAGACGATCAATCGCCATCCCAAACGCAAATCCCCGCACCTCAGTTGGATTGTATCCTGATGCCTTAAATACATTTTGATGTACCATGCCCGCGCCCAAAATCTCAATCCATCCAGAGCGTTTACATATAGAACAACCCTTCCCATTACAAGCACGACACGAAATATACATCTCAAATCCCGGTTCAACAAACGGAAAATACGCAGGACGCAATTGAACTTTTAGATCGTGCGATTTAAAAAATCTGCGAAAAAATTCTGCCATAATGCCCTTAAAATTCGCAACACTAATCTCGCCCCCCGCTTCACCGCGACGCCCCACCATCAAACCTTCAATCTGATAAAATTGAAATTCGTGAGATGCGTCAGTCGCTTCATGCCGAAACACGCGCCCGGGAGCAATAATACGAAACGGAGGATTGTGCGTGCGCATATACCGAATCTGAACAGGAGAAGTGTGCGTACGAAGAAGAATGCGTTTTGAACTCGGAGATTTAATCCAAAAAGTATCTTGAAGATCGCGCGCCGGATGATTTTTTGGAACATTCAAAGCATCAAAATTATAAAACTCCTCCTCAACTTCCGGACCTTCAATGGTTGAAAAACCAAGTTGTTGAAAAATATCCTCAATTTCCCCGCGAATTATTGATAACGGATGCTGATGTCCCCGCGCGCGACGAATGCCTGGGCGCGTGATATCAATCCACTCTTTTTTAAGAGAATCCTCAATTATTGAATGCTTTAGTATTTTTTCTTTTTCAAAAAAAAGCTCTTCTAAGTCATGCCGTAAGCGGTTTGCCAACCCGCCCATTGTTCGCCTTTCATGTTCCGGCAAATCTTTCAAAGCACGCAAAAGAAGGGATAAAGCCCCCTTTCGCCCCAAAAACTCAATACGAACCCGCTCAAAATCATCAAGGTTTTGAGTGTTTTTTAACGCTTCTTTTGCGGATTGTTCAATTTTCTTTATCTCATCAAGCATGCCTTATAGTATAAAGAAAAAAAACGAATTTGAAAAATCAAAAACCGCCCTAATACATTCGGAGCGGTTTTTGATTTTTAATAGTTGCGGAGGCCGGACTCGAACCGGCGCCTCAAGGTTATGAGCCTTGCGAAGTACCTCTCTTCCACCCCGCTTTATTACGATACCACGACACAGTGATATTGCAAGTTAGCAAAAATACCTGTACAGTAGGCTTCATTGCGGCCGTAGTGTAGCCTGGTTAACACGTCTCCCTGTCACGGAGAAGATCGCCGGTTCAAATCCGGTCGGCCGCGCAGTGAAACAAGAGGACGAAGCGCGAGAACTGCTTCTCGCGCGGCGGATTTGAAGGATTTTTTGATGTTTGCGAAGCGAACCAAAAAATCCCGGCTTTCGCCGATAAAAGCGAAAGAAATCCGGTCGGCCGCGCAGACAGTTTGATTAAAATTTTGCACACTCCTTTCACGGTCGTACAAAAAACACTCACAAAAAAATTCGGCTCTGTAGTTCAACGGCTAGAACGAAGCACTCATAACGCTTAGAAGATGGTTCGACTCCATCCAGAGCCACTTTAAGCAAAAAACGCTTTAATACTGCCATTTGCTTTTGTTGCACTTACTTGTTGAACTCACGGAACGAGGCATTGCAAAAAATACGCTTATATGCTATAATGGCTGAGTACTAAAAAATATTGAGACAAAAGATGTATAATCTCTTGTCTCGTCATAAAGTCGAGTTTCTAGCTACAAAAATAAAATCGTATTAATAGACAAACAAGATCGTATGAACGGAACAATCAAAACACTTACGGATCGAGGATTTGGATTCATTGCTCGCGAAGGCGAATCAAAGGACCTTTTCTTCCATTCAAAAGAGTTGCAAGGCGTTACTTTTAACGAGTTAAAGGTCGGCGATGCCGTCACCTTTGATGTCGTTGATGGTGAAAAAGGCCCTGCAGCAACAAATGTATCACGCGCATAAGGCGTTGTGAATAAATTAAAAAAACATCCCGCTCTCGCGGGATGTTTTTTTAATTTCTTATACGCGCACATCCCTACACAAAAAAATACTCTTTGCGTTTCTGATGTGGTATGGATGATTTTTTTTAAAAGCGAAAAACGCATAAAAAAAATCCCACAGATTTTTCTGTGGGACTACTTTCGTTAGGTGGTGGGCATAGTTATTCTCAACGCGCGAGTGCCAAAAGTGGTGAACAGCACTTGCAACTCATTTGGATTGCGGTATTTGTTGCCAAAACTATCTTTTCTATAATACATACGCTTTCTGCGCCACAAACACCTTCATCAATAATCCTTGCGTTTTGGATGTTTTTCTCGCTCACGCCAGTCCAATCAAGCATTGTGCGAAGTGCCTGCTCCTTTGCCACTGTTTGATAGTAGCTATCAACCTCGTCTAACGCGACAATGGCCACCTTACAGCTATGCATAAAAACCATAGCCCTATCGTGCTTGTAAAAATAAGATTGGAGCTTACGAAAATTATCGCCGGCCATTTGGAGCTCTACCACGACATCATGGACAAGCTCCATATTTTCACTCTGCATTTTCCCCCTGTGATCCTTTCGTATTACAGAGAGGACGATATTAGAACTTTTATTCCTTTCAAATCGGTCAAGGAGGTCAATGACCGAAGCAAAAAGCAATGTTTCAACGGTGCAATGCGCCGTCAACACATTAAATATAGCATCAACATACCGCTCTGCGCGTGGATAAAGCCTTTTAAATTCTGGCAACATATCCATAATTACAGGTTGAAACAAGTCCGATTTTTTACCATACGACATATGAAATCCTCCTTTGTAAAAGAACACGGGTTGTTGTGGAAAAAAGCTTCCACCGAAATATATCAAAATAAATTTAATTTATTTCGGCTAGAGCCTATTGATCCCGCTCTGTATGCTGAACAAACTCGTTGTTTTTAATATATTTTTCTTTGGTGCGCTCTTTTCGCGCATCTTTTAATGTGGCGAGCGTTTCAATCAGTTTTTTAAACTGCGAATCATACGCAGGTGCGTTATCTTTAGAAAATCGGGAAAACGAGTGGTCAAAAGCAAATACCATGTCTGGTAATTTATTGAATGCGTTAAAGAAAAGCTCCTCATCTTCTTTGCCGTGCGACTTATTGAGGGCAAAGAAGTATGGCGTACCGTAAAAATCAAGCATAGACACAATTTGTTTCGCTGTCTTCAGCCCATGAAGCGTTGGCTCGGCTACCACTACTGCGATGGTGAATCCCGTAGTAATACCCGTACTGACACCGTCAACCCCCGCCTTTTCATCAACTACCGCGTATTCGTTTTCTTTGAGCTTTAGAAAAGGAAGGTACACCTTTAACGGCGTTACGAGGGAGTGGCTACAACTTTTGTCATAAAGAATATTTTCGGTGTGCGGTCCGGTGCTCATAAGTCGCATATGTGAGCCAATTTCCACTGAATACTTTTCAGTAATAGGATCAAGCGGGAAAAGCGAAAATTCGGGATCCACATCTTTCAGAAAAGCATCTCGATAAGTTTTTATATCAAGATATGTGAGCATATCTTCAAGGCTTTGACCGATGTATGGCATAGATTCAGATATGCCGAAGTTGTATGACATATCCATATTATGGTCGGCATCAACGGCGAGCACGCGCGCGCGTTGCGCCATAAGATAAAAAGCAAACGCAGTTGAGAGCGTTGATTTGCCACTTCCTCCTTTCCCGAGAAATCCAATAATCATAATCAGCGATGTAATTAAATATATTTTTTATTGACACTTACGACAAAGCCCGAAGAATTCAAGCGAGTGTTCAAAAATTTTAAAAGCCATTTTTTTATATATTTTCTTTTCGTATTGCTTCATATCGTTTTCCATGCGCACATCTTCAATAGTATTGCATTTTGTGCAAACGAGGTGGTGATGATGCCCCAAAGATGTAATTTCGTACATTCGGCAGTCAGACTTGAATTGTACTTCTTTTATAAATCCGCCCGTTTTTAATGAAGCAAGTTCTCTGTAGATCGTCGTCTTATTTGGCTTCATTCCTTTTTTGGCAAGCGACCTTATAAGACCATCCACTGAAATTGGTTTTTTACTTGTGATAAGAATTTCAAAAAGCGCCCTCCGAATAGGTGTAATTCTATAACCGCTGTTTTTAAGCGCTTTTATTACTTTCTCAATCATACGCACACCTTAACGCAACAGAGTTGCGTTTGTCAATAGTATAAAATAAATTAACCTACACCACATCAGAAGCGTGAGAGGTATTTTTTATGTATGCGCATGCACACATAGGAAATTTAAACAAAAATAAAATCAAGCGTCCGTCTCATCATATCCGCGCGAAGAAGTTTTACCTGAACCACATCCCCTAACGAGTACTTCTTTTTCGTATTGGTACCGCGTAAGCAATAATTTTTTTCATCAAGAACATAGAAATCATCTTTCAAATCGCGCGTGCGAATCATGCCCTCAGCAAGCGTGCATTTCTCCTCAACATAAATCCCCCATTCCGTCACACCCGTAATCGTTCCGGCAAATTCCTGCCCGACCTTGTTCTGCATATATTCAACCTGCTTATATTTAATAGATGTCCGCTCAGCATCCGTAGCAAGGGCTTCCCTCTCTGAGGCGTATCGGAGCATTGTCTCGTACTCATGCCACGCGTCCTCTGAGATTTCTTCGTTGTTAAGATGCCGTGAAAGCAATCGGTGCGTCAAAATATCGGGGTATCGTCGTATTGGAGATGTAAAGTTGGTGTAATGTTCAAAACCAAGCGCATAGTGACCGATATTTTTTGTGGAATATGTGGCGCGCGCCATTGTACGAAGCATTGCCGTATGAATAATGTTTTGAAGTGCACTCCCCTCTGTTTTTGAAAGAAGTTCGTTGATTTCTTTTGGAGAAATAACCTGATTTTCATCAATACGCAATTCGTGCCCAACCGTCTTTAAAAACACAGCGAGCTCGCGAATTCGCTCCTTGTTTGGTTCGTTATGAATACGATAGACAAAAAGCTTCTCCTCTTTTTTGCCAATATCAGCAATATGTTCCGCGACTTTTTTATTCGCAAGAAGCATAAAATCTTCTATAAGCTTGTGTGATTTCGTCCGACATTTTTTTATAATCTCTGTCGGCGCGCCATTTTTATCAAGCACAATTCGTATCTCATCCTTCTCAAAAGAGATTGAACCAGCGGCGAATCGTTCCCTGCTTAAATTTTCAGAAATGGCATCTAATATGAGAAGTTCGTTCACATAATCTCCCGTTTTATGATCAAGAACTTTTTGCGCGTCTTCATATGAAAAGCGCCTGTTTGAATGAATAATGGTTCTGCCAAACCATTCTTTCAGAATTTTGGGATGCACACCGATATTTTTTGCATCTTTGCTGAAAATAAAAACAGCCGAAAACGCAAGCCTATCTTCGTTTGGCTTCAAACTGCACATCTCGTTTGAAAGAACTTCCGGAAGCATAGGAAGCACGCGATCAACTAAATAGACCGAGGTGCCCCGATACACAGCTTCTTTATCAATCGCGGATCCTGGCGTAACATAGTACGAAGCATCAGCAATATGAACGCCGATTTCTATGTCACCATTCTGAAGCGTTTGAACGGAAAGCGCATCATCAAAATCTTTCGCATCTATAGGATCAATGGTAAATGTCGGCACATCGCGAAAGTCCGTGCGCCGTGCAACCTCGTCTTCGGAAATCTTTCGTGAAAATTGCTTGGCTTGTTTTTCTACTTCAGGAGGAAAAGAGGTTTCAAATCCTTTTTCCAAAATAATCGCTTGTATTTCAGCGTTATTTTCTCCTGGATTTCCGAGTATGCGTATCACTTCGCCAGAAGGGCCTTTTTTAGAATCTCCCCATTCCAGTATCTTCACAAACGCCTTTTGCCCATCTTTTGCGTGTTTTGAATTTTTTGGCGCGATATAAATATCACGATACATTCGCGAATCGTCGGGAACAAGAAACATAGGAAATCCTTTTTTCTCAATCTTTCCGACAAAACTTGTTTTATTCCGAATAAGAACTTCAACGACTTCTCCTTTTTGTCTTTTGCCTTCTACTTTTGGATGCAAAAGCACTTTTACGGTGTCGCCGTGAAATGCCGTATTTAACGATGACGCGTCAATTTCAATGTCCTTCTCTTCTCCTTCCATTGAAATATATCCTATCGCCTTAGCAGTAAGAGAAATGGTCCCCTCAACCCATCGTCCTTCCGCGTGTTTTATTTTTTCTGCTTTCTCTATTTTTTCTTGCATTCGTAAAGCATCTCACAGAATTAAAATAATTGTAAGAGCGCGTTGATAAAATTTGAAAGAAGGGTACAATAAAAAAACACCAAAAAAGCAAGTGGTTCGTTTTCTAAGCGTGCGCGCTGTGCATTGCATAGGCGCATTTCAAAAGACAAAATATGGGTATAGAAAATGTACAAGAAAATAATCTGATAAAAAAACAGAAACCTGAACGATACGCAGGCGCCAGCCCTCATATAGAAAATCTGGATTTAAAAGAAAAATTCAAAGAATTGTTGGAAAAATGCGAAACAAGCAAGCGTCAGGTTGGGCTTAATCTTATCAATACGAGACTTTGGATGGATGAGTTGAGCAAAAAATATCAAAGACCCATAACAATTGATACTGTTCCCGACAATGAGTGGGAAGAGCTTTTTGAACAATATGATATGTTTTGGTTTATGGGGATTTATACTCCAAGTCAGGCAGGTAAAAATGAGGCAAAGACACACGCGGATGAATACACATACGCCCCGCCTGACATAGACCGTGAAAAAGACGTGGTTGCTTCGCCTTTTGCAATACCCGCGTACTCTCCAAATTCTCAAATCGCAAAAGATTGGGGTTCGTGGGATGAAATGGAAAAAAAACTTCATGAACATAAAAAGAAAGTCATTATAGATTTTGTCCCAAACCACACCGCCCTTGATCACGCGTGGGCGAAAGAACACCCTGAATATTATATTTTAGGAACCCAAGCGCAATACGAAGCAAACAAAAATTTCTACTATCCCGTTGTAGCAAACGATAAAAAAACCTATTATATCGCGCATGGGAAAGACCCTAATTACCCCGCATGGACAGACACCTTACAACTTAATTATGCTACCCCTGTGGTACAAGAAAAAATGCAAGACATTTTATTGAGTCTTGTTGAACATGCGGACGGCGTTCGGTGTGATATGGCAATGTTGTTAAATTCTGACACATTCATCCAAACATGGGGATGGTGTTTAAGCGAGAAACAAAAACAGTACATTAGACAGCATGAATTCTGGGAACATACAATACCGTTGGTCAAGAGTGAAGCAAGAGATATTGGGGGAAAAGATTTTTATTTTATTGCTGAAGCGTATTGGGACAAAGAAAAATTAGGAAAATACTTTGATTATATTTATGGAAAAGATTTTTATGATCATTTAAAAAAAATCGCCAGAGAAGAAACCTCTCCGAAAAACCTCAAATCACATATTGAGCATTTAATTACATCCGCACGCGAAGGCAGGCATTACAAGGATGTGCTTTTTATAGAAAATCATGACGAAGAAAGAGCCATTAAAACATTTGGAGAAGAAGCGTCCAAAGCGGCTTCCGTTCTCGCGGGTTTAATTCCTGATTCAATATTCTTAATCAACCAGGGTCAGACAGACGGAAGAAAAATAAGACCCCCGATGCAAACGGGCCGATGGCCAGAGGAGCCTACGCATAATCGGATTAGGGAGCACTATGAAAAATTATTATCACTAAAGCATACAAATTTATTTGAAAACGGAGATTGGAAAATGGCCGAAATTCATACCTTATTTCCCAGTATTCAAGCTGTAAAAGTTGAGGCGACCGATAAGACCGGAATAAATAAAAAAATGTCGGAATATGAACTTGGAACTATCATTCTAACAAATTTTAGTAAAACTGAAGCCGACTGTAGAATCCCTCAAATAACCGGTGATTACGAAATAGAAGTACAAAGTATGTTAAGCGGTGTGATTTTAAACCCTGACACGGAATGTCGTGGGGGTTTATATGTCGGATTAAAACCGTGGGAAACTCAAATAGTTTTTTATTGCGGCAAGCGGATGGTGAAATGAGAATAGCAATTATCATTTCCCAGACGCGACGACGCAAGATTGTACCCAGTTATATTGCGGCAAGCGGATGGTGAAATGAGAATAGCAATTATCATTTCCCAGACGCG
>JBBTQR010000006.1:0-18418 GCA_038065595.1 Patescibacteria group bacterium | reverse complement strand
ATCATTTCCCAGACGCGACGACGCAAGATTGTACCCAGTTATATTGCGGCAAGCGAAGATGATTGAATGCGTGCACGCGATTCATCCAAGCGCCACCATACATTTGCTCTTCTGCGTTCAGTATTTCCTCGCCCTTGCTCAGTCACACCATTGTATACAGCTATATTCTAAAAAATAATAAATAATATGTGATGCTTTTGATTAAAACATTATGCGCGATTTCAAAAAATTGATGGGCTTGATATTTTTTGATAAACTGTTAAAATTAACTTTTAAATTACAAATTAATACCTACATAAAAACATGTTTTCATCGCACCGTTTAAGAATCGTCATGTCGGTTTTAGTACTTCTTGGTACAGTCGGAATGGTGTCTATCGCCTACGCGAGTCATTCGTGGAACGGATACCATTGGGCACGAACCGCAAATCCATTTACCCTAAAACTTGGGGATAATGTTTCGTCCGTATGGGACGGCAATCTTGCCACCGCATCAAGCGACTGGAGCGTGTCTTCAGTCTTGGATACTACCATTACCACAGGCACAACGGATCCAAGAAAATGCCGAGCTAAAAGCGGTCGCGTTGAGGTTTGTAATGCAAAATATGGCAACAACGGCTGGCTTGGAATAGCGTCTGTGTGGGTAAGTGGCAGTCATATTACACAAGGAACAGTAAAGCTCAACGATACTTACTTCAATACTCCGACATATAATACTATCGCGTGGAGAAACCTTGTTATGTGCCAGGAAATCGCGCATGCATTTGGACTTGATCATCAAGATGAAGACTTTGCAAATGCGCCATTAGGGACTTGTATGGACTACACAAGCGACCCGATGCCAAATCAGCACCCAAATCAGCACGACTACGATCAACTTGAAATGATCTATTCTCATCTTGACACCTTTACAACCCTTAAAAATACTGTGGTTGCGGGGCGAGGAAACGATAAAAATAATGAAGAATTATCTGATTTTGGCAAAGCAATCAAAAAATCCCGTCATGGACGAAATTCTCATTTTGAAAAAGACATGGGCAAAGGGGGCAAAGTATTTACTTTTGTCGTTTGGGCCGGCGATACACACGCGGAGTAATTCAGAGCAATTCCTGATTTAATTTAATAAAAAATCATAAAAAATAAAGGGCGTAATGCCCTTTATTTTTTATGGCGCGATCTATTATTTCGTGATATAATATAACTGGGTACAATTTTGTGTCGTCGCTCGGTCGATATGAAAATAAAAATTTTCATATCTTTTCGCCTCCTCGGGGAAACGCTTTTTGTTCGCCAAAGGCGAATAGAGTTTCCCGTCAAAGCTTCCCCGAAGCTTTGACCTCGCTAGCCACAATATAGCGCACAAATACAACAAAGCCAATTACAAAATTTTTATGAAACTAGAAAAACTTTTGAGTCAAAACGCATCATGGATAATCATTTCTTTTGTCACGCTAACGGCGCTTCTTACGCTCTATATATTTTCGCAAGTACCAAAAGAAAACGGTGCCGTTAATTCAAATGTCCCTACCGAATCACATAATACCGCAAATACTACTGATATTTCTTCAACTGATTCATCAAAACTTCGTGCAGAAGAAAATGCGCTATATGTTTCTGAACAAAAACCAGGAATCTCAATCCTTGTAAATTTTGCAATTTTCCAAAATGGGGGCTATGTCGTCGTCCATGAAAACAAAAACGAAATACCCGAAACAATTATTGGATTCTCGCAACACCTCTTCCGTGGCGAGCATAAGGATCTTATTATTCGCCTTACCCGCCCAATTAAATCAGGTGAGTCATTATACGCAACGCTTCATACAGACGATGGGGATGAAGTTTTTAATCTAAAAAAAGACCCGCCAATTTATTCGCGCGTGAACAACGAACCGATGATGATGATTTTTGATATTGACGACAACGCCAATCCCGACATTCCAATTTTACTCTAAACGGCATCACTCAAAAACATCGTTTCTGGGATAATCAACGCATCATATGCTTAAAAAAATTATATTTTTTGTGTTTGCTTTTGTGGCAACAGAATCCGCGTTTGCGGATTCTGCATCACTTTCAGGCATACAGATTGATTGGACAACGAACATTCCGGCACAAACGCCATCAAACCAAAAACAAACATCTGAAAACTCGTTTGTGCAAAACACCCCCACACTACATAGTACAACCACCACAACAAAAACCGCTGACCCACGCACATGGCTTCTGCCGACAAGCCACTTCTATTTTCTTAAAAACTGGCGACGAGCATTTGAACGACTTACAACATTTAACGAAAAAAAACGAATTGATCTAGAGCTAAGCATTTCTGATGAAATTTTAAATGAAATAAAAATAATAAAAAACAAACTTAGAGAAGTTCAAACGCACATTGATGTCGGCAGAGCGGACACCGATAGAGCCCTCAACGCATATGCGAAAGCGCATCGGATCATGCGTGAACGAACGACGCGCATATGGGAAAAACTCACCGACAGCGATCGCGATGCGCTCTTAGACAAAATCGCGAATCAAATCTCGGAACATTCAAAAATATTTGCCGGAACGACCAATTCGTTAAATACAAATTCTGAAAAAATAAAACCGCTTATTGACGCGATAAAATTAGATCTTCAAGAAACAACCGAAGAGTTGATGAAACATACAAACGCGCAATTATTCGCTTCAAAACTCAGCGAAATAGCAAAAAGCACTCTTCAAAACGAATATTCGCTCACCACAACACCGCGTGTTGGTTTTTTTGATCGCCTCATTAAAAAAGTATCTGATATAGCGCAATCAATCCTCCAAAAAGCAAAAACGGACATACTAAACGCAATCACAGAAAAATTAAAATCACTTTAGTATCCTTCGAGTTTTGAGACTAAAGCGTGCTCGCGAATTTTCTCAAGAGCATGCGCTTCAATTTGTCGTATGCGTTCGCGCGTAACGCCAAATTCTTTCCCGACTTCTTCAAGGGTATGCGTGACGCCATCAATGAGTCCGAAACGCATAGAAAGAATTTTTTGCTCGCGGGGCAATAGGTCCTGCAAAATATTCTGCATCTGTTCTTTTAAGAGCCCGCGCGCGGCGTGTTGCTGGGGAGAGATCGTCTTATCATCAACAATAAATTCGCCGAGCGTTGAATCTTCTTCGTCGTCTCCAACGGGAGATTCAAGTGAGATGGTATCTTGTGAAATTTTTGCGATATGATGAACCTTTTCAATTTCCATTCCCATCTCCGCTGCTATTTCCTCGGGGAGTGGATCACGCCCAAGGTCTTGAAATAAGCGCCGTTTTATCTGCTGATACTTGGAGATTGTTTCAACCATATGCACGGGGATCCGAATCGTACGAGCTTGATCCGCCAATGCGCGGGTAATTGCCTGCCGAATCCACCATGTCGCGTATGTGGAAAACTTAAAACCCCTCTTGTAATCAAACTTTTCAACAGCCTTAAAAAGACCTATGTTCCCTTCTTGAATAAGATCAAGAATCGTTAAATGTGGAGATCGACCAACATATTTTTTCGCTATGGAAACGACAAGACGCAAATTCGCCTGTGTTAGTTTTTTTCGCGCTTCTTGATCGCCGTGCTCAATTTTTTTTGCAAGATCTTTTTCTTCTTGAGAAGTTAAGAGCGCGATGCGTCCAATTTCTTTTAAATACATTTGAACGGAATCGGACGAAAGCATTTCGTCCTCATGGCGTTTTTTATCGCCTACCCGTTCTTTTTCTTCTTGTACATTCAAGAGTTCCCGAGTCTCCAGAACTTCAATGTTCTCGGCCTCAAAACGAGTATACAAATCCTCTATAATTGATATCTCCTCCTCAATATTCGGAAAATAATAAATAATCTCGGCGTATGTTACAAATCCGCGATTTTTTCCTCGTTTTAAAAGCGTCTCAATTTTCGCTTCATTGGTCATTGATTCAACGGCGGATTTCGCATCAAGAGCAATGGCGGTGTTTTTCAGGGCTTTTAGGCGGTTGCGCGGTATTTTTGACGACTTGCCGTCCGCTTTTTTAAGAGTGGTTTTTTTAACTGTTTTTTTATGTTTTTTCTTTTGTTTCATATTTTCTTCAGATATTAAGCCGAGTATCGTTTCACCTTATCCGCAACCTCATTAAAGTTTTTTAATAGACCATTCATTCTATCCTGATTCGGCGATTTTTCCAAGCTTTTAATTTGAACATTGAGATTTGACATCTGCTCCTTGTAATACTCCGCGAGAATGCCCAAAGCAACAAAAAGCAACTCTTCAGAGACGTCCAGCGCATTATAATTCATTGTTTCTGCTTCAAATTTTAATTTTTCAAAAAAATTCTTTGACTCGGCTGTTTGGATTGATTTTTTTTCCTGAAGTTCCGCAAAAAATCGTTCGTGCGCCAAAGAAACAAATGGCAGTGCCTCCGGAAATTTCTTTTCCACCTCTTCAAATTTCCCCGGGTCGTGAACATACAGACACAAAAGCCGTTCTTCCAAAAGTTCGCGACGAGAGCGATTGTGCGCGTTGGTAGGCGCTAAAACAAATTTTTCCGCCCGCACACCGCGCATTTTATCAAGCTCTGCGCGAATTGCAATTTCTGGTATAGAGATGAGATCAGAAAATTTTTGAATCCAGTGCGCGCGTTCAATCTCATTGGTCAGATTTTTAACATGTGGAAGAAAAAAAAGGGCGGAATTTTTTTTCCCCTGCGGACTTTGTACATCAAATTGTTTTCCTGCTTCTCCAAAATAGTACTCCATAATTGGAACCGACGATGCAACCGCCATGATAAAAATGTTTTTGTCTTCGCGAACCGCATCTGCTGGATCTTTTCCTGATGGAAGTATAAGAACTTTTCGCGATATATTAAATTCAGAAGAAAGATCAAGGGATCGCTTTGTAGCGCTCTGCCCGGCGGAATCCATATCAAAAGCAAAAATAATTGAATTGGCGAGGCGCGCAAGAATACGCAACTGATCATTGGTAAGCGCTGTGCCTGATACGGCAACGGTATTCGCTACGCCCGCTTGATGCGCCATAATAGCGTCCATGTATCCCTCAACAACAACGCATTCATTTTTTTCACGAATTGTATTTTTTGAACGGTGAAATCCATACAGGACGCGTGATTTATTATACAGCGGAGTTTCTGGAGAATTAATATATTTTGCCGCGCCCTCCAAAGCTCCGCGCGAAGAATGGGCTTCTTTTTCTTCGTCTAGTTTTTGGGTTGGAAAAATTCTACCTCCAAATGCAATAATTCGTCCCGATGCATCGGTAATAGGAAATATAATACGATTGCGATAACGGTCATAGTATTTTCGTTCTTCGGAGCGCGCTTGTTCTTTTTTAATGATAAGACCAGCGTTTTCAATTTCGCTTTCTTTGTATCCTTTCCGCGTTAAACATACATACAGAGCGTCCCATGAATCAGGTGCGTATCCCAAACGAAAATCTTTAATAGTGCTTTCTATCAGTCCTCGCGAGACAAGGTACCGCAATACTGGATTCATACGATTCGGATTTTCTGATGCGTGGAGCTGTAATTCAAAAAATTTCGCCGCATCCTCACATATTGCGAGCAAGCGCGCTCGTTCTGAAATTGCCCGCGGATCCTCTCGCGTTATGACAACACCAGTTCGTTCAGCAAGCATTTTTAATGCCTCGGGAAACTCCACCCCCTCAATTTCTTCAATGAACGAAAAATGATCGCCTCCTTTTTGGCATCCAAAGCATCGCCATGTCTGTCGGGCTGGACTCACGAAAAACGACGGCGTTCTTTCTTGATGAAACGGACATCGTCCACGAAAATTAATACCCGACTTTTCCAGCCGGACATATCCCTGAATTAAATCAACAATGCTGAGTCGGGTTTTTATTTCTTCTGTTGAACGCGAAGTCATTATTTTTTCATCATGATGCTTTTTTTGTAAACATCCAGATGCTCAAGGGCAATTCCAGTTCCTTTTACAACACAATACAACGCGTCTTCAGCAATATACGCGGGAACACCCGTTTCCCGTAAAATCAATTCGTCAATATTTCGCAAAAGTGCGCCACCGCCCGAAAGAACAATCCCTTTATCCATAATATCCGCGGCAAGCTCGGGTGGCGTATCACGAAGAACTCCTTTAATCGCTCGCACCACCTCATCTAATTCCTCCGCGATTGCCTGCGCAATTTCATTTGTAAATATTTCATGAGTTCTCGGAAGTCCGGTCAGTAAATCGCGTCCTTTTATCTGCATAAAAAGCTCTTCTTGCACGGAAATTGCCGAACCAATGCCAATCTTCAAATCTTCAGCCGTCCTCTCTCCAATCGCTAAGTTGTAATGTTTTTTAATATAATTCGCAATCGCGGCGTCAAACTTGTTTCCCGCAACTTTTACCGACGATGAAACAACGATCCCCCCAAGAGAAATAACCGCTATATCAGCAGTTCCGCCACCAATATCAACGATCATATGTCCTCGCGGTTCGTTGATAGGAATTCCGGCTCCGATTGCCGCAAGTACCGGCTCTTTAACAACATAGGCGGCTTTTGCTCCAGCAGCCAACGCGGCTTCAATGACTGCGCGACGCTCGGTTGATGTAACTCCGGCTGGAACAGAAATCATAACTTCCGGACGAAACAACCGAAATCGTCCAGTTGCCTTTGAGATAAAATAACGAAGCATCGCTTCTGTAACGCGATAATCAGCGATAACACCGTCCCGCATCGGCTTATACGCGGTGATCGTTTCGGGTGTTCTGCCAACCATTGCCCGAGCTTCATTGCCGACGGCAAGAACCTTGTTTTCGTTCATAGAAATAGCAACAACCGAAGGCTCGTTGATAGAAACTCCTTGCCCCGGAATAAAAACAAGCGTATTTGCCGTTCCTAAATCAATTCCTAATTTTCGTACAAACATATATGCGAGCGTTTAGAGATTAGCGTGGAGCGTTCTCCGCCAGAGACGAGTTCCCACCAGAGGCCAACAAGCGCCTCTAACAAAAAGCTCTGTTATGCTCAACGCTTTTTCACTATACGCCTTATGCTACTCGTTTAATGGTTGCCCCTAATTTTTGCAACCGTCCTTCTATGTTTTCGTATCCGCGATCAATAGAATACACATCCCGAATGATTGATGTCCCGTCTGCGACAAGTCCAGCAATAACAAACGCAAGTCCCGCCCGAAGATCAGGGCTTTCCATATCGCGCCCGTACAACTGTGTCGCTCCATGTACAAGAATACGATGCGGATCGCACATAATGATCTTCCCGCCCATTCTATTCAGATTTTCTATATAAAACAAGCGTCCTTCATAAACCGTCTCATGAATCAAGCTCTGCCCATCTGCCTGTGTTGCCAACACGGTAAAAGGCGCTTGGAGATCAGTCGGAAAGCCTGGATATTCATGGGTCTTGATGCTCTGCGCTCGCAAAATTTTTGCCGGGCGTATCCGCACCGAATCTTTTTGAATTTCAATGCCAACCCCCATGCGGGTGAGTATAAAAAGAACGCTTTTAATGTGTTCGGGTATGATATTTTTTATCGTAAGAGTACTTTTTGTAGCCGCCGCAAGAATCGCGAAACTTCCCGCGTCAATCCGATCTGGAATAACATTAAAAACACCTCCACTCAATTTTGAAACTCCACGGACTTCAATTGTCTGCGTGCCCGCGCCTTTTATTTTTGCTCCGCACCGATTAAGAAACGCCGCAAGCGCGAAAATTTCTGGTTCAGTCGCGCAATTACGAAGAATGGTCGTCCCACGAATGAGCGTTGATGCCATCATGAGAGTTTCTGTTCCTGTCACGCTGATATTTCTAAAAAAATAATCCGCTCCCCGAAGATTTTTACCATCAATTTTATATGAAGGATATTTTTCGTTACTATTCGCGTGAATCTGTGCGCCCAACGCCTCAAAACCGTCCAAAAAAATATCGATGGGTCGCTGACCAATAACGCATCCGCCCGGATGTGGAAATGAAACAGACCCGAACCGCGCAAGAAGAGGGCCTATAAGTAAAATTGACGATCGGAGCCGTTTTGCCAAATCGTCCATCACAGCGCTTGATGAAATCGTGCGAGCATCAACTGAGATGGTTTTTCCATCAAAATATGAAACGGTTGCCCCAAGATTTTGAAGAAGTTCAATCATCCGCTTCACATCTTCAATATCAGGAACATTTTTGATTACGACTTTCCCATTCAAAAGAATGGCCGCCGAAAGTATTTTTAAGACGGAGTTTTTTGCTCCACCAATCTCAACTTCACCGTTCAATTTTCTTCCTCCTTCTATTATAAATTGCGCCATATAAGGGCTTTTTCTATACTTTATATGATTTTTTACGCGCTGTCTATTTTCCAAAAACCGTATTTTGTTTTACTGTACATCTATGACAATTCATCGCACCAAAAGACGCGTGCTTTTTTATTCCCTTGTTGGAGTATTTTTGATTATTACGCCACTCGTTATTGTCGTTGCCGTCGGATATTCCATCAATATTCAAACGCTTTCTCTTGCCCCTGCTGGAGGAATTTTTATAAAAACAAATCAAACAGGAATCATGATATTCCTTGACGAAAGTCCATATAAAAAAACATCGTTTCTTGTTTCAGGAGCTCTCATGGATGCTGTAAGTCCAGGAACGCATCGCGTCCGCATTGAAAAGGAGGGCTATCGTTCGTGGGAAAAAAACATCGCGGTAACACAAGGATTAGTTTCAGAATACCGATCAATCATGCTCATCCCCGTGCAACCACCACGCATTGACTCAAAAGAATTTTCAATTCTGCCTCCGTTTCAATACTACCCATCGCCTCGTCGGATCCGAAACGCAATCATTACTCAAAAAGATTTAACGCTCCTTATCCAGAATATTGAGTCGGGAAAAGTTATTTTTAAAAAAAAAGTCAAACAAATTCCTCATGACATTGAATGGGTTGGCGATGACAATCTTTTAGTGCGTGCGAACGCCGATGACAGCGAGGCAAGTCTTTTTCAAATATCATCTGATGAAACGATACGCGAACTTGCCATAAACTTTTTAAAGACAATAAAGCGCCAAACACTTCTTGAGGTGCGAACCAACCCCGCCGATAAAAAATTTCTTTTTATTTTAGGAAAAGATCGCGTGATTTACCGATATCGGATTGCAGACGGTTTGATTGAACCCATTGTTGATCAGGTGGTGCACTTTGAACTATACAATCAACGAATCGGATTCGTTACCCAAAACGGATTTTTCGCGACCGCGAACCTCAGCGGTAAAGACATTCAGGTAATTGGAAGGCCGGGGTTTTTTATAAATGGAACATTTTCTTCATACCCATCTGAGGAAGGCGATGTTATTGCTTTTGTTGACGGCGTTGGAGGATTTTTTATCTTTCAAGACACAGACCGTAGCATTGAACCAATTATGGCGGGGGTAAAACGCGTTTCTTTCAATACAAAAAAAGACAAAGGGCTTCTTCAAAGAAAAAATGATCTTTTGGCTTTATTTCTTCTGCGAGAAAGCACAACGCCATTCCGTGAACGAATGTCCTTTAAAAAACTCACAAAAGAAACGCAACAACCAATTATTGATAGTGCGTGGTATAACGATTATTACGCTATTTTTACCACATCAGAAGGACTCTTCGGTGCCGAAATTGGGATTGAGTCGGATGACTATACTATACAAAAAATATCCTCGGAGGGGGGTTTTTTGTCAACGAACGAAAATATTATTGCTGTAATAAATGAAAAAGGCATATTTCGCTACGCGATTGAGTAGTATCGTGGGTATTTTTCATAAATTAAAAACGGACGAAACTCGTCCGTTTTTAATTTTTAATCTATACCTCGTGATTATTCTTTTTTGCTATTTTCCAAATGAATTAACGCTTCTTCCACTGCGGTCGCTTGCGAGCTGATTTCAAACCAAACTTCTTTCGTTCTTTCATCCGCGGATCACGAGTTAAAAACCCGGAACGACGAAGACGCTTTCTAAAATCAGAATTGAATTCAACAAGCGCTCTGGCGATACCATGACGAATCGATTCGGCTTGAGCGTTCAAACCGCCTCCGGAAACACGAGCGGATACATGAAACCGATTTACTGATTTCATTTTTTGCAATGACTCCTCAGCGACTTTTTGCTGTTCTTTTGTATTAAAATACTCGCCATACGGTTTATCGTTAACAATGATGGTTTTATCCCCACGGGTAAAAAGGCGTATGCGAGCGATTGCCTTTTTCCGACGACCAACCGCCTCCCAATACCGTTCTAACTTCCCTTCCATCGCCATACCACTCTCAATCTGTTTTAAGATTTCTGCATCTTCGGAAGATTCCGCCACACGCGGCTCAGCATTGACTACTAACGGCGCTATTTCAGCAATCGGCTTTGTTTCTTCTTGAATTTCTGCCGGTTTGTCTTTTTTAATCTTTTTTACCGCAGTTTTTTTTACTGCTTTTGACCCGCTTTGTTTTTTAATTGTCTTTTTTTCTTTTTCCATTCCACTCATAACTTGCGCCGTGAAGCGTTCCAATACAAAACAATTGGATGTTCCTTTCGGCTAAGTTTTTAAAAATTAAAATTTATATTTCCCGCAATACTGCGCGCAGTATGCGCGGAATTTGTTTTAAAAAAGTATTATTTATATATTCGTTCACATTCGGCTTACGAGCCTCAGTATTTCCTCATTCTTCTTTTGTTACTTTTGGTACTTGACCTTTATAGAACGAAATATGCTTCATATACTCTTTTCGCAAGCGATTTTTCGGAAGCATACCAAAAACAGCCAATTCTACAACCTGCCGTGAATCTCTTTTCATAAGATTGCCTAAAGTCTCTTCTTTCAAATTTCCGATACGCCCAGAATGTCTATAATACATTTTCTGAAGCATTTTTCGTCCGCTTATTTTAAGAGCGTCTGTATTATAAACCCTAACCGCAACAGACGGAACAACATTTGGTCTATATAAAACAGAATTTTTTCCAGTTAAAACCATCGCAATCTCTGATGCGATTCTTCCAAAGGCCTTTCCTTTTGCGTCAATAACATGCTCTTTCATATTAAAAAAATTATTATTTCATCAGCTCTATAATTGCCATTTTCGCTCCATCGCTTTTTCTCGGACCCATTTTAATAATTCGCGTGTATCCACCGTTCCTTCCTTCCATTGTTCCTGCGACCTCAAAGACCCGCTTAACAATTTTAGGCGACACCAAAGCTGCGATGAGCCGTTTTTTAGCGATAGAATTTTCTTTTCCACAACTTATCACTCGTTCCGCAAACGGCCGTAATTCTTTTGCCCTCGCTTCCGTGGTCTTAATTTTCCCATTGATAAAAAGAGCGGTCGTTAGCGTCTTCAAAAGCGCCGATCGCTGTCCTTTTTCTCTGTGAAGTTTTCTGCCTTTTCGTAAATGTTTCATATAGAAGCGTTCAGGATTTAAAGTTTAGCGTTCTTCGTCAGAGACGGACTCGCCTCTGGTAGAAAAAGTAAGCCCTAGATTTCCAAGTGATTTTTTAATCTCAACAACCCCCTTATCACCCAAACCGCGCACTCCATCGCGAATTTCCTCCTCCGTTCGTGATGCAAGATCTCCGACAACTGTAAAGCCGGACTTGGTTATTGCGTTAAGTGTGCGATTTGAAAGCTTTAATTCTTGAATGGAGACGCGCCCCGCCCTTTCTTCGTATGAGACATCCTCCGACTCCCCGTTAAAAACACCGCTCCGCAAATTCGCTTCAATAACGGCACCTGTTTCTTGGTGCTGGGTCACGCCAGAAAGAGCAGAAAACTGCTCAGTCAAAATTTTTGCCGCGGACATAAGCGCGTCTTGTGGACGAATGCTTCCATCGGTTTCAACAAGAAAAATAACTTTATTATAATCAGTGCGGTCTCCAACGCGCATATTCTCAACTTCAAAGTTAACGCGACGCACGGGAGAAAATGCAGCGTCTAACGCAATTGCCCCTATATCAACCTTCTCTTTTTTACGAGATTCAACAGTCTGATAACCAAAACCCGAAGAAACTTCTATATCAATTTCAAGCTTGGAACTTTTTGAGGTGAGTGTTGCAATATGAAGATCACCGTTTACAACCTCGCATTCTCCCGAAGTTTTAATATCAGCGGCCATAACATCCTTCTCGCCTGTAATGGAAATAGTAGCCTGACATGATTCCTCTCCATTCATTTTAAAACGAACTTGTTTTAAATTAAGACTCATCTCAACCAAATCTTCCATTACCCCGTCAAGAGCCGTGAATTCATGGGGGGCGTTCTTGATTTTAACGGCTGTGATTGCAGCACCGCGCAACGACGACAAAAGAACGCGTCGCATAGCATTGCCGATTGTGTGGCCATACCCCGGGTAAAGCCCTTCAACCTCATAGGTACCTTGATTCCCCTCCTCGGAGACAATCTTGAAGCCTGTTGGCACTGGAATCATACTACGCACGACACTTCTCTGACCCCGCCCTCGTCCAGCGTGAAAAGCTTTATGGCGCTATCACGAAGGAACTATGTACGGGATTATTCGAAGATCGAATTTATTATTTTGAGTAAAATTGAATAACCTTTTGTAAATCGTATGTAAATTGAGTATTTTCTACCGTTGGTTCCGCGATTATTGTCGCCACCCGTCTATCTTTATCCAAAGAAATCCATGTAGGCGGATCATACTTTTTAATCCGTTCACCATAATCTTTAAAAAGAGGCGAAGCTTCACTCTTTGGATAAATAGAAATGCTAAAGCCTTTTTTCACCCGATACCCAGGACTTGAAGCTAGTTTTCCATTTACGCATATATGCCCATACGATACGCAATGTCGTGCGTATGACCGTGATACCGCAAAACCCGCCCGGAACACAACGCTGTCAAGACGCGTCTCAAGAAAAGAAACAATAGCATCAGTGACTACGCTATTTTTCTTTTTTCGTGCCTCTTCCACATATCGTTCAAATTGTCCCTCGGTAAGCCCATACAAAAAACGAATTTTTTGTTTTTCGCGAAGTTCAATGCCAAATTCCGATACCGTGCGCCGCTTACCTTTTCGCGCGCCACCATGAATCCCTGGAGTTGAGGGATGACGAATCATCGCACACTTTGGCGTAAAACAACGCTCCCCTTTAAGAAAAAGTTTTTCTCCGGCACGGCGACAAATTTTGCATTTTGGATCAGCGGACATATCTTAAAATTAAAGTGAAAAATTAAAAATGATAATTCGTTTATACCCTTCGCGGTTTTTTTGCGCGCGGACCATTATGAGGCAATGGCGTAACATCCTTGATCATTCGTGGCTGCATACCTTGATTAATGATTGCTCGAATTGCGGATTCTCGCCCCGAACCAACACCTTTAACATAAATTGAAACATCTTGAACGCCAAACTTTTTTACCCGTTCCGCGACAACTTCAGCGACGCGTGTCGCCGCATAGGGGGTCGCTTTTTTTGACCCTTTAAATCCTAAGTTTCCAGACGACGCCCACGCAAGCACATTTCCCTTTGTATCGCTAATTGAAATAATCGTGTTATTGAATGTCGCCTGAATATTAACAACACCGTCCTGAATTTTTCGTTTGGAAGAAGTAGCCGGCGCAACAGAAACCTGCGGAACTTTTTCTCCGATTATTTTTTCCGTATCTGCCGATTTTTCAATTACTTTTTTACTGCCCATTTTGCACAGCGTGTAGTTATGGAGCCTATAACGCATAGAAAATCTATATGTTGTACGCCTTACTCTAAACGCTTTACGCATTAATTACTTGACCATTGACGCCGATTTTCTCCCCGATCCCATTGTTTTTCGTACATTCCCTCGCCGTGTGCGGGAATTCGTTTTTGTTCGTTGTCCGCGAGACGGAAGCCCTCGCATATGCCGACTACCCCGATACGCGCCAACATCACGCAACCGCTTAACATTCATCATAATCTCTTTTCGGAGATCTCCTTCAACTCTGTGATTTTTTTCTATAATTTCACGAAGACGATTAATCTCAATCTGCGATAAATCTTTTGCCCGTGTATTGGGATTCACCTGCGCAATCTTCAAAATTTTACTCGCCAAAGGACGCCCGATTCCATATACATAGGCGAGAGAAATTTCAATTCGTTTATTATCCGGAATATTTGTTCCTACAAGACGCACGATGAGAAGTTAAAAGTTTAAAATGAAACATTAAAAAGTTTTAATTTTTCATTTTAAACTTTCGCTGTGAATTATCCTTGCCGTTGTTTATGTTTTTTTGTCTCGCAAATTACAAATACACGGCCTTTTCTCCGAACTGTTTTGCATTTTGCGCAAATTTTTTTAACTGATGATCGAACCTTCACCGCAATGCAATCAGCCTTTAAAGCCTAAGGTTCAGCGTTCAGAAAACCAAATTCACGGTTCCCTACTGTACGCCCTATATCCGCAATTCCGTCTACACTGGAATCGTAGATCTCTGATTTTGGCAAGCCGGAATCAGAGCCTTACGCTATACGCTATTTTAAACGATGCACAATCCGTCCCTTTGTTTCATCGTACGGCGATGTTTCCACGCGCACGCGATCACCCAAAAGAACCTTAATAAAATTGATACGCAATTTACCCCCTAAATGAGCGAGGATTTCTTTTCCGTCGTCTAGTTTTACTTTAAAAAGCGTGTTCGGGAATGTCTCCTCGACCACGCCTTCCTTATAAATTCGCTCAGTTTTCATAATCCAACTTTTATAGAGTCTATCAAATGCCCATACAAAAGTCAAACAAGTGTATGCGTCCACCACATTTATTTGCAAAATTAATCATTTGTAGTACAGTTCTAACATCGCAAATTTAGAAAAATATTATGAAATCAGATATCCATCCAAAATATTACACAAATGCAATTATCCAATGCGCCTGTGGCAATGCTATAAAAGTCCCTTCAACAAAGGAACGAATTGAAGTTGAAATTTGCTCACACTGCCACCCATTTTATACAGGCAAAGATAAGATGATTGACACCGCAGGACGCATTGATAAATTCAAGAAACGACTCGCCAAAAAGCGTTAACGATTTTTATGCGGATTTTACGCGCACACACCATGGAGTGGGCGCGCCCGCGTATTCTTGCTTTAACGCTTTTTATTATTGTATTTCGTAATTGAAAACCAATACAACCAACTCATTATCCGAGCCTATGAACACAGAGTATCAAAAAATTATTGAAGAGTACGCCATCCTTCAACAAAAGCTCAATGATCCCGCGTTTCTAACATCCGCCATGCAACCAGATATTAAAAAATCGGGCGAACGGTTTTCAATACTTCAAGAAGCAACGAAAGAAATAGAGTATCTCTCGCGTGCGGAAAAAAACCTCATTGAAAATAAAGAGATTTTAAGATCGGAAAAGAACGAGGAAATGCTTTTCCTTGCACGGGCGGAAAAAGCGGAACTTGAAGAAATAATCCACAAGAAAACAGCCTCTATACACGCACTTCTTCATCCCGATCCGAATAGCGCAATTCGGGATATTATTCTTGAAATTCGCGCGGGAGCTGGAGGGGATGAAGCGGCGCTTTTTGCTGGTCAGCTTTTGCGGATGTACCAGCGATTCTCGGAAAAAAATAGGTGGTCATTTGAAATTCTTGATTCTTCTCCAACGACCACCGGTGGATTTAAAGAGGTTGTTGTCGCTGTCAATGGGAACGGCATCTATCAAAAGCTCCGACAGGAAATGGGCGTGCACAGAGTTCAGCGCGTTCCTTCAACAGAAAAAAATGGCAGAATTCATACCTCAACGGCATCAGTTGCAATACTTCCAAAAGCGCAGGAAGTTGATATTGAAATCAAACCTCAAGATATTGAAGTTGAATTTTTCCGTTCTTCCGGACCTGGAGGACAAAATGTAAACAAAGTTGAAACAGCGGTGCGCATTATTCATAAGCCTACTGGCGTTGTCGTTACTTCACAACAAGGACGAAGTCAATCAAAAAACCGCGAACAAGCAATGACACTCCTCCGTACAAAGCTTTTGGACGCGCGACAACAAAAAGAAGAATTAAAACGCGCGACGGAACGAAAAGAACAGATTGGTTCGGCGGATCGTTCTGAAAAAATCCGTACCTATAATTTTCCGCAAGATCGCATAACCGATCATCGCGTTAAAGAATCGTGGCATAATATTGAAGACATTATGGAGGGAAACATTGAAGACATTGTAAACGCCCTTCGCATAACGCATAGTTAAAAAACCGATTTCCTTGCGCGTCTATGCCAAAGATGGTACGGATTTTATTGATTTTACTGGTCTTTTAAAATGAAAAGGAGGGGGGCTATGGATGCGTATATAATGTTGCAGAAGATTCTTCAACGCACCGACAAAGAATCGGGAAAGCCGATTGTTTCTTCGTATGTGGGAAGTGGGCTGTGGGAATCATCAGAAAACGGCGTCATGATTCCTGTATATAACCCAGCAACGGGATCCGTTATTGCATTTATAAACGAAGGAAAAGAATTAATTCTTAATGATTTCATTTTGCGAGCGGCAAAAACCGCGCAAGATTACTGGCATTTTAAAATCGGAGAACAGGATAAAGAACAAGTTTTTCGTCGTATCACATGGTACATTGATAAATTCCGCGGGATTTTTGCTTCTGTTATCATCAAAGAAGCTGGAAAACTCTGGAAATGGGCTGACGCTGAAGTTCAAGAAACAATTGATACCGTCTGGCACTATCATGGGGAATTGTCGCGCGTTCACGGTGAATATTCCAGATGCCAATTGAGCGACAAGACAAGTATTGTCGTCCGCGACCCGTATGGAATAATCCTCGCAATAACGCCGTGGAATTTTCCATTAGCAGTTCCTGCATGGAAGATTTTTGGAGCGCTCGCTGGAGGCAACGCAATCATTGTAAAAGATTCTGAACAAACCCCACTTTCAACAAGTATGCTTATCTGGTGCATTCATAAAGCACTCTGTGATGTTCTTGGCACGCATAAAAGCGAAGAGCTCCGCGGTCTTGTTCAAGTCATTCACGGAACTGGTGAGTTTACGGGAAAGAATCTTTTAGAAACACTTGATTACGATAAAGTCGCTTTCACAGGTGGAGCTGAAACAGGGGCGACTGTCGCAAAAATTACAGGAAGCCGTCTGCGACCCTGCCATTTGGAACTTGGTGGACACGCAGGGATGGTCGTGATGCCAGACTTTGATCTTGATCGGGCCGTTGCTGAAGCGGTAAACGCATGCACTGGGGACACGGGACAGCGGTGCGTATCACTTCGCGCTGTTTTCATAAAAGAATCCAAGCATGATGAATTCGTACAGCGCTACATAACAGCAATAAAAAAAATACCAATCGGTGATCCGTCGGATTTCATGGTTCGTATGGGACCTCTTTCCAGTAAACAACAATTCGCACGCGTGGAAGCAATGGTTGATAAAACTGCCAGCGAGCTCAACAAAATGCCGATTATTGGAGGTGCTGGGAATTGGGCTGGTTTTAATGAAAGCTTTGCCACGAAAAATAATAAAGGATACTACTTCCCTCCAACGGTCTTTTCGCGGGTTCCGTGGTTCGCAACAAACATAACCGCAATGAAGGAAGAGATATTTGGCCCCGTGTTATGCGTGGTGCCAATACCCGCAAAACCAACCGACGAGTTCCTTGCAAGTGCGATTGATTGCCTGAACTCTTCACAATACGGGTTAAGTAATAGCTTTTGCACAAACGACATATCGTCGGTCATGAAAGCGATTGAACAAGTAAAAACCGGCATTCTCTATATAAATAGAGGGACGACTGGAGCTGAAGTCGGAAAATATTTTGGCGGAGTAAAAAACTCTGGTTGGGGACGCGAAGGACGAGGCATTGAGGATTGGACCATTCTCAAGCAGGTCTATATAGACCATCACGGCAAACCCCGTATGGCACAAGAAGGAAATGAATTAAAAGCCTATGAAACAATCGAAGATGGTACAGTAACACTCTCAAATTTTCTTGCGTGACACACCATATCCGCCGAGCACATAGCACTCTATGTGCTCGGCGGATTTTTAAAACCAATTTTAAAAATTCTACATTTTGCCACAAAAACGATTCGCGAGACAAATTCTAATCAAAGTATTTTGCAAGCCAACGACGCCTTTCTTTTCGCCATATATAATCATGGCGCACATACATAACTTGCCACCAATATCTACCAAAATAAAAACCAAGCACGAGCCCCAAAACCCACAGACCAATCGCTAAAATATTATGAATATAAATCCACACTCCCCATGAAAGCCCAAGGCCGTATCGCCCAAAATCAGCAAGGAGCAACTGAATATATAAAATCTCAACAATTCCGTGAATAAGACTCGCGCACAGAACACCGAGTATCGCGAAAAGGGATATATATAAATATTTTTTTAAAAAAATCAGTTTACGCTCCATAAAAGAAAAAATTATTATCTTTCACACCTTTTCGCCTCATCGG
>JBBTQR010000005.1:0-15536 GCA_038065595.1 Patescibacteria group bacterium | reverse complement strand
CTCGCTTGCCTTTCCGTCGCCAATAGGGACATTCATAATCGCGTCGTTTTTTTTGTTGCCAAGAACCTGTGTAAGATAATCATAAACAAAAAAAAGGCGAACACGGCAAAATTTTTCAGCCAAAACGACCTGAGAAAAAGCGTGCGTGCGCTCTATTTCTCCGTTCGGAATTGCTACTGCATTTGCGATATTCATAATATCGTCACACGTCATAATCAGCGATTCTTCCTTAATGCTCAAAACCCTTTCAATCGCGCAAACCGCAAACTCATCCTTAAGAAATTCTTTTGTCTTTTCTTCATGCTGTTCAAGAAGAAGGGAGATGTAGCGTTTTAAAATTTCCCGTGATCGCAGAATGCGTTTTTTTAATTGCTTGCGTTCTGAACGATTTTCCGTTAAATCATTTATCTCGTTAAAGGGAATCCATCGCACTTGAACATTTTTGTTATCACGATTTTCAATGCAAAAATATACCCGCACAATACCCTTAAAATAAAATCGTTTCTCTCCCTTGCGGTCTACGCATATAATCTCTCCGATAATGCCACAATTAGTCATCGGCTCACCGTTCCAATAAGACGCAACAATACAAAATGGTTGCTCTGGAAGCTTGCGACAGTCCAGCATACGCACCGGCATACCAGGAAAAATAACGCGCCCATCTGGTTCCGCGGCGTAAAGCGGTAAAAGTTGAGGAATATTCGCAATTCGCGAATCGTTGCTCATGGTAAACTCCTTTTTTTTATGTAAAAGAACTTAATTATATAATTTACTTGTAGCACATAACACTGATATAAAAAAGCGAATAAAAAGAAAACCCGCATAATGTATGCGGGAACCATGATGTGTGCTAACTATATTTTCAATCTTCTCAATCAAAAAACGCGTGTCTTTGGCTACGCCATTTTTATAGGCGAAACACTGAATTTCTCAAGAAACCAATTAATTATTGACACATTATCTACGGGAGGCACAAGACGCGGAGAGCCGTAGAAGGCATTCTCTACCATTTCAATACGCTTGTCATTTGAAACAATTTTCAAATATCCTACACCTTGATCTACCATCTTCATTTTGCTGCGTTCAAAATTCGATCCGTGCTTGATAGTGCCAAGCTCTATACAGACGCATTGTCCCAAGGTCATATCCCATTCGGCAACCAGTTCACTTACATGGAAATTACCGCCGATAGCAACCTGACAACCATGACGCCGTGCAAAATCCATCATTTCCTGTGGACGAATTGAGGTGGTTTTTGCCCGTGCCATATATGGGTGCTGAATTGAAACCTTGAGTCCAGACGAAAGTTCAAAAAAATCTCTGTGCATAATCCTGCCTTCAATAATTTCAGCAAGCCCCCTACAATACAAGCCGTGTGTACCAAGAAATGCACCGATATGTTCAAGTAAAAAGGTTACAAGCGTTGCGTGAAAAACTTCCAAAGGATCATGTCCGTGTTTACATTCCCATGTATCATGGTTTCCAAGGCGATAATAGTACGCAAGAAGAGACACGGAAACATATTCGCGAATCTTTTCCTCAATCATCATTTTCTCTTTACCAATCCCCGCCAATGCTTCAGCAAAACGATGTTTGAAAACGCGTATGATAACCTCACCTATGAGATGAGCGGCAACCTTTTCTTGCTTGGTGTTATTATTCATGCCAGCGACAATCTCGCCCTTTTTATCAAGATCGTGCTCCAATCCTTCCTTGGTATCGCCCGCGTTTACAAGAACGGTTGCCTTACGAGCCAAAATTATCTTTGGAGTCTCGTTCACAAAAAATTCATAATCGGTCTCAATTGATCCAGCGTGAAGACAGCAGAAAGAAACAATGCGATCCTCATGGTACGCGCCACTCGGCCGTCCATATTTCAGCAAGCGCTGTATCCAGTCAAGATCAAAATAGAATTTTTTACTCTGCTCATAAAATATAACTCCGGGAAAATTCTCCCCAATCTTTCGAAATGTTTTAAGTTCTGTTAGCTTTTGCATCGCGGTTTCAAGTTCTTTGGTTTTTATATCAGCTAGGTGAAGCTTGAGCATTCCTCGGGTTGCCATTCCGCGCTGTTTCATAAATTCAATGATTCTCTTTTGCACGGGACTAGTCCGTGGCGGAGCAACGATATACGAAAGCTCGTTGCTGACAAGATCCTTGAAATTATGTACGCGATAAAGATACTGACCTCCGTTTTCTGGAAATTCTAAAATAGAACACCCTACCTGATTTTCTGAAACGCGAGTATCTTCAAGGCGATGACCAGCGGGAACCGTGACATATGCGTACGGCAGTTCGCCTTTTGGCTTATTGATGCTCGACGCAAGACATCCAATCACGAACACATCGGGCATGCTCTGAGTTGTCTGTTTTATTTTATCTTTAATAATGCGCTCCGCTGGCGTACTGTAATAGTCAGAACGCATCCAAATGCCTTTGGTCGGAGTTAATGCCCAAATAAGCTTATTGACATAGTAAACCGGAAAGCGATCGCCTCCAGTGTTCCAAATACGAATATCTGAACGCTGTTCAGCAAGTAAGTGAGCGACCGCTTCTCCAATTTCACCGTCAAACGCGGGACTTGTAACAATAAAAAGATCAACAATCTTTTCTTTTTTTGGATTATTCGGATCCAAAATCGTTGCGATAGGAATTATTCGCGCAAGTTCTTTTGCTACTTTCGTAAGAAATTCTAATTCAAATTCATTTTTACGAATTGTCCCTTTTTCCGCGGGACTTATAGCATCATCAGAATCGCCATTGCTTTCTCTATGTTTTTTTAACGCCCTATCGCGTAATACGCAATCTTTAACATACCCTTTCATTTCCTTTGCAAGTTCGCGCGAGACAAGTCCTCCGACCAAAATATTATAGTGCGTTCCTTCTTTTTTGAACTTCTCAAAAATCGCATCTACGACCGCTCGTCGAAAACCTCGTGATCGATAATCAATTCGGGAAAAAAGTCCAACAATAGCATTTTTCTGACCGCTCGCATTCAGCGTTCCTAAATCTTTCTGACTCATCTCGTCCTCCTCCTTGTTTAAAAATTTTCAAAGTGCTTTTCTTAAATTAAGAATGGGGCATTGATTCAAGCTGTCAATCTTTTCAAAGAAAAAAACCGTGTCTTAATAGAGTTTTTCTGAATTATTGCCCGCCACACTTAATAGTGTGGATTTTTCTTAAAAAAATAGCCAGCTCAATTATGAGCAGGCTATATTGTTTAAGAAAAATCTAACATCCCGTTTTTTTCATACTCTTTTTGAATTTGCGTATACTCTTCTTCCGCGCGCTCCGCGCGAATTTTGAAATATAATCTCATATCCTCTTTTCTTCTAAAACAGCGATAATAGGTTTCGTGCTTGTCGCAATTCGTAAAAATAAATGGTGTCATTCTAAAATTTTTGAAAAGAGCGTATACAAGCGCCCGCCCCGTGCGTCCATTCCCATCGGCAAACGGATGAATATTCTCAAAATAAAAATGAAAATCGGCAATTCGCTGAACCCTTTCATGCGCCGGCAAAAACCAACTTTCAAGCCACTCATTCGCATCCAATACAAGTTCTTGTATGGCGTTAGAAATACAATCAGGAAACCGAAGCTCACCGCCAATACTCACCGGAATATCGCGAAACGCGCCAACATACTTCTTCAAAAGTTTGCGCTCGCCTCTTTTGTGCTGATTTTCAACAATCAGCCGTTGAGTATCGCAGATAATTTCTCGCGTGAGAAAAAAATTTCCATAGCGTATCTCACGAAAAAGTCGCGTAAACGCCCCAACATAATCAAGGTCGTCTCCCCTCAGCAAACTTTCGTATATTTCTTTTTCATTGACATAAATTCCTTCAATCGCTTCTGATTCTTTAATAAATCGCGCCATAAACCGCGCTTCTGGAACTAGCACCATCTGCGTTCCTCCATTCTAATTCTCAATTCGTATAAATTTTCCGATCAAGACCCATCCGTTCTCGTCGGGCGAATAAAAAAGATTCCTTTGTGAATGACCGTCGCGATCATTACTGGACATTTTACAATAACAAAATCCCTCATCATCAGATTTCAAAATTATTGCTGGGGTCACGCCCTGTTCACCACCAGGATCAAAAAGTAAACCGTCTTCATACTCAATACAAAGCATGTATAGATCAGAAAGAAGAATCTGCGAATCGTTCTCTACAAAATCTATGGCGTACTTTCTCCAGTCTCTTTGGAGTTCATCAAGCGTCACAAAGCGCTCCTTTCATTAAAAATTTTCAACGATCATATTTCTTTTTATCCTTTTATCAATTTTTAGTCAAACAAATATTCGGACATCCAATGTCCGAATATTTTTAAAATCATTTGGTTTTGTTTTAACTTTTAGACATGGCCATCTCGTGAACTCATCTGCCGAACCGTTTTTACGCCATAGTACAACGCGATCAAAAATATAAGCGCGAGCAACTGATTGATCCAAAAATACCAAATTTCGGCATCATAGTGCGAAAACGCTGAAATCGCCTCATTTTCAAACGCAAAAATTCCAAAAATAGCAATGAGAACATTCATAATCGCGCTCCAGAGTGTTTTTGGACTCGTCATGCCCGCGGCAAGCTCCACAATAATAATCGCGAAAATAGAAAAGAAAATCGGCCCCGGAATCAACTTATAAAAAAACGGAAGAGCCAGTAACATAATAACCGCCCCCACGAGAAATAATCTTCGCACGACATCACCGTAATAATGTGATGGGATTCTAAAATCAATATCGCTCATAAAATTTTCTGTCTTTTCTGTAATATCTTTTTCCATAAAAATTTTTATAATTTCATTCGTTGGTTAATTCCGTTAATTAAAACAAAAACCTCTAAAAATAGTATCTCAAAAACAAACGGAAAGCAATGGATTATGCAGTATTCTTGAATTAGTCCGAACCGCTTCCAATAGTTAGTGCACCCAGCAGGATTCGAACCTGCGACCATCTCGTTAAGAGCGAGCTGCTCTACCAACTGAGCTATGGGTGCACTAACCATTGGAATTATCTTAAGGATCCGCCCATTACGAAAGTCACTGACATTCGTAATCTACAAACTGAGCTATGGGTGCAAATATTTTTTCTGAATGGTGCGCCCTGAGGGAATCGGCTACAAGTAAATTTTTCTCTAAAAATTTCTCGCAGCCCGCGCCTCGTGGTTCCGCTTCCGCGGAACATCACTGTGGCCTTCGATTCCCCACAGACGCAAAACTTTTTGCGTCTTCAGTCCGCTGGTGCGCCCTGAGGGAATCGAACCCCCATCAACCGGTTCGAAGCCGGTTACTCTATCCATTAAGCTAAGGGCGCATTTTTCTTAATAGTAAGCAAAAACAGCTAAAAAGCAAGCCCATTTATTGAACTCGCCTTGCAATTATTTGACATATTATGTTTTATATATTACTCTTTATGCTTAGCCTTTAAACGATCTTTTAAAATCTAACCAGAATATGGAGAAAATCTATGTGGTATGTTTTTATAGCCGTGCTTACGGTTTTTTTTATGAAAATTGCCATTGATGATATACGAACGCCCCCAAAGTATCTTTCTAAAAACTACACGAGCATAAAAACAAATGCAACGCGGAATGAATTTAAGCCCTCTCCACAGTATGTGTCCGTTCTCAATCTGCCTAAGGACAATTTTAAGGAAAGCGTATCTAGGGCGGTTATATTATCGTACAAAAAGCTCCATTTTGACGGCCCCATTATTAAAGAATCGGCAGAAGAACGCATCGCCGAAAAACCCGAAACGCCGATTGCCAAACAAGAGACATCTGACACAAAAGAAAACACACAAAATAAAATTCTAGCAATGCATTCCCCCACTAGCTCAACATTACGGCAGAGCGCGATTGAGGCAATGTCAATGAAATTTAAGATCATAGCCATCTGTGAAAGCGGACTAAAACACTACAATCAAGATGGAACAATCGTTGAAGGAGAAAAGCATCCGGCGGATAAAGGGATTTTGCAAATAAACTTTAGCGCTCATAAGAAGGAAATCCGTGAATTCGAAACGCAGTTTGGTATTTCTGTAAAAACCCCGGAAGGAAATATCAAATTTGGCGAGTGGCTATATCAAAAAGAAGGCCTTCGTCCGTGGAACGCCAGCAGATCCTGTTGGGAACCGATACTTTGGAAGCTTGGATATCACAACCTCTCATAGCTCTTTACCACCCACCCCCTGTCGCATACAACGCGATGGGGGGTTTTCTTTTCTTTGGGACGATTTTACGATACGCTATAATTAAGATACGAAATAATAAATATGAAAAAGATTGCAATTCCAAAAGAAGTTTCCGATATTGTGCACGCGCTTGAAGGCGCGTCTTTTGAGGCGTATCCGGTCGGCGGATGCGTGCGAGATGCCCTGCTTGAAATTGAGCCAAAAGACTGGGATATAGCTACGAACGCAAAACCGGAAGAGATTCGTGCGATTTTTCCAAAAACATTTTATGAAAATAAATTTTATACCGTTACAATTCAAACCAATTCAAATAATAATGCGTTGAAAGAGATTGAAATTACCACATTCCGAAGCGAGGGAAAATATGAAGACAAACGGCGCCCATCAGATGTAAAACCGGCAAAAAGCATTGAGGAAGATTTATCTCGGCGTGATTTTACCGTCAATGCAATTGCATTAAAAATTCAGAATTATGAAATCCTTGACCCGTTTGACGGACAAAAAGACATTACAGCAAAACTCATTCGTGCCGTCGGCAATGCGAACGAGCGATTTGAAGAAGATGCGCTACGCATGCTTCGCGCGGTACGAATTGCTATTGCACTTGGATTTGAAATTGAAAAAGAAACTGCGTCGGCGATTGCACACCACGCTCAATTGCTAAAACTAATTTCAAAAGAACGCGTACGAGATGAATTCATAAAAATTATCTCCTCCGATCGCGCGCAAAAAGGCATTGAGCTTCTCAATGCGCTTGGACTCTTAAAATATTTTCTTCCCGAGATTGAAGAAGGAATTGGCATTGGACAAAACAAACACCATATATATACCGTTTGGGAACACAATCTCCGCGCCCTTGATTACTCTGCTAAAGAAAATTATGAACCACTCATTCGTCTGGCTGCGCTTTTTCACGACATCGCAAAACCGCGTTCCAAACGAGGCGACGGACACGATTCCACTTTCTATGGACACGATGTGTTGGGTGCGAAAATGACAATTGAAGTTATGGAACGGCTAAAATTCTCGCGCTCGGAAATAGAAAAAGTTTCAAAACTTGTCCGTTGGCATCTTTTTAATTACGACATTGACACCGATGATGCGACGACCGACTCTTCAATACGGCGTTTAATCAGAAATGTCGGCGAAGAAAATATTGCCGATCTCGTGCGCGTGCGTATTTGTGATCGTATCGGTTCTGGAGTCCCAAAAGCGATTCCCTATCGCCTTCGCCATTTTCAGTATCGTGTTGAAAAAGTACTTCGCGAAAAAGAGGCGATAAAGGTGACGATGCTCAAAATAAACGGCGCGGACATAATTAAACTTCTTGGCATTAAACCAGGCAAAAAAATTGGGCACATTTTAAACGCTCTTTTAGAAGAGGCTCTTGATGATTCTTCTAAAAATACCAGCGAATATCTTTTTATGCGCGTGCCTGAACTGGGAAAACTTTCTGAAAAAGAACTCATCATACTTCGTAAAAAGGCTGAGGAAAAATCCGAGCGCGCCGAAGAAGGGCGACAAGAAGGAATTAAGAAAAAATACCATGTCACATAATTTTTTTATTGGCGATCAATTTTTACGAATTTTAACAAATGTCTGGACGATACTGTTGTTCTTGTTTTTGCTATGGAACTTCTTTTCTCTCAACGCATACGATTATCTCACTGCTCCGTTATCAATAATTTATACCGCAACACTCGGGCTTTATGTCGGCACGAAAGAGTTTGAGCGATGGCGCGAATTCTATACAGAACGGCACCCGGGCGAATTGTTTGTTTTACTTTGGACCGTTCTCATGGTATTTTTTATTGGCGTTTCTTTTGCGCTAGGCCCTCAATATAAAATTCCCTCTGAAGCAACCGCGGTGTATATCATGGTACTGTCCATTTTTACATTGACCAGGCGATCAAAAACGCTGTGTGCAAAAAAATCAGGGAAATAATAACAAAATTCGCCGTATATTTTGATATTTCTTTTCAGCAATATAATATCGGGCCGTAGTATACCGGTAGTACGCACGCTTCGGGAGTGTGTAGACTGGGTTCGATTCCCAGCGGCCCGACAATTAAAAATGATAGTGGCTGGGAATAGAAGGGAATGCTGGGAGCATTCCCCGGGATTTTCCGTCAAAAGAAAATCGATTCCCAGCGGCCCGACTGAACGAAGTGAATAGGGACGAAGAAAGCCAAGTGGTTGGCTTTCGTTTGGAATTGAAGGGTTTTAGAATGTGCCAGCAGGCACCAGAAAACCCCGGCTCCGCCCGTCAAAAGGCGGAGGATTCCAAACGGTTCGCTATAACAAAAACATCCTCGCATATGCGAGGATGTTTTTGTTATTTTCCTTCCGCCCACTTTTTTAGCTCATCATAGCTTTCTCCGCCACAAAGGAATTTGTTAGTTTCGGTGTTAAAAAAGAAAGGCACGCCTCCGCAAAGCCCGCTGTCATACTCTTGCATTTTTCGCGCGTTTTCTTCATTGTGCCAAACTTCGTACTGCGCAATTTTTATTCCCGCCTCTTTTTCAAGCCTCATAACAAGAGGTTCCATGGTGACACAATGTGGACACTCTTTCCCATAAAATTCTAAAAGCATAGATATGATTCGCTTGGAATGAACGGAGGCAAGTTCTGCTCACTCCTCGCTGTAAAATTATTCTTTAATTGGAAATTTAATAATAAAATGCGCGCCGACATCCTTGATTGATTCCAACAGGATTTCTCCGCCCATTTTTTCAATAATCTCTTTTGTAATCCAAAGTCCCAAACCAGTGCCAATAATCTCTCTGGTTTCTTTTGACTTAATGCGGAAAAATTTTTCAAATAAATGCTTTTGATCTTCCGCTGAAATGCCAAGCCCCGTATCAGCAACGCGAATATACCCATTGTCATATTGTTTTTCAACAGATAAAAGAATAGACCCCTTTGGCGTGTATTTTATCGCATTGCTAATCAAATTTATGAATGCCTGTTCCAAACGCATAGGATCGGCAGCGATTGTAAACGCGGAGCTTTTTTTGAACTCAAGAAGAAGCCCTTTTTTTTCGGCTTCATTTTTGAGATTTTGAATAACCCGTTCCAGTATTTGGGTAGGATCAATTTTTTGTATGTCGAAAGAAAGTCGTCCCTGCGCGAGACGAGAAACATCCAAAATATCTGAAATAAGCATTGCAAGCCGTTCTGCTGAAATACGGATAATGGATATGTCCTTTTCAGCTTCTTTCGGCATATTTTTAAGCGTTGACAATTCGTCCGCGTACCCCTTAATCGCTTGCAGTGGCGAGCGAAGTTCGTGAGCGGCAATTGAAAGAAACTCATCCTTTACACTATCGGCTTCCCGAAGTTTTCCATAAAGCCGAGCGTAATCAATCATTTTCGCCTGTCTAATCAAAAGTGTGATGATAACAATAAGAATGGCGACGAGAAAAAAATACGCATTGCGAATTTTTTTTGAGATAAGCGAGTCCAATTCAGCCATTGAAACGGTTGAATAGAAAAATCCAACAAGTTCGCGATTTTCATTCAAAATACCGCGCACCGCTTTCCATCCACGCCCACCACCCTCTGAAACTTCAAAAATAAATGAAGTTGACGGATTAATTGATGCCGGCGCGTACAAATGTTGATTTATTTCGTCAAAGGTGTCAATCTCGTCCTTTTTTAAAGAAGCAATAATGCGTGGAGCGTTTTTATCTAAACGAACCACCTTCAATTCAAGGAATGTTTCATTCTGCGCACGGAGAGATTCAATTTTTTTCTGTAAAAAATCTGCGTCAGAAAGTTTTTGTTCCGCAAATATGACGAAAGTATCCTGCATAATGCCAATTCGTTCTTTCTCAAGTCTTTCTTGCGTTGTTTGCGCGACAGTCAAAAATTCCTGGCTTGAAAAAAGAAACGCCAAAGGAATAACGATGGTCAAAAGAATCGTGTAAAAAACCTGCGGATTTTCCCGTAGGAAATAAAATCCGCGCAAAAAACTTTGTATAAGCGAGTTCATGCGATTGGATTATTCGGATTTTTTCCAGATGAATAGCCAATAATCATCATAGCCATACCAATCATAAGGATGATAACGGATAAGGCGAAAAGAAGGCTCGTTGGCTTAAAAAAAGATGGGGTTGCCTCTTCTTTACGAAGCTTTGTGACGGCTTCATTCAAATCAGCCCCAATAATAATAGCTGACGCGGTTTTTATGAACGGCAGGGGCTCTGATTTTGCGGCGATTTTCCCCGTTGTATCTGTGGTCGCTATATATACTTCGTGCGTGCCATCGGACAGTTCTTTATCAAGTTGATATGTCCATACGCCTTCAGAATTTGTTTTTACCGTAACAATAATCGGAGCATTGCTATAAATATAGAGCGTAACGAAACTGTTCGGAAGAGCCGTCCCCTTAATCTCAATTTTTTTGATCACATCATCGCCTTCGGGTGTTTTTTCAATTTCAACGACAGCAACGCTTTCAATTTTAAAATTTTTCGTATCTACCGTTCCTTTCTCGCGAGGTTCCTCATAGACAATCTTATCTTCGGCGGTCGGATCCAGCGGGTTTGACCCGACGCGAATCTCAAGTCCATCATTAAATCCATCACTGTCCGAATCGGCAACGATAGGGTTTGAACGATATGTCTTTACCTCGTCATAATCAGAAATTCCGTCTTTATCACTATCGCGAAAAATATACTCAGAAAGCCGATCTTGCTTTTGTTTTTGTTCAATATCAATTTTTTTCTCATATTCAATAATCGCACGCCTCGCATTCTCAACGACTTCTTGTTTTTTTCGTTCTGCTTGTTCCCGAATCCGTTCGGGAGCATTCACAATAATCCTGCTACTCGTCCGTTCAACATTTTGACGAATTTCGTTGCGAATCTTTTCACGGCGAATTTCTTGCTCTCGCCGTAAGCGCCCAAGGTCAATTTTCGTTTGTGCCTCAAAATCATCTATTACCTTGCTGGTAGTCGGAACATCCTTTAAAGGAATTTCCGGTTTTATTGAATCAAAAAGATTATTCAGCTCGCTTCCGATATTTTGCGTCGCCGTATCTGTGGTCCGATGAAGCGTTTCAGTTGAATTTTGCTCAGCGGTATTAATCGTGGTTTGAATTTCATCTACAACAATGGTTTCTTTGGGCGTAATGATAATCGGATTCTTAATTGAGACCAGCGTTTTTGCGCTCTCATATTTTCCGAAATTATTTGTAACGACACCGTACACGCCATACGAACCATTTGGTGTACTTATGGTGCTCCATTTAAATTTCCACTCGGAATCAGAAACGCGATCAGCGCGTCCTATATAATGCGGTGTCAGAGAATTTGTTGGGCGAACATACAGCTCAATTGACAGCGCTCCCAAAACGCGAATGCCAACATATACCGTATCGCGAAGAACCGATCCAAGAGGAGATATAAAAATACTTACTTGTGGAGTCATGGCCTGTCGCGGTGCCACGCTTATTGTCTGATCAGATGTTGTTTTAATTAAATTTTGCTCGGTAGTATTAATTGTGGTTTGAATTGGGTCTACGATTGTAGAAAAAGTATCCGTTGTCGTGCCAACGGCTTGATTAATAATCCCAAAAAACGAGGCAAAAAATATAATTGTAACAAACATCGCCATAGTAAAATTAAACATATACGAATAGTATCTCATTTCGTGCGATGTATTACAACTGCTGAATTTCGTTTTCAATCATTCGTAATTTTCCTTGAATCACAGGATGATACCGTTCTTATTTATGATATCAATCGCCATTTCAAAACGACAAAAACAAATCTGAATGTTGCGTCTGTCAAAGAATTCTTTCGCAGAAAAAATATCGCGTTGAATTAAAAAATCCCCGCGTACGCGGGGATTTAATTTTGAAAAACTTCGTGAACGAAATTTTTATTGTATTGCCGTGGAAACTCTGCGTCAAGAATAGCTGTGTATTCACCGACTTGCGCGCGCGTCGCATATGATTGGAGTGATTCGCCTTTTCCTAAAAGCTTCAACGCCTTTAAAACATTGAGTCGTATATCAAGATTTGAAACAAGCATCGCATAACGGTCTTTTTTTTCACCTTCAAGTTCATTGTAAATTTTTGCGATACTACATGGATTTTCCCCCACAAAAGAGGAACTGCTAAAAAAAGACGCGCTGACATCAGTTTCTTCTAATTCTTTTTCGCGCATGGCAATAAACCGCGCTCCAAAATTTTTTGGCATCTCTTTTTCTAAAGCATTCCCCTCCGCGATAAAGACAGTTGAAATCCCTATCTGAATTTTTTTACCATCGCCATCCTCTTCAAACGGCGCGCACGCATAAAAACGCGCACTACCATTTTCAAAATTTTTTTGCGTTTCTTCTTGAATGGTGATGATCTTTGTTTTAGTTGGAGATTCTATAACAGAACTAATATCGGAACCATTCAAATCTGATACCGCAAGCCCAGTTAAAAAAAGCGACACAGCTCTACTGTGTCTTTCAACGGAATTTTCAAAATTTTCCACAAGCTCCTGTGATGCTTCGGGTATTTTTTGTGATTCTTCTGATTGCTCAAACTTCATAATTCTATTATATCAAATGTAAAAAACACCACAAGAAAGTTATTCACAAGGGAATACCCTTTATTTTTTGTGATTTTTTGCTACCATTGAAGCTGTTTTTTAGTGCGGTTTTAATGGGCCCGTAGTTAAGTGGTATAACGCGGCATTCGCATTGCTGAGGCGGGAGTTCGATTCTCCCCGGGTCCACAACTACAAAATATGAGCGTGGCGAAATCAAATGCGGTAGCATTTGTTAAGAAAAATAAACAAAAATAAAAAATGTCTAAACTTAATTTTTTCAAGACCGCACTCAACGACTACAAGGTCGGAGCACTTACTCCAAGCTCAAGTTTTGTCGTCAAACAAATTTTAAAAAAACTTCCGCATTATTCTTGTGCGTGCATTGTTGAGTATGGGGCGGGGGACGGCGTCATTACAAAGGCGCTTTTAGAACGCCTCCCCGAGAACGGAAAGCTTATTGCGATTGAAATGAATCCTCACTTCATCGCTGTGCTAAAAAAAATCCGCGATCCTCGTCTTGAAATAGTAGACGGAGATGTATTAAAAATTTGTAAAAAACTCTCCATATTAAAACTTCCACGCATTGATGCTGTCGTTTCTGGCATCCCGTTTTCTTTTTTTAATTCAAACGAACGACGCGAAATCACAAAACACACATTTAGAGGACTCTCAAATCAGGGACGGTTTATCCTCTATCAAGTTTCGCCACTGATGTTTCCTTATCTCAAAAAATACTTTAAGAAAAAAATAGACATCTCTCTAGAGGTTCGCAATTTCCCACCATACTTCATCATGACTGCGGAAAAATAATCCGCTCTATCCTGTCGCGATGTTTTTCATTTTTGTTTTACATAAATTTGCTTTTCAGCTACAAATATATACTCAGCATAAAGAGGGTTCATTTACAATGGGAGGCTTCATGGAAAGCGACTTTGTGGACATGTTTGAATCTTTGGGCGCAATCATTCGCGGAGGGCACTTCAGATATTCTTCTGGTCTTCATGGCTCGGTCTATATAAACAAAATGGCAATATTCAAAATTGAGGATATTGCGTATCGCCTTTGTCGGGAAATCACCGCTCAATTCAAAGACGATTCAATTTCGCTTGTAATTGGTCCAGCGGTTGGGGGATCAATTATGTCTCGATTCACAGCCGAAGCGATAACAAGAAACAGCAGGAAATTTAAAATATCCTCAACGCTCGTACATGCTGTATCCGCCGATAAAACCTCTAACGAAAAATTTGTTATTGCCAGCGAATTTAACGAATTGATTTGTGAACGGCGCGTACTCGTCGTTGACGATGTTTTAAACACAGGCGCATCACTTAAGAAAGTTATCGCCCTCGTTCGTGAAGCAATGGGGGTTGTCGTTGGCGTCGGAACATTCTTTAACAGAGGAGGAATAACAAAAAAAGATCTTGATGTGCCAAAACTGTATTCGTTGGTTGATATGAAATTAGAAGCGTGGCCGAAAGATATATGCGCGATGTGTAAAGAGGGGGTACCAATGAACACCGAATTTGGAAGTGGCAAAATTCTTACACAATGACAACGAATAACGCCAAGCACATGCGTGCTTGGCGATTTTTTTAAACAACAAAAATTATCTCAAAAATATTCCGATCCTGAATATCAATGCTGCAAGCGAGTTTTTCATAATGAGATTATAAGTGCGATCAAAATAGAATTCGCTTGAAAAATAAATAAAACTCGACGAGACAATAAGCAACAATGTCCAAAGAATAAAAAATTCCTCGCCAGCATCTCTTGGTATTTTTTTTCCGCGACGACGCAAAATTCCCAAAAGCACAAAATAAATACCAATAATACCCATATACGGCTCGGAAAATGTATCAAGAAGCTGAAAGGCGATTTTTGGAACAAGCGGTTGAAAGAAAAAACTGAAAATTATAAATGCTAAATATAAATAAATAAAAAAACGAACGGAAAAATACAGAATTTCCAAAAGCTCATATCGAAACGCGGTTCCAAAAGCCCACTTTGAAAACCGAAGCAGGCAACTGCCATCATCTTCCGCGTCTCCACCACAACTAAGAAAACGCTGATAAAAATTATTCTTTGTCGCCAGCATATTTTTTTAGGAGTTTATATCGGGCTTCAAAATTTTAATACTAGATTCACCGTTCAAAGCGCTGATACAAACCCCCAACATTGTCAAATCCGGAAAAACCCGGGCTTTAACGATTGGCGACTAAACTTGTTTATGAAAAGAGCTTTTTATCAATGCTCTGAATTTTCTATTCAGAGCTTATCCACATTCGCGAAACACCTATTAAACAAAAATCCCCCCATCGCTGAAAAATGAGAGGAGTTTAAGAGATTTTCGGTATACCGAAAGAATGCGTCAGAATAATTTTCAAACAGGAACAGTGGAAAACGCCTTTATACAAAGCATTTTTTCTCCTCTCCTTTATTATACCTTAGAAAATTAAGAAGTGAATAAATAACAAGGCGACTCTAGTTTTTAGGAATTGGCATTCGGGAATTGATTTGGGATGGTAAAAATATAAAAACACCCTTATTATGAAAAAAATTACACAGATCATCTATTGCGCTAGTTGTAAAAATCATAAAAAAAGTATATATTTTATGAGGTTTTTATGGATCTTGTCCATAAATATGCGGATTGTTTGGAGATGTGCCAGAGCGGTTGAATGGGCCGCACTCGAAATGCGGTATACCCACCGGGTATCGGAGGTTCGAATCCTCCCATCTCCGCCAATGATCTGTACCCCAAAAAGTGGACACGGGGACGCAGAATCCATTGC
>JBBTQR010000004.1:0-23949 GCA_038065595.1 Patescibacteria group bacterium | reverse complement strand
CAGTGCTAGGTAAAATATTTTTGGGAACAGCAATAAATTCGTCTTGGCGAATTGCCTCTATTGGTTCACCGGCGGCGATAGTTCCTAGAAAAGGAATTTTGATCATTGGTTCCTTGGACGCAACGCTAATGGCACGAGCCTTATTTTCTGTTTTTCCTAAATATCCACCCTCTTTGAGTTTTGAGATATGAAAATGAATAGTTGAAACAGAAGCAAGTTTAAGTCGTTTTCTAATTTCCTCAAAAGAGGGTGGATATCCTTTCTTTTGAGAATAACTTTCTACGAAGTCCAGGACTTCTTTTTGGCGTTTTGTAAGCATATAGATTTGACTTGTTTACTATCCGTCAATTATAATAGAACAAAAGTAGAAAATCAATAACGAGTTACCCCCAATCAAAATAAATTATAAATATACAACTAAAAAACGGCGAAATATAAAAATAGCAAAAGAAACCAACTGCTTTGCTTTTGTGAGGGCGAGAAGCGCAGAGCGTTGTGCCCTAAGCTAATCGTGATCAAAAACAAACAAACCCCTGTTGAAAATTTGACATTTTTTATTAAAAGTACACGATAAAATCGTGAACTTTAACACAACTCAATATGAGGGATTATGAAAACGATAATCGGAATTGGGTTTTCATGGTCAGTGTTTTTTACCCTTACCCTCATCTTTCACGATATCCGATGGTATCATGTTTCTGAATTATGCAGTTTACTAACAGGCTTATTTTTTTGCTGGTGGATATATGCCACCGGAGCGCATTTTTTTGAAAAACTACACAACCTCTACGAAAAAGCAAAAAACGATATTACTGCCCTGCTTCGTTTTTAGCGCACCACATCCAAAACACGGGAGGACTCATGACACATAAGCCAAAAAGTAAAAGCGCCAGACAATTGGTAGAAGAAAGAATCCTTATTCGTGAAGGCGTTCACGCGCTTAGATGGCTTCAGTTGATAGATACAGAAACTTCTACAAATGTTGTAAATGATTGCGGAAAAGAGCCGTGCCAGCATAACAGAATATGCCGAAAAACGGGCGACTGCCCGGAAGAAGAGGCGTAAAAATTTTAAGAGATTTTAAGGTTTTGCCCAGCACACAGTGTGTGCTGGGCATTTTTTAAAACCAATTCTCACAATTTTACGACATCCGATGTCGTAAAATTTGGCGTTTTTTCTTCCACAAAAGAAAAAAGTGATGAAACACGACTGAAATCAAAATACCCAAAATAGTGCCCGCGAGAATGTCCAACGGCCAGTGCACGCCGGCGCTTATCCGAGCGACTGATATAGAAAATGCCCCGATAAAAAAGAAGATTGAAATGCGCGGATAGTAAAACGCAATTGCCATCGCCAGCGCAAAGAAAAAAATTGCGTGCCCCGAAGGAAAAGAGTCTCCTCCAGATACCAGAATTAATTGCTTAACATATAAAATGGATTCAAACGGCCTCAAACGATCGTAAAAAAGCGTAATAATTTCCTTAATTACAAACCGCGCAAATAAAGAAACTGTTAGAGCAAAAATAAAAAGCTCACTATGAAGCCGTGCGAGATGGCGGTATTTTTTAAAGAGCGGAATAATCAAAAATAAAAAAAACGCCACTAACATAATCCAACCAAAATACGACGCCTGAAAAGTAATAAAACGATCAATGAACGAACTGACAAATGCAAAAGAATTAAACCAGTAAAAAACCCGAATTTCAATATGCTCAATATATTCCATAAATATATTTTACTTTTTTATGCATAAAAGTAAATTTTTAAAAATCCACATAATCGTCAGCGGACCGATACCTCCCGGCACAGGCGTAATCGCGAAAGCTTTTTTTGAGACAGAATCAATGTCGCTATCGCCGTGAAGCACGCCATTGCCCTCGGAGGTTCCTGCGTCAAAAACAATAACACCATTTTTTATCATAGAACCATCAATGATTTTTTTTCCAACACCAGAAATAATTATATCTGCGCGCTCAAGATTTTTTTCAGGATTTTGCGTTTCTTCGGTAATAACCGTGTATCCAATATCCTGACGCAAAAACCAAGAAGCCACGGGCCGTCCCACAAGCCGTCCAGCACCCGCGATTACAATTATTTTTCCGCGAAAATTAATTTCGTATTCTTTTGCTAAATCAAAAATTGCCCCGACAACAGGTGGCATGAGTTTCGTTTTCCCAACAGCAAAATCTCCAACCGATCGCGCAGAAAGACAATCAATGTCCTTTTGCGGAGTAACGGCGTTTAAAATGTCCTGCGTATTGATGTGCTCAGGAAGCGGTAATTGCACAATAACCCCGTCAATACTTTTATCACGAACGATCACGCCAATCTCTCCGCGAAGCTTTTTTCCTAAAATTTTTTCATCAAATACTCTCTCAAGCACCGTAATGCCAAGCGTTTCTGCGATTTTTTTCTTATGCGCGACAAACCGTTCGCTCACAGGATCATGCCCCACGCGAATAATCACGAGCGTTATGTCTCGTTTAAACTTTTGAAACTCTTCTTTGAGCTCGCTTAATTCTTTTTTAGCAAGTTTTTTTCCGTCTAAAATAATCATTGTGATTTTATACTAGACACGCTGATTAAATATCTTTAATCAGCGTGTCTGTTGATTGGGAATTCTTTAGTGAGAGAGCGCACGCATTTTTTAATAGCGAGGGATGATTCTCCGCGCAACACCCGATGAACAAGTCCGGCGATAAGACACATTTCCCCCTCTTTCATTCCACGCGTTGTTAACGCGGGAGTACCAATACGAATACCCGAGGGTTTAAATGGCTTTTCATCGCCCGGAATACTGTTTCTATTTACAATAATTCCGCATTGCTCAAGTGCTTTTTCCGCGCGCGTGCCATCAATTCCCGTTTTACGAAGATCTATAAGAAGTAGGTGTATATCGGTTCCACCAGAAACAAGCACATATCCAAGCTTTAAAAATTCTTTTGAAAGCGTTTGAGCGTTTTTTAAAATCTGCCGTTGATATATTTTAAATTTTGGTTTTAACGCCTCTTCAAATGCAACGGCCTTCGCATAAATAACATTCATGTGTGGACCGCCCTGCAAACCCGGAAAAACCGCTCTATCAATTTTTTTAGCAAGTTCTTTACGACAAAAAATAACAGCCCCCCGTGGACCGCGAAGCGTTTTGTGCGTTGTCGTCATCACTACATCAGCATATGGAAACGGCGACGGATGAACGCCCGCCACAACAAGACCGGCAATATGAGAAATATCTGCAATATGATATGCGCCAACGCGCGTGGCGATATCGCGAAACGCACGAAAGTCTATTTTCCGCGGATATGCGGAAAATCCCGAAATAATTACTTTTGGTTTATATTTTTTTGCCAATTGATACAACGCTTCATAATCAACACGCCCCGTATCGGGTCGTGCTCTGTAATGAACCGCGCGATAAAGCGTCCCTGAAAATGTTATTGGATGTCCGTGCGTAAGGTGCCCGCCGTCTGAAAGTTTTAATCCCATAACCGTATCGCCCGGATTCATCAATGCCATATAAATCGCTGCATTCGCCGGAGACCCTGAATACGGCTGAACATTAGCATGCCAATCACTTCCAAGTTTAAAAATCTCTTTGGCAAGCGTTATTGCCTCATTCTCAACGGCATCACAAAACTCATTTCCGCCATAATACCGCTTCCCCGGATATCCTTCCGCATACTTATTTGCAAATGGCGTCGCCAAAGCATCCAGCACACGCGGTGAAATAATGTTTTCGGAAGCGATAAGATTGAGCGTCGTTTCCTGTCTGCCTACTTCGCTTTTCAGAAGTTTCTGAAGATTTTTCATATCTGCACTCTAACAAAAAATATTCGCGAATACAAAAAATCCCGCATTACAGCGGGACCGCCTACTAGAGGTGTAAACGAAAGCAGTTTGTTTCAGATTTCTGAAACCCAAGGGACTTATACAAACCAATCGCCGCAAAACGATGCGAACGAGTTGAAAGATCAATATGATGAACCGATGCAGAACGGGCTAGATCAATAAGTGCCCCTACGATTGTTTTACCAAATCCTCTTCCGCGATACGCCTCATCAACAACGACTTCGTCGATATGAGCGACTTTTCGCAACATATGCTGTCTTACGGTAAGCATGCCAATTCCAACGAGCGTTTTTTTATTATCGGTCCACAGCGTCACAATATGCGCTTTCTGCCCGACAAGCGTGCGCTTGAGCGTTTCAACTGAAAAATCATCAACCGCCTCATCATCATCCGTAAGCTGGCGCAAAAGACCCCTCACTGGAAGAACAATCTCATTAAGACCGTCATCAAATGCGCTGATTATTTTTAAAACCATACGCTCCTTTCAAATTTCAAAAAATTTCATAATACCGAATCACTCGTTCTCTACACCCGGAATATACTCATCAATAAATTCTTCCGCGGAATCATCAACAACGAATTGCTCAATGCGCGCGATATACTCAACAAGATCAACGACGCGCAAACTATATGCGTATTCATTATCGTACCACGCATGAATTTTTATGAGCGAACCGTTTGGCGCACGCTCAACGCTTTCTGTGTTAACAATCGCTGAATATGGCTCTTTTTTATACAAACCCGAAAAATCTTTTTTCTTTGGAGCAGAAACGAGATCCAGAACCCCCGCCAAATATGATTTACTTGCGCGCAAAAGCGTACAGCGAATGTCAATCGGATCAGGAACTGGATCAAAACGACAATTAAGCTCAAGACACGAAACCTGCGCGGTCGGAACGCGAAACGAAGAAAACATGGTCTTCCCGCGAAGGTGCGGAAATATTTCTTCAACCGCGGTTGAAGCTCCCGTGGTATAATCAACAATCTGCTCAAGGGCTTTAAGCGTTTCTTGTGATCGCGTTGCGGAATGTACCGTCACCCCAGAACATTCAAGAAGTGTGAAATTTTTTTCGTAAATGAATGGGTAGAGAATCGGAACGGCGCAATTCGTCGTACACGAACCCGCTGAAATAATCCGCGCGGACGAATCGTATGATTCGTGATTAACGCCAAAAATTATCATGCGCGCTTCTTTAACAGGATGCGTAACAACCACGCGAGACGCGTATTGAGCCATAGACTCAATTTCTGAAAATGATTTTACACCGCTACAATCAATAATAATATCAGCGGAGCATTTTTCCCACTTAGAATCGCCAACTTGAAAAAATGGAATACGCGTGGAATCGGATACAAATTCAGCTACGCGCTCATTTACGCTAATTGATAGTACGGATTCGTCTGATCCATAATATGGATCGTGTTTCAAGTCATGTAGACGATCCCGAAGCTTAAGTTCGCTGAGTACGCGTACACCGACAACCTGACACCAGTCCGCTATGAACAATGAACGAAATACATGCCTGCCGATTCTGCCGAATCCATTCAACGCAATTCGTACTTTACGAGCCATAAAACCTCCTCTTTTTCTTGTTAACGATCTGTTTTTAGAGTATGAGAGAATCAATTTTTACGCAAGAGATACTAACTAAAGCTAATAGACCTATTGCGTAATTATATTTCTACTACAATCAAAAAATTATAGCTACAACTTGTCAAAAAAAGCTTACAAGATACTCCTGTATTGCTCGCTTTTTTTAACTGCGTTTCGCTCATAATTTTTTGATTTCGTTACGAAAATAATTACGCAATAGACCTAATGAGTTTTTGAAACTTTTATTCGTAAATCATTCGCGCGCTCTAAAAACCGTTTCCCCGCTTCATTATTATCACCCAATAAAATCGAAGCGTATTCAGCGATTTTAACTGCCTCATCAAATTCTCCGCCTCGTTCATACCCATTAATAAGCAAATCACTGCTATTATTAAAAACAAATCTCATTCTCAATGACATTAGATCAACCCCATCAATGCCACCCATCACAGCGTATTTCCTAGCAATCTTTAAAAGATTTTCTGCTTCACCGCCCCCAAACGCGTGCATCTCTATTTTTTTGTCATTTGCTTCATTATCAAGCGAGTCTCTTGTTTCGGTAAAATACCTTACCGCGCCATCATCAAAATACATCTGAGCGAGACGCCGGCTTGCAACGCGATCTTCCCATGTTCCAAGCTTCAAATCAATGAGTTTTTCATAAATCTCTTTCAGCTCACTTTCACTAAAAAGAAATCGCTGTATCACGCCATCGCTAATGCTTGGATGCCCTCCATCGCGCGCTTCAAGCGCGTACCTTCCGCCGTCATTCGCCTGCGCATCTGTAAAACCCACAATTATTCGCTTTGAATCTGATTCAGGATTAAGATAATAAATATTCCACGCATGATTCTGATCTGCTGATGCGACCTCATCAATGCTAAGTCCCGCCATCTGCGGAACTATACCGCCACGAATGAGCCGTTCCCCGATCAATTCTACAAGCGCGGCATAGTGGCGACAAACCCCCTTGCCATACTCAAGATACATTGCATCAAGCGACATTGAAGAAATTTTTTTGTCCTCCGCGTTATCCGCAGCAAAAAATAAACCTGAAGAATTTTTTACAACAGCCTCGTTGTCATACTCAATCCTACGCTGAACCATAACATTAACGAGCGTAATAAAATCAGATGCTGAAAGCTCTTTCGGACTTGTATTAAAAATTTCTTTCGTAATCGCGTTTGCATCTTCAACGATTATCCGTTCAAACTGTTCCGTGTTTTCAACGGTATAATTTACTCCTTTTCCGCTATAATCATAGGAAATAAACCGTTCGTAGATCTGATTTTTCTGTTCCGACGGCGTATACTTGCCAAACGCATCGTACGAAACTACGGAAACCACCTCGTTCGTTTCTGTGTTTTTGATTTCGAGTATCTTGTTTTCCTGATTAATTTCCATATCAACCTTTGCAAAACTTTCGTTCTGCCCAACGCCAAACGCAAGTAATCCCGTTCCAAAAACCGTAAGCCCAAACGCAACCTTTCCGGAAAATTTGCTGGCGGCGGCAATGACTTTCTCCCTGCTCTCAAACGGAATACGCCCGGCAAAACGCTCAAGTTGATTCCGCACAGCGCACTCAACGGTATCTCTGAATTTTTCTCCCAAAACAGTTGCGGTGCGCGCATACGGCGATTCTTTTTGCTCCTGAAGCATCTGATGAAGTCGCGCGATGCCGTCTTCTGGTGCTACATCCATGCGGGGGAGCGGAAGCGCCAAAAGTTCTCCTTCCATCCGTTGCATCAACACAGCAAGCACAGTGCGATGAACAGGAGCAATGCCCCTCATATATTCCATGTCTTGCGCCCCCTGCTCTTCCTCTTTTTCTTCTGAAAAAAATTCATTGCGCAACTCATCAAAACCAGCACGAACACTCGCCATACTAATCAATCCATCTAAAGAATCTTCGCCCGATTTTGCGATGTCTACATCGTGTATAACTTCTCTTGCGTCACGAATAAGCTCGTCAATTCTGCTTTTAAGCCTTGATTGAATAGCGTCTTTATGCGTGTTTATATATTCGGAAATTTTTATCGCCGTTTCATTAATCAAATGCAGTTGCGCATCAGCGCAACTTTCACCCGCCAATTCTCTGTTTACCGAAGATCCATTAAGACCAGTCGCTTCGGACGCGCTATCGGCGGGATCAACCGCTTCTGATTTTCGCTCAAAATTCATAACAATAAAATGGCATGATACGCAAACCGCATCCCTCTCTCACGCCGATAGAACAATATTAATAAGCCGTCCCGGAACAAAAATAATCCTTTGTACGACCTTACCAACAAGCAATTGCTTTATTTTATCCCGTGATAGCACCATCGTTTCAATTTTTTTTTGCGAATCGTGTGAAGACACCTCAAACTGGTCACGCACTTTTCCGTTAATCTGAATAATGAGAGTAAACATATCACGCTGTAAAAACCTTTCTTCATAATCAGGCCATCCGCCATGGTGAATTGTCGTTGATTTTTTGCCACCGACCATTGACCACAGCTCTTCAGAAATAAAAGGGGCAAACGGGGCAAGGAGTTTAAGAAAATTTTTTATATGTTCCACACTCACAACACTTGGACAATCCTCAAACGCATTCAATAAAATCATAAGTGCGGAAATTGCCGTATTGTACCGAAGGTTCTCTATATCTTCGGTAATTTTTTTTATTGCGTGGTGAATTTTTCCTTCCAACACTTCCATTGATTCTTGATTCCTGCTTCCCAATCCATGATTCTTAACGACAAAACCCCATACGCGATTTAAAAAACGCGTAATGCCCACAATTCCCGAATCACGAAAATCACCTCCTTCGGTAAACGGCCCCAAAAACATCAAATACATCCGAAACGCATCAGCGCCATATTTTTTTATATATTCATCGGGATTTACAACATTGCCCTTTGATTTTGACATTTTCGCCCCATCTTTAATTAAAAGACCGTGCGCGTGAAACTTTGCGAATGGCTCCTCAAAATCAATAAGTCCGGAATCTTTAAGAACCATCGTGATAAAACGGGTATACAAAAGATGCAGCACCGAATGCTCCGCTCCGCCAATATACATATGCACCGGAAGCCACTTTTTAGTCCTACCTTTTTCAAATGGCGCTTTTTTATTTTTTACATCAAGATATCTAAAAAAATACCACGCTGAATCAAGGAATGTATCCGAAACATCCGTCTCTCTTTTGGCAACGCCTTTGCATCGCGGACACTTCACCGCGTAAAACGCAGGCACCATTCCGAGTGGCGACTTGCCACCGCCTTCCGAACGAAATTTTTTTACAAACGGAAGTTTAACAGGAAGATTCTTTTCGGAAACAGGAACCCAACCGCACCGTTCACAATGAATCATCGGGATCGGTGGTCCCCAATATCGCTGACGGGAAATGAGCCAATCACGAATGCGGTATGTCGTTTTTTTTCGTCCACCAACAAAGCTTGTTAGAATACCCCGCGCTTCTTCGGACTTCATCCCGTTAAACTTTCCAGAAGCAACCAAATGTCCTTCGCCACTATACGCATCATCAAGAATCGGACATGTTGGCTCTGGATAATGAGGGCAAATAACCATCGTAATCGGAAGGTCAAACTTTTTTGCAAACCGAAAATCCCGTTGGTCGTGAGCCGGCACTGCCATAATAGCGCCTGTACCGTATCCCGAAAGAACATAATCGGCAACAAAAATTAGGATTTGTTCTCCGCTTGCCGGATTCATCGCTTTTATTCCTTTGAGCAGAACACCGGTTTTTTCGCCGTCTTCCCGTATCCTATCTGCTTCTGACTTTTTCCGCGCCTCGGTAGCATATTTCTGAACTTCATTGTAATTTAAAATTTGATCTTTTGAATTTTCAACGCACGAATGTTCAGGAGAAACAACCACATATGTCGCTCCAAAAATCGTGTCGGGGCGAGTCGTGAAAACAGTGATCCGTTCTTTTGAACCGACAATCTTAAAATCAATCTCAGCTCCTTCAGACTTTCCGATCCAGTTTCGCTGGGCAATTTTTACTTTTTCAGACCAATCAAGCCCGTCAATATTTTCCAAAAGTTTTTCAGCGTATTTGGTAACGCTGAAAAACCACTGCTCAAGTTCTTTTTTTATAATCTCAGAATCGCATCGTTCGCACATTCCTCCAATCACTTGCTCATCAGCAAGAACAGTCGCGCACGACGAACACCAATTTACCAACGCTTTTTTTCTGTACGCAAGCCCTCTCTTCCATATTTGTAAAAATAACCATTGCGTCCATTTGTAATATTCCGGATCATATGTTTCTAACCGTTCATTCCAGGCAAAGCCATTGCCAATAGATGAAAGCTGTTCATAAAATCGTTTTTCTGTTTTTACCGCGAGCTTCATTGGGTGCGCGTTCGCCTTTATCGCGTAATTTTCAGAATGAATACCAAAGCCGTCTAAACCGATTGGTTCAAAAACATCATTCCCGCGCATTCGTTGAAATCGTCCATAAATATCCGAACCGACGAACGCGTACATATTTCCAACATGAAGCCCTTCCGCAGACGGATATGGAAACATCATAAGATTGTAAAATGGCCGTTTTGCATTTTTCAAATTCGGCTCATACACCTTATTTTTTTGCCACATGGCGCGCCATTTTTTCTCAATACTATGATGCGAATAATTCATAAAATAAACTTGCTATTCAAAGATATTTCCTTTTAAAACCTTAGCATATTTGAACTTTTATGTCAGTATGTGCGTCGCCATAAGACTCCACCGAAACACCGTGGTTGCCGTTGACGGAATTCAGATATTGCAGAATCATAGAGAGTGATTAGAATGTTACCAGATGTTCATATTTGAGATCTTTTAAAAATATGCTCTGCACGCACATAAGTAAAAAAATAAAAACCGCGTGATACAATGTGATACAACCAAAAACAGATCTTTCTAAATGCGCCCCTTCGCGTACGGCAACCACCAAAAAAGAGGTTACCATGGAAGACAATGAATATAGCGAGGAACAAAAGAAAATCGTTAAAGAAATTGAAAATACACTCATTCAAATACAAAAAGACCTTGATGAGTTTTTCAATCAAAAAGCTCCTCTGAAAAAGATTTTTGATATTACTAATCAGTGGCGAAAAGTACGACAAGCGATCAACAACAAAAATATTGGACTTTTTTTAGGATTCTCAATAACCGTTATGTCGTTTCCGCTCTCAACCGATGAAGAGGAAAACATTGGACAAAAAAATCTATCCGATGAGTTCGTTTCTGATGAAAATTTTTTAAAAACGCTTAAACTTCGTCCACCTTCTTAAAGAGCACTTCGGCGTTTTGTGTCGTCGCGTGGACAGCCTCTTCAAACGCAACACCTTTAATGGTGGCGAGCTTTTTTACGGTCTCAATAATGTATGACGGTTCGTTTCTTTTTCCTCTATATAGTTCCGGCGCCACAAACGGCGCGTCCGTCTCTACCACAATCCTCCCGAGGGGGGATTTTTTTATGACCTCATCATAGTCCCGCGCGAATGTAATAACGCCGCCAAAACCAAGATAGAATCCAAGATCAAGAAGTTTCTGAGCTTCATCGGCGTTTCCGCTAAAAAAATGTATAATGCCGGCTTGACCAGCTTTTAGCTTATGGCTATTAGCGTTTAAGATTTCAATAAGATCGGAAAACGCCTGACGACAATGAATAATAAGCGGTTTTTTTGACTTATGCGAAAGTTCAATATGCGCCTCAAATGTATTTTTTTGACGCGCGTGGAGTTTTGGATCGGTAATGCGGTAGTAATCAAGTCCGCACTCACCGATTGCAATAACGCACGGATTTTTGGAAAGAATTTTAAAATCATCCGAAATAAAATCATCCTCATATGTCGGATGAAGTCCAATAGCAGCACCGATAATATCGCCCTGATAACGCTCGCATACCTGTATCGCTAAACGAGAGGTCTCTAGATTCGTCCCAACCACGATCATACCCACTCCAGCCGTCCGCGCACGCGTAATCACATCATCGCGATCGTGATCATACTGAGGAAAATGTATATGGGAATGAGTATCAATGATTCTTAACATATGACGTTATTTCAATCGCGGAAATAGTGATTCTTTTTTTGTTATTTTGAGTTTGCCATTCTTTAACAAAAACTGTTCAGCAATTTTCTCAGCAGTTTCAGGCAAAAATGGTGCTGTGAGCCGTTGAACGGCAAATACAGCGTGTGCGACATTGATAATTATTTTACTCAATGCTTTTTGATCAACAACCGCCCATGGTTTTTCCTGATTAATGTACCGATCAGCGAGTCCAATGATTTCCCACGCCCTGTGTATTGCGGTATGAAGCTGGAAATTTTTCATATCAACATGATACGCCTTTTCAATATTTTTTATCGCGCTACGAATATCCGAAACTATCATTCGTTCTGAATACGCAATGGGACTTATGCGTTCGCCGAGCGTAGCGATACGCGCCACGAGATTTCCCAACCCATTCGCAAGATCGCCCTGATATCGCGCCTCTAATTTTTCAATCGTAAAATCTCCATCACCGTCAGATGGAATCTCGGAAAGAAGAAAATAGCGAACGGCATCGGCCCCATATTTCTTTGAAAGTTCCACGGGATCAACAACATTCCCAATGGATTTGGACATTTTTTCTCCTTTCATCGTCACAAAACCATGAACAAGAAACTTTGCAGGGAGCTTCTTTTTTAATGACAAAAGCATCCCGATCCAAATTAAACCATGAAAACGAATAATGTCTTTGCCGATAATCTGAAGATTTGGTGGCCACAACGAAGCTTCGCGACCAGAGCAGTGCGACAAATAATTCACAAGCGCATCTGCCCATACATACATCGTCTGTGTATCGTCGCCCGGAACCGAAATACCCCATTTGAGATCTCTACGCGGACGAGAAAAACTAACATCATGCACGCCCTCTTTAAAAAGCGCGAGAAGCTCCTGAACTCTTCCATTTGGAATAATTTGAATTGTATTTTTTTTAAGCAGACTTTCAATGCGAGAAGCGTATTTTGAAAGACGAAAAAACCAATTTTCTTCCCGCACATGCTCAGGCTTTGTCCGATGAATTACGCAGAGTCCGTCATCATCAAGGTCTTTTTTTGTCACAAACGCCTCATGCCCAACACAATAAAGCCCATCATACGCCTTACGATATAAATCGCCGTTCTTATAGAGCTTTTTCCAAATCGCAATAACAGTTGGCCAATGTTTTTTTTGATCAGTCGTACGAATAAATGAATCCCACGAAAGATTAAGCACGCTCTTGAGGGCGTGAAATTTTTTTGCATTTTCATCAACAAGTTCAGATGGCGATATACCAAGCTCCTCGGCGCGACGCGCAATTTTTACCCCATGTTCGTCCGTACCCGTCGCAAAAAAAACAGCATCACCCCGCAAACGGCGATAACGCGCGATCGTGTCCGCTTCAACGAGTTCAAGGGCGTGTCCAATATGAGGAGGGGCATTCGTATATGAAATTGCGGTTGTCAGATAAAACTTTTTTTTCACATTCTATAATTTATAATTTAATAATCGCATTATACTCTTGTAAGAAAGCGTTTCACTCCCCCAACGCAAATAAAGTGTCTTCGGCGATAACATAAAGTGTGCCAGTCGCAGATAGGGCGGGTGCGGAAAAAACTCTTTTGAAAGTCGGAAAAAACCAGCGAATTGCGTTGGAATCTACCGCCACTACACCTAATTGGGGAATTTCACCGGAATCAAATGTAATATAAACGGTGGCGTCTTTGTCAATAACAGGATGAGAATTTTGGGCTTGGCCCGGCGACAAGGGAACGGAAGAAAGTATTTCGCCGTCGGCAGGATCAATGATAAACAGTTTATCTCTTGAGGCGACAACGATTTGATTTTGAGAGTTTAGGGCGGGAGAGCCCTGAACGGAACCGATGGATTGGCTTGTCCAAATTGCTGTCCCTGTTTTTGAAAAAGCATGGACGAAACCGGTGTCTTGCAATGATATGATGCTTGTGATGAAAACACGATCTTGAAAATCAACAACCGGAGCCATGGACAAAGTAAAATTACCATTTTGCGTCCAAAGGATGTTGCCGTCTAACGCAGAAAAAGCAATGAGGCGATTAGATAAAGCAACATACACCTGCGATTCATCATTGGAAAGAGCGGGAGAAGTGGCGGTGATGTTTAATTCTTCATACCGCCATTTCTCAGTGCCGTCAGAGTTAATAGCAATAACTACGGCAATCTGACCGAAAATAGGCGGGGGTACGGCAGTGTATACCGTACCATTATTATCTATAACAGGATCCGTGCAAGGCGAGGGACCGCCGATAATAAAATCCCACTTTTTTTGACCATTTTGCGGTTCGAAAGCGCTTAAGGTGCCCTGAATAGAACTGCTACTGCAAACATAGAGCGTTCCATCAGGACCGATAGCGCCCGCGTAAGTGCTTCCGGGAACATTCGTACGCCATTTCTGATTGCCTGTTTCGCCTTCAAAAGCAAAAAGATGAGATGCCGTTGCCACATACACCGTCCCGTCAGAAGCAATCAAAGGAGAAAAAGATTGAGCTCCTGCTCCAAGAGACTTTTGCCATTTAATTTTTACATCAGTTGATGTTGCAAAAGGCGGACCGCTTACATCGCTAAAACCGGTATGTTGAGCGTTTTTCTGAAACATTGGCCAAATGGGAGCAGTGGCTACCGGAGGAACGCAATTCAAAACTAACGGATGACAGACGGCATTGAGAGCGTTGAGACGAGGACCGATTGGTTGATCCGTTACAATAGGATCGGCCGTTGAAATGAGGATTTGTTTGATTTGAGAAGGAGTAAGTTCGGGACGAATTGCTTTTATGAGGCCCGCGACTCCTGTAACCATAGGGGCGGAAGCGGAGGTATCAGTAAAATTTGGATCATAATCAGTTGGATCTAGCGGCGGAATAAATGGCTTTGGTGCATATACTTGATCTCCTGGTGCGGCGATACCAACCGCACTGCCAAAATTACTGATAGGGACGCGGGAGTCGTCCAGTTTTGTAGCACCGACTGTAATAACATTAGGTAAATTTCCTGAATTAGCTGGTGTATTCAAACTGGCATCACGAGTATCATTGCCGGCTGCGACGATAAACAACGTATCCGGGTTAGCTTGAAATGGGAGAGTGAAAAATAAGTTAGTTACAAAAATATCTGGTCGAAATGCAAATTGACTTAAACTCAGATTTACTATTTTTGCACCCGATGCCACAAGATTATTTATCTGTCCTATTGCATTAAATAAGGTGGCAAGATTGGTCGTTTTTCTTATCTCAAGTCTATAATCGAGATTGTGTGCCCCGCTTAAAATCCCGTTCATTTGTGGAAATTGGTAGTTTGTAGAGATAGGAAAAGAAACATTATTCGCACCGATAATTCCCGCCACTTCGGTACCATGTCCATCGGGGTCGCGGTCTATTTTTGCATCTGGCGGAGTCGTACCCGATCTTACTCCGGCAAATTCAGGGTGTGTCGCGTCAGTTCCTGAATCTAATATCCCGATTACAATAGTAGTCAGCGTCCGCGGCGAGGCATTGATCTTTTCCCATGCTTGTTCCAGAGAAATCTTGAAATATGCATCGGCAATTCCTGAAACACGCTCTGATAAATTAACTAGGTCAAAATTTGAATGGGTAGCAAAAACAATGTGAGCAGAAAAAAGCATCGCCGTTGAACAAAGTGTGAACGCAATGATTTTAGTGATTTTTTTGCTCATATCAATTACAAAAAAATTAATACCCCAAATCAGCTGTAAGTAAAGATACTATGATAATCGAAAGATTTATGGCTAAACTGGCCCAGATCCAAGCTTTTTGTTCTGAAGAAAGACGAAAAAGGGAAATGGTCCCGTAAATCGTGAGGAGAAAAATTGAAGTCAAATATCCGTACATCAATAAATCAAATGTGTAAAGGAGGGCAAGATTATAAAATGAGAAAAGTTGCAAAGTGTAAGAAATGAGGGATGCCCCTCCATAAAAAATAACTGTGCTAAATATAGTCAGAAAAAAATACTGCTTCCCCGTCATGTTTTTTATTTTTTGCCACAAAGATTTCATAGTGTTTGAATTTATTGCTCGCTAAGCAGATTCGGGACAGCTTCAATGAGTTTCGGGTTTCCGGAATTTTTCATTTGCGTGATGAGCGCAAAGAGTTCCGCGGGCGTACTTGCGAAAACTTCAACTTTATATGTCGGCGGATTCGGCACAAAGCAGGTTAGCATGCCGTTGACCGAGCTTGCTATGGTTTGCGCATCAGAAATTGTTGCGTCATTAGTAAGAAGAATGACTATCTCATTGACGATAAATCGCACTTCTTGGTCCTCAACCACCTTCGCAGGATCACTTTCCTTCACAAACACCTCCTCCATGCTCACAATCCCCTCTTTCCCAATCTTGATTTTTCGTGCGAGCACCTGCCCTCTTATGGTTGATTCTTTTTCAATGTGAACGCTCGCCTTGGATGCAACGAGTTTAAAGTTAAGAAATGAATTTTTGCCGAATTCTATGGGTTGGACACCGCCCTCATCCTTGTTTTCGTTTTTATTTTTGTTGTTGTCTTTATCATTATCATCTCTGTCTTCTTTTTCTTTCTTCCCCTGATGGTTGATTGTTAAATTACCCGGCTTGAGGTTCTGGCCGGGAAGAATTGATGTGCGGTCTTTGCCCTGAAGTTTAAACTGGATGTTAAGTGTGGTTGAAGCATTAAATATGAGCATTGAGTTTTCTTTGAGTTCCAACTTGTTGAGATTATAAATACCGCCAGTGAGAATGAGACGGCTTGATTTTTCGAGAGTAATGTTTCTGTAGCTTCCTGCTATAAGCGTGTTTGCCGTTCCTTCAAACTTAAAATCTTGAGTTCCTACTTGAAACTCTGGAATCTCTGGAAGATGGACTATAGGGAGCTGTATTGGTTTGGTTTGAGTTCCTAGGATTTGAGTTTCTTTCTTGGTTTTGAGTTTGTTGAATGAGGCGTTTCCGTTGATTAATGTGTTTTTGTCTATGGAGATTATGTCGGCAAAGATATTGCCGTTGATGATGTCTTTTTCAATATCTATTTTCCCGTTGGAGCCGATGTCGCCACCGGATACTTGAACGCCTTGTTCGAGTTTGATTTCTTCTTGGGCAAAGAGGACGAAATTATCTGTATTTTGAAAAAACGGCAGACCGCTAAAATTGAACACAGTAAATGCGGTGCCCGCAACGCCGAGAGCGGAGATGAAGTGATGATTTTCGGGGTTTTGCATGCTTTCTCAAGGCTTTCAAACTTTTTTGTATATACAAAAATTTGTTTTACAACAAAAATATACTAATAATTTAAGGTCTGCGTTTATGTCGTGATCCGTCGACGGCGGTCTATATCCTCAATAATTTCCATAATCACAACTGCCATCGGCACGGCAACGAGAAGCCCTAAAATTCCTGCCAATTTCCCCCCAACAAGCAAACTCAAAATAATAATAAGCGGATTAATGCCAACCGTTCTCCGCATAATAAGCGGAACAATGGCGTGATTTTCTAACTGCTGAATAACAACATACACAAGAAATACCATAAGACCCGTTTCTGGGGACTGAAGAAGCCCAAGAGTAACGCCCGGAATCGCGGCAAGAATAGGACCAACAATAGGAACCAGCTCAAAAATCGCAGAAAGAACCCCTAAAAGAAAAGCGAATTTAATTCCGATAATACTTAAACTCACATACACAAGTGTTCCGACTATCGCGCTCAGCGCGAACATCGTCTGAAAAAGAATTCCAAGTTTTCTTCGCGTCCTACTCCAAATATCCAGTGCATATTCTTCGTATTTCAGTGGCATAATAGCCTGAAGAAACCGGACTATTCCGCGTTCCTGAACGGAGAGATAAAAAGAAATCACAATAAGAAGCATAAATGAAATAATTCCACCAAAAATCTCCGACGAAAAATTAAGAAATGCCGAGCCAATGCCCTTTAACGCCCCAACTTTCGTTGACGCTGAAAGCAGTGGTATATTTTGATTAATAATGTCAATAATAGGAAAATATTGAAATACAACATTTGAATTCGTAAGGTTTTTTTGAATTTTTGGAAAATCTCTTAAGAACTCGGTAAACTCGGTAAAAAGTGGCGGGAGAAGAAAGAAAAAAATGACACCCAAAAAAGAAAACGTAAGAATATAAATTAAAAGCGCCCCCCCAATCCGAGGAATGCCCCACTCTTTCATTCTAGAAATAGCGGGCTCCAACGCCGAGGCGATAACAATTCCTAAAAAAACAATCAGGAGAATATCAATGGTCTGATACAAAACCACGATAAGCCCGACGGCAAGAGCTACTTTAAAAATTGCCCCTATTGAAATTGTATATTCGTTTAATGGCATATGATTATTATGAAATTTGGAGATTACCTCTAGTGTAGCGCATAAAGAAGCTTTTTAAAAACTTCCTCATTTTTATGCGGTCCAAGAACCACGCAATTAAGAGTTTCAGCGCGAATAAGTTTTTTCGCAATTACCGATATGTCCGATATAGTAATAGCGTCAATTTTTTTAAAAACCTCCTCAATAGTCATTGGTCTCTCCGTTAAAATCTCTTCGGCACCAACAAAGTTGGCAACCGAACTGGAAGATTCAAGCGCTATAAGCGTATGTCCTTTTACCGAATCTTTGGCTCGTTTTAATTCTTTTATTGTAACACCTGCATCGCGAATTTTTTTATATTCACCGATAATTGCCTTAACTGCTTTTTCAACATTTTCATGCGCAACACCAGCGTATGTCGTGAAATCTCCCCGATTGGAATAATTATCGCTTGAGGTATGCACCGAATACGCAAGCCCCAACCGATCCCTCACCACATCCCACATTCGGGCGCTCCAATTTCCACCAAGAATAGTTGCGAGCATATCGGCTACATATCGGTCTTTGCTATGAATGGGGAGTCCGCGAAATCCAACAAGAATATGCGACTGATCCGTTTTTTTAAAATGAATTTTAATTGCCGGTTTTTTTTGCGATTCTGAAAACGCACAAACTGGTTTTGGTGTTCCCGAACGCACTCCGCCAAACAACTTTTTTACTTTTTTGGTCGTTTTTCCTTCATCAAAATTTCCCGCAACAATAATAGCGGTATTTTTTGAAGTATACTGATTTTTAAAATAATTCTGAAACTGCTGTGGAGTAAATCCGCGAATATGCTTTTCCGTGCCTATCACATCCCAGCCGGCGTTTTGCGTATCTCCATACAAAAGTTCCTCGTATACCTGCGCGACATACCGCATCGGAGTATCAAGATACATGTGCATTTCTTCTACTATCACCTGCCGTTCGCGATTAATTTCTTTAGCGCTTAAAAGCGAATTGCTGTAAATATCGGACAAAAGATCAAGCGCCTGATCAAGGTGTACATATCCGACTTTAATAAAGTAGCCCGTATATTCATGCGAGGTGAATGCATTGGAGACAGAACCCATGGAATCCAATTCGTGTTTAATAATCCGTGGATCGGGACGCTTTCTCGTCCCTTTAAAAAACATATGCTCCAAAAAATGAGAGATGCCTCGCTCGTTCTCTGTCTCATTGTCAGAACCGGTCGCACACATAACTAAAACCGTCACTGTATTTGTGCCTTTCATTGGAGCCGTCAAAATCCGAAGTCCATTTGGAAGAATTATTTTTTTGAACATATATTTATCCCTTTAATCGTTCTTTTATATTTGCTATGAGTTCGGTCGCGATAACCCTCTCTTGTTTCATTGTGTCAAGATCGCGAATGGTGACGGTACCATCTTCAAGCGTTTGATAATCAACGGTCACGCACCACGGCGTACCAATCTCGTCTTGTCTGCGATACCGTTTGCCCACATTACCAATATCATCAAATTGCACAACAAAATGAATACGCATACTATCATAAATCTCTTTTGCTTTGCCAACGATACCCTCTTTATTCGCGACCAACGGAAATACCGCGACGGTCACAGGAGCAATGCATGGTTTGAATTTTAAAACAGTTCGTGTTTCTTTTTCTAGTTTTTCTTCTTCATACGCGCTCACAAGAAGGGCTAAAACCGTCCGTTCAACCCCAAACGTTGGCTCTATCACATGGGGGGTGTATTTTGATCCGTCATCTTCTACATACGAAAGATCAATCTTGCTATATTCGGCGTGATTCTTCAAATCAAAATCCGTGCGATATGCGATACCGTACAACTCCTCTCGCCCAAATGGAAATTCATAATCAATATCAACCGTCCGCTTTGAGTAATGCGCAAGCGCGTCGCCTGATACTTCGCGTTCATAAAATGCCGTAATGCCAACAGCCGTCATCCAATCGCGCATTTCCCCACGCCATATATCAAAATGTTTTTCCCATTCAGACTCACGAACAAAATATTCTATCTCCATCTGCTCAAACTCGCGTGAACGAAAAATAAAATTGCCCGGGGTAATTTCATTCCGAAACGCTTTACCAATTTGAACCAGGCCAAATGGAAGTTTCGGATGAAACGCGTCAATGACATTTTTGAAATTCGTAAACATTCCCTGCGCGGTCTCGGGACGAAGATACACACATGACCCAGAATCTTCCACGGGACCCGCGTGAGTCTTGAACATCATATTAAAGGGACGCGCGTGTGTAAAATCGTGCGCGCCACAATTTGGACATTCTTTCGTGCTATCAATTGCATCAGCGCGAAAACGCCCTTTGCACTTTTTGCAATCAATAAGCGGATCGGTAAATGTCGCGACATGCCCCGACGCTTCCCATACTTTGGGATTCATTAAAATTGCCGATTCAACACCAAACATATCCATACGACGAATGACAAATCGTTCCCACCACAATCGTTTAATGTTGTTTTTAAGCGCAACACCCAATGGTCCAAAATCCCATGTTCCAGCAAGTCCGCCATACATATCAGAACCTTGAAAAATAAAACCCCTCCGCTTACAGAGGCTTACAATTTTATCCATTCGCGATGGTTCGTGTGTCATACAATTAAAACTAATTTACTCATTTACTCTTCCTGAGTTTGGGGGAACGCCAAAATCATCTAGAAGATTCGTGTCTATTGAACGAACGGTACGCTGAATATTGTTTTTTGTGAATACATCAACCCCCTCAATAGAAGTTTCGCCAACAATGTCTGGCGTAAAACCAATCTGACTTTGCGATGGCGTAAGGCCAACCTGAAATGAAACTTTCGCCGTTGAACTATCAAATTCGCTGGCAAGAATTCTTCCGGGATTCCAAACAATTTCATTTGTTATTGAATTATATGAAATCGCGGAACCCGAAGGAATAATGAGCTTTTTCCATTTCATATATAACGGAAGGGTGGCGCGAACCATTACATCGTCCAGGTTCCCGCCAAAAGAACCAATTTCCCAAACGATTGTATAGGTTGTTTCCTTACCAACTTTCGGAGGAATCGGCCCCGTGTTTGTGATGACTGTTCCAGAATAAAGAGCTTTTGCAATAAAATACGGAACCGCTTGCACCTGAATCATAACAGCGTCATTTCCTTCCGGAGTTACATCGGCGGTTTGGTCTTTTTCAGCGATAATCCGCGCCGTAATGCCGATTTCCATATTTTTTATATTCCCAACGCGATTTGGGCGCGATGTATTAAATGAAAACGAAAGATTCCGCATCCCGCCAACGCTCAAAAGCCGAAGCGCGGGATCAGTCGCAACCTTCCATTGAATCGTCCGTGAGTCCAAAACGGCGCCTCCAAACACCCTAAGCGAAGCGGGGTCAATTGGGCCGTCAATAACAACAGTTATAGTAAGGTTTTTAAATGGCGTGTTTGAGTTATTCTTATAGAGAATTACGCCAGAAACACTCTCTCCAAGCGCAACGCTCGTCTGTCGCTTGCCCTGAATTGTTGTCTGAATAAATAGCTGGGATTCAATAATTTTTGAAGTAAGTATTCGCTCAATATATGGAACCCATTCGTGAGTTTCTTTATTATATATCCCAAGTCCATACTGAAAAGATTTTGGCTCAAGAGGCGATCCGCTTAAAATCCCACGAACACGAATACTCCCCGATGATCCCGGCAAAATGCTGCCAATATCCCACACAAATTCTTTTTCATCCTTGTAAAATGGATCTGTGCCAAAATCCAGAACCTGAAATCCATCGGGAATGGTGAGCCGAAGCGCTATATCGCGAAATTGCGCTGACGCATTTGAAACATACTCAATAACATACTCCTTCAATTCGCCCGAAAGAACTTCTTCCGCGCCCTTCAGATCAATGGCGATGGGGACATGAACAATCTTCAATGAATGATCTTTTTTTACTTCAAATCGAGAAGACGCATTTTCAGGCGTGTACTTTAGCGTTGCGCGCGCGACAAACGGAACCCCATCTTTCCCAAAAATACGCGAAGTAAAATCAAAATCCCTCTCCATATAAGGCGGAATCGTATCAATTGGAACCCTCACGCGCAAAGATTGGGGGTCTATCCCATCATCAAAATCGCCAATAATTTCTGATCCTTTTGGATATTCAAAAAAAAGCTCAACATCATGAATCGCGTTCTTGCTTTTATTCCTGTAAATGACCGAGTATGTTATGCGATCCCCCGCGATAACTTCGGTTGGAGCGACAATTAAAAGTTCAACTTCTGTTTTTCCCAAAAGATTAAACAGAATTCCAGATTGAAGCGTCCAATACCCAAAAGAAAAAATGATCCCAACGCCAATCAAAAGCCCAAAGAGAACCATAACATATGAATGCTGTTTTTTGGCAAGTTCACCCCGTTTTAACTCTTCCGGCTCAAATACCCACGGCTCCCGCGCAGAATCCGGCCGTTCTAATGACTGTCTATGCGTGCGCTTTCGCCCCAGAAAATCCGCACTAAAAAGTTTTTTATTAAGGTCTTCAAGTTTTCCCATACTCGTGATTATATCGTTTTAATAATTATTTTTAAAGCACCTGCGCAGGTAAACTATAATTTATAGAGCGCTGTCCGTCTGTAATTGCGGAACAGAAATACCGCAATATCGGACATACGCGCGCTCAATCTTTTCGTACTTTTCCCGTGCAACCGCCGATTGACCACCAGAAATAAAGGAAGAAAACGATTCAGAAAAATATCGCTCATCTTCCGCTGATACATGTCCAAGAACCACAAGAAGATTCCCCAGAAACCAAAATCGAGCACGAGAAAAAATATCCACTGAGAATACCTCGCCAATCGGCGCGTGCATCTCATCACGCGAAAGATGATCCGCCCACTTAATCATAAGGTTCCATAAACGAATGTCTCGCTCACCCTCAAGAACGATGCGATTACACAAATCAAGAGAATACAAAAAAACCGGAAGCGTCCCCCCGCGAACCGATCCGCGTGGATACAAGGAAATAAGGGCGGGCGAAGTAAGCCGAAATCTACCAGAACGCAAAGTAATAAACTGAAAATCAATATGGGCACCGATTTGTAAAATAGAACGAAGACGTGAATCATTCTTGCGCACACCCTGCGCCACACACGAAATTTTACCAAAATCTCGCGTAAAAACAGAAAGCGCTATATCGCTTTCTCTTGTTTTTTCACTGGCTAAAATTATACCCTCGGTCTTATACATTATGCTTTTGCTATCGCCGCTGTAAGCTTGTTTTCGTCAAACGGAATCTCCCGTTCAACGCGCGGATGACGCAACGGCGCCAACGAAATGTTTTTTGCACCGACTTCTTTTTTAATAATAGCGCTCCATCGTTCAACAATTCCCTTCATAATACCAATAGCTACCAAAGAAACCTCAATGCGGTCTGTGGGTGTAAAACTACCGTCTTTACGCATCTCTTGAATATTGCGAATCAGTTCGCGCACCATTCCCTCCTCTTTCAAGTCTGGGGTTATTTTTATATCAAGCAAAAATTCATCGCCCCACAAAACCTCTTTAACATTTATCTCGTCTTTTAAAATTTCGAGTAGTTCTTTTGGAATTTGGAATTTGAAATTTGGAATTTGGAATTTTACCAATGGTTGTCGCACTTTAATACCCGCTTCCGCCCGACATTTCATCGCTTCAGCCGTCCACGCACGAATTTTATCCATCTGCAATTCAAGCGCAACCCCGCTAGTTTTCTTCGCAACAGGCCAATCCATCATATGTACGCTCATTTCTTTTGCTCCGACCCTTCGCTGTAATCTCTGAAAAATAATTTCAGCAAAGAATGGAATAAAAGGAGCGGAGAGTTTTACAAGCTCCAAAAGCACATAGACAGACACCGCTGAAACTTCCCGAAGCTCCTTTTCATTCTCCGGTTTCTGAAACCGCCTGCGCGATCTGCGCAAATACCATTGCGAAAAATCCTTAATTAAAAACTCCTCAATCGCGCGCGCGGAAACAACCGGCTCATATCCATTGAGATTCTCCGTCACCAATTCCGTCACCCCCTTCAATCGCGATAAAATCCACCTATCAAGAACATTTTTATAATTCTGAATTCTGAATTATGAATTCTGAATTTTCTTTGGCGCATATGTTTCCAC
>JBBTQR010000003.1:0-46779 GCA_038065595.1 Patescibacteria group bacterium | reverse complement strand
ACGAAGCGAGTTCCGACTGATACCTCGGGGCTTTGCCCCGAGGAGCTTTATTTTATTTTTCATAAAGCGGTTTTGACTGAAATTATGAACCCAAACAAAAACAACGGCGCACCATGCCGTTGTTTTTGTTTTGGCAAAATAAATGAGGCGTCTTGTTTAGGGTTTTTGAAATTGGAGGGCGGGTTTTGATCGTGTGAGACTTCTTGCGTTATAAAGTTTTTGCATGTGCATGTATATGTATAGTGGTACACGCAATACATGCCTTTAAGTTAACTAATACAAGGAGGAACACATGAGAAGACATGATGTTTTTTTACAAAAACGGGAAATCGCAAAAGAAAAGTATAAAAAGGAATATGAGTTTGTTTTGAGTGTGTGCAAAGAATATGGAAGCGAGCTTGCTGGTGATGTGGGGGATAAAGCAAAGAATGCTGAGATAAAACATCTCGAAACACTTTTTGCGATGCCAGAGATGAACATGGATTTTCAAACACTCATGACTTAGATTTTTGCAGTATTTTGGCGCTGATTATTTTTGATCTTCGTCTTTAATTTTTTCTTTAGCTTCCGCACTTCTTGTTTCTAGAATTCCGAGAACATCATCAAGTGTCATGCGACCAGAAATTAGCCCCTGATCAAGAAACCACAGCATACATTTGCGTGCTTTTTCTGCGAAGAAAATCAGACTTTCTTCGCGTTGTCGCTCGGCCGTTTTTTCTTTTTGGTGTTCAGCAAAAAGTTCATTTGCCTCGTGCGATAATGGGTCTTTTTCAAAATTAGTCATGTCAGTTTCATTGTTTATGCGTTGCTTTTCATAATACTGATTTTAGAAAAAAAGAAAACCCCCACGGAACTTTTTTGGTAGATTTTAAGTAATAAGCCTTGCTATAGTGAAGGCCGTCGCGGCAGCGAGTCCGCCAATACCCGTTGTTTGAATGGCGCTTTTGAATGGCGCGTTGCTCGTATAGACTCCTTTTACATAGCCGAAAACAAAAAGCGCTGATAGCGTTAAAAGCGAAGACGCAATAAGGGCCGACTGCGTATTATCAATAAAAAAATACGGAGAGAGCGGAATAATTCCACCGATTGCGTACGAGATCCCGAGAGTAAAGGCGGAATTGCGAGCTTCTCGCGGATGTGGATGCTCCAATCCCAATTCAAAGCGCATCATAAAATCAACCCAATCTTGCGGACGGTTTTGCAAAGCAGTCGCCACAAGATTTGCTTCCGCGTCTTGCAATCCATACGAGCGAAGTATTCCTTTTACTTCCGCTAGTTCTGTTTCGGGTAGTTCTTTTACTTCTTTGTGTTCTCGCCGTTCTTCGTTTTTATAGTGCTCTGCGTCACTTTTTGCCACAAGATACCCTCCTAATCCCATAGAAATTGTTCCCGCTGCGATTTCCGCTAAGCTTGCAACGATGACGATATTATTTGAATATAAAGCGCCGGAAATTGCTGCGGCAAGAGCGAAAGGCACGGTTAAGCCGTCAGCAATCCCCAAAACTATATTTCTTAGTGTTTTTGGCGTTCTAAAATGTCGTTCAATATGAGATGATATTTTTTTAATCATATAGTAGATAAAATTGTAGCATTTTTTGATTGATTTGATTTGGTGAATATTATATGCTGAAATCTTAGCAGATTAGGATTCTCATCTTTAACATTTAAAATCAACCAATAGGGGGCATGGAACGCGATGGTTTGGACTGATTTCAAGCTACCGCTGGCTATATTGGCAATAGGCAGTGTTGTTTATCAACTCTATTCCAACAGGGACCGTATGAGTTTTGTCTGGTCTGTGTGGAAAATGTTTCGTTTTAAGATGTTCTTTGAGGTTCTTGGCGCTTTGTCGCTGACGAGCATCGCTTTTCTTGCTCTGTGGGAGTATGTTCCTATTTTTCGTTGGGGTTGGCTCAATCTCTTTATTAAAGGCGGTGGCAACATTATCATCGCGCCAGTATTGGAAAGTTCTGGATCGCCGAGCGTCTTTGTTCGGCTTCTGCCACCGCTATTCTTCGCTACCCTATTGATAGCACTGCCGTTTATGGCTCATTATGAAGAGAGGGTTTTTAGACGGGGCTATCATGAGTGGAGAGAGATTTGGATTCAATCCGTGAAGTTTGGGTTAATTCATCTTTTTGTTGGCGTTCCATTGGCAGCGGCTATCGCGCTCATTGGTGTCGGTTTCTTCTATGCGTGTAAGTATCGAACTGCATTACGCAATCAGAATAAGGTTTTCGCTTCTTTTTTGGAAGAAACACAGCAAGTCAAAGAGCGAGCTAGAGATGTTGGTGTAAGGGGCGAAATCAGAGTAGGGGTAGTATCAGATTTGGAGGATGAGGCAGTAATGACGAGTACCGCTTACCACACGCTATACAACTCCTTGTTGGTACTTCTTCTTCTTATTCTGACGATACGCGCAGTCTGAAACATCAAGTAGGTTTGCCGGTTGTTCTTAACAACCGGCGTTTTTATTACCTAGCGAAGATCGGGAAGCGTACGCAGCAGCGTATGCTTCCGAGGTCAAAGCTTTGGGGAAGCTTTGACGGGAAACTTTATCCGCCTCTGGCGGACAAAAAGTGTTTCCCTGTGTTTCGCCGAGGAGGCGAAAAGCGACGGGAACAAAGTACTCTTTATTACCTAGCGAATGTACGCTTATTTTTGTTTGACATCTTTTTTATGGGTGCTATGCTATAAAAAGACCCGTATGAAAACGGGATTTTCTTTTTTTAAAGGCTAATGGCTTTCAACTTCTGGTTTTTTAGGGGTATTAAAAAGCTAACGAAGTGATGGTCAACAAAGCTAAAAATTGTGGATCTAAAATCAATGCAAATCGCCCTTCAACAGATTGCCGAGGAAAAGGGCCTCGATGTCGCGAGAGTTTTAGAAACGGTAGAAATGGCAATCGCCGCGGCGTATAAAAAAGATTATGGAAAGCGCGGACAGATTATTCGCGTTTCATTTGATCAAAAAACCGGAAACATTGCTTTTCGGCAGATTAAAATTGTTATTGATGAGTCAATGCTGAAAACAGAAGAAGAGATCGCGGAAGAGGAGCAACGCAAACTTATTGATGCCGAAGCCGCTCTTGCGGAGGGAGGGCGCCGTCCGCGAAGAACGGACGACGACGATGATGAGCCGATCGGCGAGGGAGAAAAAAAGGTGCGATTTAATCCGGAGAAACACATCATGCTTGATGAAGCGCAAAAAACGCAGAGCGATGTGAAGATTGGCGACGAAGTCGCATTTTCTCTGGAGTCTCATATTGATTATGGTCGTATCGCGGCGCAAACCGCAAAACAGGTCATTATTCAGCGGATTCGCGAGGCAGAGCGATCGTCAATTTTCACTGAATTTAAATCAAAAGAAGGGACAATTGTTTCGGGCCTTGTTCAACGGGTTGAAGGGCGCATTATTTTTGTTGACATTGGGCGGACGATTGCGGTTCTTCCGCCGGAAGAACAGATTCCATTTGAACAGTATCGCGTTGGAGGACGCATTAAATGTATTATTCTTTCGGTGCAAGAAAATCCACGCGGACCCGGTATTTTTCTTTCTCGTTCGCATCCAAAACTCCTCCTCAATCTTTTTGAAGTTGAGGTGCCCGAAGTCGCGTCTGGAGCGGTTGAGCTTCGTTCAATAGCTCGCGAAGCCGGGTCACGATCAAAAGTCGCCGTTGTTTCTCATGAGGAAGGAGTTGATCCCGTTGGTTCTCTTGTTGGACAAAAAGGAGTTCGTGTAATGGCGGTTATTAATGAACTTGGGGGCGAGAAAGTTGATATTATTGAGTGGTCTGATGATCCGGCGACATTCATTGGAAACGCTTTATCACCGGCAAAAGTGGTAAGCGTTGAACTTGATGCCGTACGAAAAGAGGCGCGAGTTCTCGTTCCAAATGATGAGCTGTCCCTTGCTATTGGAAAAAGGGGGCAGAATGTCCGTCTTGCCGCAAAGCTTTCTGGCTGGAAAATAGACCTTCGGTCTGATGCTAAGCCGAGCGAGCCTGCTATTATTTTGGAAGAGGGTGCGTCTGCGGAATTAGAGAAAAAGACAGAGGTTGAAAAACAAGAAAAAAAACCGGAAGAAAAATCAAAAGCAAAAAGCACGGACCAAAAAGCGCCGCGTAAAAAAAAGAATAGTAAAAAAGAAGACGAGGTCTAAATATGATGTCGCGCTTTTTTATTCCATAATTTAAAATATATGTTTATAATTATTCCGTTGTTTGCTTCATTTGTTTCCATTGGTTTTGCCATATACCTTATTCGTTCTCTTAAAAACAAAAGTTGCGGGAACGAAACAATGATTGAAATTCAAAACGCGATTCGCGAAGGGTCTCGCGCGTATCTTTCGCGCCAAAATAAAACGGTTTTTTGGGTTTCTCTCGTCATCGCCCTGCTTATCTGGTATTTTTTTAATTTTACGACCGCTTTCGGTTTTCTTGTTGGTGCGTTCGGTTCCGGGCTTGCTGGGTACTTAGGCATGATGACTGCCGTTGAAACAAACGCGAAGACAGCGGAGGCAGCGCGCGGAGGAATATCAGGCGCTTTCAAAATCGCGTTTCGTGGCGGATCGGTTACCGGTTTTTTTGTTGTTGGTATAGCGCTTTTTATTACCACGGTATTTTTTGCGTATTTTAAAGACCTCACCGCTCTTATTGGTCTTGGTTTTGGCGGTTCGCTGATTTCTATTTTTGCGCGATTAGGGGGGGGTATTTATACGAAGGGCGCTGATATTGGTGCTGACCTTGTTGGAAAAATTGAGGCTGGAATTCCGGAAGATGATATAAGAAATCCTGCTGTTATCGCCGATAATGTCGGGGATAATGTTGGCGATGATGCTGGAATGGCGGCTGATCTTTTTGAAACTTATGTTGTAACGGCAATTGCCGTGATGCTTTTAGGATCATCGCTTTTTCCCGAGAATGATGCCATTGCTTATTTCCCGCTTATGATTGGGGCGGTTGCGATTTTTGCATCAATTATTGGAACTTTTTTTGTGTATGTAAGGGATGACGCCGAAAAGATTATGAACGGACTTTATAAGGGTCTTGCCGTGTCTGCGGTTATTTCAGCTATTCTTTTTCTGCCTGTGTCATTAGCGTTTTTTCCGCGAGAAATTTCTAGTCAAATATACGGGGCGGGAATCGTTGGATTGGTTGTGACATGGCTTTTGATTCTTGTCACTGAATATTATACAGCAAAGCAATTTCGTCCTGTCAGGTCTATTGCGCACGCATCCACCACGGGACACGCGACCAATATTATCATGGGGCTTTCAGTTTCAATGGAGGCAACTATTGCGCCAGTACTCGTAATTTGCGCGGGGATTCTTTCGGCGTATTGGATTTTTGGTATTTTTGGGATTGCAGTTGCCGCTATGGCAATGCTTTCGCTCGCGGGTATGATTATTGCCATTGATGCGTTTGGGCCAATTACAGATAACGCAGGAGGCATTGCGGAGATGTCGGGGCTTTCAGAAGATGTGCGACGGGTTACGGATGCCCTTGATTCAGTTGGAAATACAACGAAGGCAATCACAAAGGGATACGCAATTGGTTCAGCTGGTCTTGCGAGTTTGGTTTTGTTCGCCTCGTATGTCCAAGACCTTAAACTTTTTGGACTTGAAACAAAATTTGATCTTACGAATCCATATATTGTGGTTGGACTTTTTCTCGGAGCGTCTATGCCATATATTTTTTCTTCAATGGCGCTAAAAGCTGTTGGGCGTGCAGGAAAGGCAGTCGTTGAAGATGTTCGTCGGCAATTTCGTGAAAATAAAGGGATTATGGACGGAACCTCAAAACCCGATTATGCACGGACTGTTGATATTGTTACCAAAGCGGCAATTCACGAGATGATTGCGCCCGCACTTCTTCCTGTTGTGGTTCCTATCGTAATTTTCTTTCTTATGGGAGCGCACGCAGCCGAAGTCATTGGCGGGCTTTTGATGGGTTCAATTATTTCGGGAATTTTTGTCGCTATTTCAATGACAGCCGGAGGAGCGGCGTGGGATAATGCGAAAAAGTTTATTGAAGAGGGAAATTACGGCGGTAAAAAATCTTTGGCACATCAAGCGGCGATTACCGGTGATACCGTTGGCGATCCATACAAGGACACGGCTGGTCCAGCGATAAATCCAATGATTAAAATTGTAAACATTGTCGCATTGCTTTTGGCGCGATTGATGTGATGCTATCCCTAATTAATTTTTGAATCTAAAATTTTAAAAATTATTACTACGGCGATAAGAAAAACGCGCATACATTCACGGACACGACCAACTTTTTCTTTGTCGCTTCATTTATAAATTTTCGCGACTTTTGTTCATAGTATATGTATTGGTGGTATTAGGAACTTGATATAAAAATACCCCCGTTATATGCGGGGGCGATCGTCTGACTGTGGCGGGGGTGGATAGAGTTTTCCGTTTATTGTTTCAAAAAACATTCGCGCGTTCCAGCAGGGAGTGCACGCAAGAATAAAAAGTTGACGGGGATGCGACTTATTTTTCCACGCGGCTTCTGATTTATAATCAAGCACAGAGGCTTCACGAGTATCATTTATATCGGCAAGTATTCCGCATATATCACAAAACGCTTGAATGGATCCGATACAGATTTCCTGCTTACGCAATAATCTACCAAGACGAGGTTCTTCTGATGCCATAGTATCCCTCCTATAAAAAGGTTCTATGAATTACACTATAAAAAAAATCCCAAAAGCGCAAATAGAAATTTTAGTTTCCTTGTCTAAGGATGAATTTGATGTGTTTTTGAAAACAGCGGTTGTTGATGCCGTGAAAGAAGCTCATATTGAAGGATTTCGTCCTGGCAAGGCGCCTCACGCGATGGTAAAAGAGCGCGTTGGGGAGGAGCGTATACAGGCGCTTGCGATGGAATTAGCAATACAAAAATATTATGAAGAGATTGTCGCCAAAGAAAAGCTTGATATTATTGAGAAGCCCAATGTTCAGGCAATAAAACACGAACCCAATATTTCTTTCACCCTTAGGGCAACGGTTTTTCCAGAGATAACACTTCCGCCGGATTATGGAGCAATTGCAAAAAAAACATTGCAAGAAAAAAAAGAAATTTTCGTTGATAAAAAAGAAATCGATGAATCCGTACAGTGGCTTCGTGAATCGCGCGCGAAAATAATCACCGTTCCGCGCACTGCTCAAAAAGATGATCGCGTGGAAATAGATTTTGTCGTAAAGGATAATGGCGTAATAATTGAGGGCGGAAAATCCGAAAACCATCCGCTCATAGTGGGGTCTGGAAAGTTCGTGGCGGGATTTGAAGATCAATTACTCGGAATGAAGGCGGGTGAAATTAAAAATTTTCAATTGGTTATGCCAAAAGAGCGCGCAAATGGTTTTGGCGGTAAGAAAATGGACTTTTCGGTAACTATGAAATTGGTACAGGAACGAAAACTGCCGGAATTAACCAACGATTTTTCAATTGGTGTTGGGAATTTTAAAAGTGTGGAAGAAATGAAACTTAGTATTAGTGATGGATTAAAAAAGGAAAAGGAAGAAAAAGAACGGCAAAGAATTGACATGGCAATCGCTCATCAGATTGCCGAAAAATCAAAAGTTGAAGTGCCGGATGTTTTGATTGATTCGGAGCTTAATAAGATGATGCGAGAGTTTGAGGATAATCTTAAGAATATGGGAATGGAAATTGGGAAATATCTTGAACATAGTAAAAAAACCGAAGAGGACTTGAAAAAAGAATGGCGCACAGACGCAGAGCGAAGGGTCGTTATCGCGTTAGCGCTTCGCGCTATTGCCACCATAGAACACATTGAGCCATCCGAAGAAGATATTGAAGCGCATATGAATAAAAACCTTGATATGTTTCGCGCCGAAGGACACAATGTTGAAAAAATAGACAAAAACGCTCTTGCGGATTATAGTAGAAGTGTCCTCCGAAATAAAAAAGTATTTGAGTTTTTAGAAAAGCAGTCATAATCAACGCGACTACACACATGGAAAAAGAACATAAAGAACAATACGCGCAATATCTCGTTCCGACCGTTATTGAAAAAACGCCGTATGGTGAGCGCGCATACGACATTTATTCACGACTTTTAAAAGAGCGGATTGTTTTTCTTGCCGGCCCAATTACCGATGGAATGGCAAATGCCGTTATTGCCCAGCTTTTATTTCTTGATTCACAAGATTCAAAAGCAGACATTAAATTGTATGTTAATTCTCCCGGCGGTTCGGTTACCGCGGCATTGGCGATTTATGACACGATGGAGTTCGTGAAAGCCGATATCTCAACTATTTGTATCGGTATCGCGGCATCCGCTTCCGCGGTACTGCTCGCGGCGGGAGCAAAGGGTAAACGATTTACGCTTCCTAATTCAGAAGTTCTCATTCATCAGGTCATGGGTGGCGCAGAAGGGCAGGCAACGGAAATTTTAATCGCCGCTAAGCACATTGAGCGAATGAAAAAACATCTGAACGAAATCCTCGCAAAGCACACGGGTCAGTCAGAAAGCAAAATTGAACAAGACACAGACCGCGATTACTGGCTCACTGCCGAAGAAGCAAAAAAATACGGAATTGTTGATGAGATTATTAAGAGAAAAAGCGTTAAATAGAATTCATTTAAAAACCCGCCAGTTGGCGGGTTTTAGTTTCATTGAACAGGTGATTGTGTAATTTTTTCCTGCAAAATTTCTAATGCTTTTTGGAGTTGGGGGTCGCGCTTTGGATCTCCCAGCGCGTTCATACGCTCCAGTATAAAATTTTCATCCGTTTGATTATTGCGCTTTTCCCATTTTACTTCTATATCAGGCGCGATGCCTTTTTCGTTAATATCTCGGCGCGCTTCTCCGTATAAGAGTTGGCTAGTTGTGAGCCAAAGCTCTGATCCGTCCAAAATTCGGTAAACGAATTGCGCAACCGCTTTCCCAAATGATTTTTCTCCGATGACCAACGCTTTCCATTCTTGGAGAACTGCCGCGAGCGCTTCCGAAGCGGAGGCGCTGTCGTGGTTTATGAGGACAATAATGCGTGGAATATTAGTAAAAGAGCCGAGTTCGGGTTTTGCTGTTTCAGCGGATTGTGAAGGTTGTGTGGTAATTTGATTATTATTATCAGGCGTAATATCTTGTGCTCGTATCGTGAAATTATTTTCGGCATTGCGATGTACAATTGATTCGACAGTGGCATTCGGATTTTTTGTAAAGAGGCGCAAAATTTCCAAAACTTCTGTGTTTTTTCCGCCACCATTGTCTCGCACATCGATAATAAGTGAGGCAAGTTCGCCGTTTTTGTTCATGGTGTGTACGGCTTGTATAAATTGACGCGTGGTGCCGTTTCCAAAACGGGTAATGCGCGCGTAGCCGACATTTGGAGAAAATCGTTTTTTTAAAATGGACTGATTTTCAAGTGGCACGCGCTCTATTGATGGAATGGTTATAGTTTTTCCTTCCCGCTCAACAATAACGCTGATAACCGTTCCTGGTTTTCCTCGGAATTTGTCGGTTACTTCCGATGGCACTATGTTGTTTGATTTTTCAAATCGCGACTCTTTTTCGTTATCGTGGATTGAAATAATCCTGTCTCCCGCTTTTAATCCCGCGTGTTCTGCTGGGGAGTTATCATATACATATACAATTACTACGCCTTCGTTTACAGCCTTTAAGTAAACCCCCACGCCCGCATATGATGATGACATATTTTGTTCACGTTGTTCAGCCCGTTCTGCCGAAACATATTTTGAATACTGATCTAAGCAGGGAATATTTTTGTTCTCCTTTGCTTCAGATTTTTGCCGCTCTTGTTCGGTGTGTATGAATTGAGTGATTTCGTTTTTGCATGAGCCCATATCTATCGATTTGTAATAGGCGCGTTCAACGAGAGCGAGTACGGCGGTGTCTATTTTTTCTCTTTCTTCTTCTTCCGACATGATTAGAACGCTTTCAATTGTTGATTTTTCTTGTTGCGATTGATATGTTTTTTCTTCCGCGAAAGCGCCGTTCATGTTGCCAGTAGCAATAGCGGTGCTAAGCGTAATTGCGGTCACCATGCTCAAAAGCCGCGATTGTTTTTTCGGATCGCGCTCTTTTTCTATTGCGTCTCTCGTTTTGTCCACAATCGCCTCTTCCTGTTCCAGCATTTCTGCCTCCAGTGAATTTTTTTGTTCGGATGTTTCGGATTTTTGCATTATTTTCTCAAAAGGAAACGGCGGATATTCTGTCATATATTTTTAAGAAGATTATTTTCCAGAGCGAGAAGTTTTCCAAGCCCTTTCTTGTCACGCGATTGTAAAAGATCGGTTTTTTCTTTAATCAGCGTGTGCATAGTTTGGATTTCGGAGTCATCAGCTGTTTGGAGTATTTTAAAAAGATTTTCCCGTTGCGCTTCTGGCAACGAAATCATCCCGCGCCAATAACGCCATTCTGTTTTTGGAATGTTTGTGGCCGCGAGCAGATATTCTAATTCTTTAGAAAGCATATGTACAAGTGCTTACAATACAACGCGAGCATACGCGTTGTAGAAACAAAAGTCAAGTTATTTTTACCGTTTTAAATATTTTCAAATTGATGAGTTTTCATCAATTTGTTTAATGAGCAAAGGCAAAAGATTTTTACCGATCATTTCAGATGGCGCGCGCAAGCCGAATAATTCAATAATCGTTGGCGAAATGTCGGTTAAAACGCCACCGATTTCTTCACGCATTTTTTTTATTTTTGTTTGCGGTCTATCATTTTTCAAAATAAAATCTTTTCCAATAAGATAGAAGGGAACGGGATTATTGGTATGTTCCGTTAACATCGCGCCAGTTGTTTTACTTATTTTTAGTTCGGCGTTTCCATGATCTCCTGTAATGATTAGTGTGCTATCGGTATTTAGGACAGCTTCTGTTATTCTACCAATTTCTTCATCAATACTGGTGATTGCATTTTTAATCGCTTCATAATTTCCCGTGTGTCCGACCATATCAGCGTTGGCGAAATTTGCCAGGATGAATTGGTATGTCGGGAGGTTTTGAATGATAAGGTCGGTAATTTCATGCGTACGCATGCGCGGAGCTTCATCGTATCGTGCCGTCGCGATTGAGCGAATGAGTTCCCACTCTTCTCCTGTATGGCGCGTTTCATTTCCGCCATTAAAAAAATATGTTACATGAGCGTATTTTTCCGTTTCTGCGGTGTGAAGCTGGCGCATTCCGGCTTCGCTAATGACACGCGCGAGGGGGTATTTAATTTCAATAGACGGGAACGCAACATGCGTGCGTAGCATTTTTGAATATTCCGTCATTGTCGCGATGTAGAGATTCATAAGGCGTGCGTGCGGAAACTTATCAAATGAATCTTTAATAAATGGTTCGGTGATTTCCCGCATACTGTCTTCGCGAAAGTTTGAGAATATGACGGCGTCCCCATCTTGAATCGTTCCGACTGGCTTTCCGCTGATATCCGCAATAAAGGCCGGCTCAATAAACGAATCATAAACTTCTTTTTTATAGGAATCATTAACATATTCAGATGCAATGGTAATTGGGGTTCCTGTGCCATTTACGAAAAGCTGGTACGCGCTTTTAATACGATCCCACCTTTCATCGCGATCCATCGCAAATGTTCTGCCGATGATGCTCGCGATTTTTATATTCGGGTAGAGTTTTTTGAGCCGTTCTTCAATTTGGGGAATAAATTTTCCGCCTTCATTTGGAGGCGCGTCTTTTCCATCTGTAATGATGTGTAAAAAAACTTCTGGCAATTGCTGAAGTTTTACAAATTCAAAAAGCGCGTAAAAATGATCGATATAACTATGCACAGATCCTGATGAAACAAGTCCAATGATATGGCAGCGAGTTTTAAATGTTTTAACATGCTCCGCGGCCCCAACAAGTGCTTCGTTTGAAAAAAAAGATTGATCTTGAATCGCAGAAACGATCCGTGGAAGGTGGTGATAGACTACCGTGCCCGCGCCAATCGTTAAGTGCCCGACTTCGGAGTTTCCCGACTCTCCCCACGGAAGACCGACGGCAGTTCCTGATGCCTGAAGGGTTGTAAAAGGAAATTTTTTTTCAATAAAATCAAGATTTGGCTTCGGGGTTTCATAAATTGGGTTGCCGTATTTTTCATTTGATATTCCAAAACCGTCCAAGACAAGCAGGACGATAGTGCGATATATTTTTTTAGATAATTGACTTTCGTTCATGTGCGTTGTTTTATTATACCTTATTTTTTGGGTTTTTGCATAACGAATCTTTTTCCTACCGTAAGTACAAAAAAGCATAATAATTACTCTTAAATTCTTTGTTTTTGGTAAAAAAAATCCGTAAGCTGTGCGCTTACGGACGGTTTTTTGGAAACAAATATATTTTTGCGAGATTTGGAAGTGTTTTTTTTCCACCCTTGATCTGCCAAAGATATGGGATGGTATCGCCATTGTCCGTAACTTTAAAGTATCTTGGAGGCGCATGCATCGTGAATGTTTTATAGCGTTTTTTCTCGTTAAGGATTCTAAATACGACGAGGCAAGGCTCTTTAACGCTAAGCTCTTTGCGAATAAACAATCGTTCGTATACTTTTAAAGGATCTAGTTCTGTGAGTCCTCCGTGGATATGTTCTGCGCGAAATATAATGACATCGCGATATGCGAATATGACTATACAGCACAGTCCCGTACCCCCAATCAAAATCCCGTAAATAAATTTTTCAGGCGCGTAAACCATGTCAACCGCGCTTGATATGAGCACTATTCCAATAGTAACGCCTATGAAACGAGCAATTTTCATTGTATGCTCCTTCCTAAAAACAATCTATGTAGTGCGTTTTCTACTCTATGCCGTCATACAGGTTTCTTGAACTCACAATACGCCATATGCGCTGGACGCATACACCGTATTGCTTTTTTGACTAATTTTTAGTACACTTATGGTGTATTATTTTTAATTTTTATACAAACAAAGAAGTTTTCAGAAGTTGATATTCGGAACGTTTCGTGAATTCCACACATAGTAGTATTTGCAAGATCAAAAAGATTTCGCATAGAACCTATGTGTGGGATGAATAGTGTTCGTATTTATTTTCACAACGCATCCCACAAACCTAAACATGTTTTCACACAAAAAAATGTCAATTTAGTAAATTGCATTAAGTTTTTTGTCTGCTCGTGGCGGATAGGTGTCGTTGTTCTGATTCTCTCGCAACACGGAGGAGGGGTAGATGAAGACCGTTGATTTGATAATCTTGATAACGCCTTGTAATATGTCGGGAATTAGAACGGAACTTGATTGATGCGTATCTCTACGGACAATCACATCTTCACCGTTAGGCACGACACACACATGTAGGTTTCTCAATTTCTTCCAAACCTTCTTTGCCGGAAGAATATGTCACTACCAATTATTATTGCTATAAGTATTGCCTCAATTGCGGTTGGGTTTTTTGTTGGTTATATTGTTAGACAGCTTGTCGTGCGTAAACGAAAAAATTCAATTGAAGCAAAAGTTCAGAAATTTGTTGAGGATTCAAAACAAGAGGCAAAAGAAATAATTTTTAAGGCAAAAAATAACGCTTCGGAGTTTCTCCAAGAAGCACGAAACGAAATTCGTGACCGTGAAACGCAGGTTCGAAAAACAGAGGAACGGGTGCAGTCGCGCGAGGTATTTTTGGATAAGAAACTGAACGATCTTGATGTAAAGAATAAGGACGCCGAAGAAAAGATTGAAAAGGCTACTGGACTAAAAAGAGAACTTGAGACAGAAAAAGAGAAAATTTCAAAAGAGCTTGAACGAATTGCAATGCTCTCGCGAGAAGAGGCTCAGAAAGAGCTTTTCCGGAAAATTGAGCAGAATCATGCGGATGATCTCATGCTTCGTCTGCGCAAGCTTGAAACGACGGGTATTGAAGATTTGGAACGGAGAGCTAAAAACATTCTTTCAACGGTTATTCAACGATTGGCGACCTCAACTGCTTCCGAGGTAACAACGACTGTTGTCGCTATCCCCAACGATGATATCAAGGGGAAGATTATAGGTCGCGAGGGGAGAAATATCCGTGCCCTTGAGCGCGCCGCGGGCGTTGAGATTATTGTTGACGACACCCCCGGAGCAGTCGTTATTTCGGGGTTTGACCCTGTGCGACGGCAGATCGCGCGCGCAGCGCTTGAGATACTTGTCGTAGATGGACGCATTCAGCCGGCTCGCATTGAAGAGGTGGTGGCAAAATCAAAGGCGGAAATGGAGAAACAACTGAAATCAATCGGAGAGGCGGCCGCATATGAATCGGGAATTTTTAATCTTGATCCAAAGCTTCTTCATCTTATTGGGCGTCTGAAGTTTCGCACAAGCTATGGACAGAATGTTCTTATGCACTCTATGGAAATGGTGCATATTTCTGGAATGCTCGCCGAAGAATTGGGTGGAGATATTCGTATTGCAAAATTTGGCGCGCTCGTACACGACATCGGGAAAGCAGTTGATCACGAAATACAGGGAACGCATGTTGAAATTGGTCGGCGTATTCTCGCGAAATTTGGCGTTGAAAAGCCCGTTATTCAAGCCATGCAGTCGCATCACGAAGAGTATCCATATGAAACTTTGGAATCAATTATTGTTCAAACAGCTGACGCAATATCTGCGTCGCGTCCCGGAGCACGGCGCGATTCAGTAGAAAATTATCTTCGCCGTTTGCAGGAACTTGAAGCGATTACCAATTCTTTTGAAGGCGTTGAAAAATCATACGCGATTCAGGCGGGTCGTGAAATTCGCGTGTTCGTAACGCCGGAAAAGATAAGCGATCTTGAAGCGCGGACTCTTGCGCGGGATATTGCTCTTAAAATTGAGCAGGATCTTAAATACCCGGGAGAAATTAAAGTAAATGTCATCCGCGAAATGCGCGCGATTGAATACGCACGATAAACTTTTCAATTTTTTGTTCCCAACCTTTAATTTTAGAATGGAACACTAAGCAATTATGAAAATACTCTTTTTTGGAGATGTGGTGGGACGGCCGGGGAGAGAGGCGCTTCGCTATATCATTCCACTCTGGAAAAAAGAATATAGCCCCGATATTGTTATTGCCAACGGTGAGAATGTTTCTCATGGGAAGGGAATCAGCGAGCGAACAATTAAAGAAATTTTTGAAGCGGGTATTGATGTCGTTACCACGGGTAATCACGCGACCGATGGTCCTGACGCGCTTAAAATTCTTGCAGATGAATCGCTTGCTCTTATTAGACCAATTAATTTTCAGCCCCATATACCCGGGCGGGGTTTTTTAATTCGCGAAGTGGTAGGCAAAAAACTTCTTATTATCAACGCCATCGGAAATGTCCACATGAAAAAAGTGTATCAGGTGCCTTTTCCTGTCGTTGACGCTGTTTTAGCGAAATATTCCGATATAAAACATATTTTTGTTGATTGGCACGCTGAAGCTACTTCGGAGAAGATTGCTATGGGGTGGTATTTGGATGGGCGAGTTTCTGCTGTTGTGGGGAGCCATACGCATACGCCGACGGCTGATGAGCGGATTTTGAGTAAGGGGACGGCATTTATTTCAGATGTTGGAATGGTTGGACCGCATATTTCTATTATCGGAGAAGATGTAAAATTGAATCTTGGACGCCTTGTTTCCCAGCTTTCAGCAAAAACAGATATTGCCGTTGCGCCTCCATATGAAATTAACGCGGTACTTATTGACATCAACAATGAAACGGGGCGCGCTATCAGTGTAAAACGCTTAAGGGAGGTTGTTGATAAGTCGCTTGCACAAAAAGTTGCGTAAATACTCGCATATTGCTAAAATGTTTTCATTGAAGAAACGGTCTTCGTTTTTAGAAATTATCTGCCTTTGGCAGAAAAATTAAAAGTTATAATATAAAAAGCAACAAGAAATACCCACCAAGAGATGCGGAAACCCCTTGTCTCATGTCGCGTTTTGCTTGTTACTAAAAAATGGACAAAAAAGGACTTGCTGAACTCGTTATGGCGAAGACGAATGGTACAAAGAAAGATTCATTGGAGCTCGTTGATATGATTTTTGACGCGATCCAGAAAGCGATGGTCAGTGGCGATCAGGTTAAAGTCGCGGGATTTGGCGTTTTCAAGGTTATGAAGCGCGCAGCTCGTGAGGGCATTAACCCGAAGACGGGCGAAAAGATCCATATTAACGCAAAGACCGCCCCAAAGTTTCGTGCGGCAAAGCAATTGAAAGAAGCTGTTCTCTAACCAGCACAAAGAAATCCCCTCGCAAGAGGGGATTTTTATATGAGTACGGATGATTGAAAATGAAAGTCAGATCAACGCTCATAAACTTTCGACTGATTGTTTCATCATAAGATCGCTCGCTTGAGATTTTATAAAGTCCCAGCCGTTGAGCGATTGGTGTCGGTATATCAGTTCAAATGCTGTGCCAGATATAAGCTTTTTGCTTTTGGCGCCAATGAGCATTTCTGGTTTTGAAAATATCTGTTTTAATTTTCCAGCATATCCAGAAAGGATGGCAAGTGAGCCATCGGATTTTCTCGCAAACATGTGTCCGTCCGATTCCATTTTTTTGACAGCGTTTTCGATGTTGTACACACGGCATGCGACATGATGAAGAAGAAAATTTTCTCGATTATTTTCTGGGAATTCATCGATCCAATTAGGAATGGGGTTTTTTCGTGCGGCTTGTCCATATGCGCCGTGAAATGAATAAGCTTTATCCGTGAAAATAACGGGATGATAGGGATATGAAAGCGGACGATTTTCTTGATTTTCAAATGTATAAACATATGCGAACCACCCATCTTTCGGATACGAATAACGACATATAAAGCGGTATCCGATTCTTTCAAATATTTTTGCTTTTTCTTGCAAAGGAAGCTTTGTTCGCGGAGTAATATGATCAATATAAATATCTTTTTCGTATCCACACTCAAAGAACGCTTGTGCACAACGATTCGTTTCAAGGTATCTTTCGAGAAGAAAAGCCATGGGCTGTTCGTATCTTTGTGTGATAGTTCTGCAACTTTTTGAAAGCGTCATTATTGTTTCCTCGTCCATTGCTCGAAAAAGAAAAACGCGCATAAAATAACAATAACCAAAATAATAATGCCCACGCGTCACCTCGCTTTTTTAGATTGTGTTTGGTAAGGTTCTATTGTTATTCATATTGGTATTTTGTGTATATGTCAACCTACTCTCATCAACGAAAATTTGGGCAGAATTTTTTGCAATCGCCGGAGATTGCGGATTTAATCGCAGACGCGATTCACTATGAATCAAGCGATGCGATTATTGAAATTGGACCGGGGGAGGGGGTTTTGACTTTTCGTATTGTCGCTCGCGCAAAAAGCCTCATCATAATTGAGAAGGATAGGTTTTTGGCAGAGTCCTTACGGAAAGAAATCAAAAAACGAAATATAAAAAATTGCGTGCTTGTGAACGCAGACGCGCGCGATATTTCGTTCACCGAATATGCGAAAGGAAATCCATATAGTCTTATCGGAAATATCCCATATTACCTTACCGCGTATATTTTTAGAAAAACATTTGAAAATGAGAAGGTTTTGCCACAAGAAATTATATTTATGGTTCAAAAAGAGGTTGCAGACCGAATTATCGCAAACGAGCCCCACAATTCACTTTTGTCCGTTTCAATTCAGGCGTTTGGCGTTCCGCGGATCATTGTGGATGTTCCACGACAGCACTTTCTCCCTTCCCCGAAGGTTGATTCTGCCGTTCTTTCTGTTTCAGGTATTTCACGGCAGCAATTTTTGAAACATTGCGTTTCCCAAGATAATTTTTTTATAGTTCTTCGTGCGGGTTTTTCGCATCCAAGAAAATTTCTTATTCGAAATTTTGCACATTCCCTGAGTCGTTCAATGGAAGAAATGAGCAGTTTTTTTTTAGAATTGCGAATTAATGAAAAGGCTCGCGCGAGCGAGCTTTCTCTTGAGCAGTGGTTTTTGTTTACAAAAAAGTTATTTAATCAGAAGTAACGCGCAAGATTTCTTCAAGCGTTGTTACTCCTTCGGCGGCTTTTAAAATTCCGTCTTCAAGCATTGTAATCATTCCTTCTTCGCGGGCCTTTTTTTCAACAGCGTCAGCGGTTCCTTGTTTTGTAATGATTTCTTTGATTGCTTCAGTAACTTCTAAAACTTCGTAGATGCCGATTCGTCCCTTGTAACCCGTTGGGACTTCTTCTGTTTTTTCTGGTTCGGACCAAAGAATTTTTTCAAATGACGTTTTTTGATCAATCACGCGTTCTTTCTGAAGGAATTTTACAACGCGCTCTATGTTGATCCGTTGTGTGATGTGGGGAATCGCGTTTTTTTCTATTGGAATGCGCTTTTTTGCTCCAGAGAGCCGTCGGACGAGCCGTTGTGCAATAATGAGATTTACGGTTGAAGCGATAAGAAACGGTTCAATGCCCATTTCAAGAAGGCGCGGAAGAGTTCCTGAGGCTGAGTTTGTGTGTATAGTGGATAGAACGAGGTGACCGGTGAGTGCGGCGTTGATTGCAAGTTTCGCCGTTTCTTCATCACGAATTTCTCCGACCATAATTATATTCGGGTCTTGACGCAGGAGTGCGCGCAATCCAGATCCAAAAGAAAGTCCGATTTCTGGTTTTACTTGCGTTTGGTTTACGCGTGGCATGCGGTATTCTATCGGATCTTCAATTGTTGAAATATTAACATCGGGTGAGTTTAGGATGTCCAGAATGGTATAGAGCGTTGTTGTTTTTCCTGAGCCTGTCGGCCCTGTGACAAGAATGATTCCCGTAGGCTTCTTGATGTATTGCTGGACTTTTTCTAGTGCGTCTCCTCGGAAGCCAATTTCGGTCAAAGAAAATCCTTTCGCATCTTCCGGGAGGAGGCGAATAACGATTTTTTCACCGTCAAAAATCGGAAGTATTGAAACGCGGAACGAAACTTTATGTTCGCGCGTTTCTAGCTTGAATCTCCCGTCTTGTGGAAGGCGGTGTTCGTCAATCTTTAAATTTGACATTACCTTGATGCGGGCGACGACTCCGCGTGCTACTTTTTTTGGAAGAGTCATCGCGTCATGAAGAATCCCGTCAACGCGGTAGCGAACGATAACATCCTGTTCATTTGGTTCTATATGTATGTCGCTTGCGCGTTCAAGAATCGCGTGCTGTATGAGCGTGTCAACGATTTTTACAATCGGCAGGTCTTCTGCGATTTTTTTTAATTCCTCGGTATTTGGTTCTTCGCCGTTGGCATTTTCTTTTTGAATATGCGTGATATCGGCTCCGCGTGTCTCGCCTGTATCGCCAAGAATTTCTTCGAATTCAATCTCAAGAGATTTTCTGTATTGTTTTAGAGCTTCTCGGATTGATTCTATATTTGTAAGTCGTGGAAGAATTTTTAAATTTGTGGTCTTTTTAATAAATTCAATTACTTCAATGTTGCTTGGATCAAGCATCGCGATTTGAAGATCTGTCGCCGTTTTTTTATACGCAATAATATTATATTTTTTTGCAATTGACTCGGGAATGAGGTGAAGAGTTTCTTCGTCTATTCGTTCATGCGCGAAATCAATAAACGGAATTCCGAGAATATACGCTTCAAGCTTCTGTAGCTCTTCCTCAGAGATTAATTTTTTTTCTAAAAGAAGCATGCCGAGATATGTGTTTGATTTTTTTGCTTCACGAAAAAGCCCGTCAAGTTGTTCGGGGGAAATTTTACCTACATCTTCCAAAAAAGATCGGAGTTGTGAATTATCAATTTTATTCATCCCACATATAAGAACGATACGCGCTTTGCATGCGCCATTCTCTTATTAGATTGTATAATATGCGTGCATATACATTGGTTTATATAAAACAAAAAACACAGTATACTCAGTTGTTCTTATGTGCGTAGGATTCATCCCGCGCGTAAGCTTTGTACGAAATTTTAGATTATGCGGATAAATGGTATTAATTTGAATCGTGAAACGCTGAAAAATAATGAATAGGGGATAAGGGATAAGAAATAAAGCTCCTCGGGGCAAAGTCCCGAGGTATCGTCGGAACTCGCTTCGTTCGTTTTCTCGCGTGGCAGAGCCACGCGGTATTGACCCTTGTTCCGTCTTCGCGCTGACGAAATGAATCCTTGCTGGCTTCATTTCGCTCATCGCTAGCCGTAATAAAGAATTACGCCTTTGACTCCAAAATCTTTCTGACCTTTTGAACGATGTCTTTTATTTCGTAGTTTGTTTTAATGAGATAGGTGAGAGCTCCTAATTCAAGAACGCGTTCAATGTCCTCGTCCCTGTCTAGGTTCGTGAGCACAACAACCGGTATATTCTTTGTTTCGTCTGTCTTTTTTAATTCTGTAAGAACCGCAAAACCATCTTTTTTAGGAAGAATAATGTCTAAAAGGATGAGATCTGGCTTTGTTTCTCGCGCAAGCTGGAGCCCACGGTCTCCGTCATACGCTTGTACAATTGAAAACCCTTCTTTCGCAAATGCTTTTGAAAGAATTTGTTGGAGGTTTGGCTCGTCTTCAATAAAAAGAATGTTCATTTTTTTATAATGCGCTAACCTTAAATTTTATGAAAAAAAGCAGAATTCGCGTTTTTAGCGGTGTTGTTTATTGGAAGGGTAAACCAAAAAGTCGTTCCGATCCCTTTATTTGAGAAAAATCCAATGCTTCCGCCGTGATTTTCAATAATTGTTTTTGCGATATAAAGACCAATGCCGTTACCCTCGGATTGATAGGCGCGGGCATTTGCTCCCCGATAAAATTTTGTAAAGATGTGTTTTTTGTCTTCCGGTGAAATGCCAAGCCCCATATCAATTATTTTCCATATGATGGATTTTTTATCACGCTCAATTCGTATGGTAATGAGCCCGCCGGTTTTTGAGTAGCGAATTGCATTGTCAAGTAGGTTTTGAATGACCATTTGAATTTTGTTGGTATCGGCGTTCACGACATCCGAATATTCAGACACAAGCTCAATTTGAAGTCCCATCGGTTCGGCGTACATTTTTTGTCCCGCAACTTGTTCTTTTGTTAGGGTTTCAAGCGAAAACAATTCTTTGTTTAATGAAAAGCGGTTTGATTCAAGGCGGTTGACTTCAAGGAGGATGTTGACAAGGTTGATCATTCGCTGATTTGTTTCGTTGAGCGTAAGAATAGACGCTTGGGTACCCGTTTTTACGAGTTCTTTTTGAAGGTCTTCTTCAATGGCGCCAAGCGTCCATTTAAAAATTGATAGAGGTGAACGCAATTGATGAGAAATAATGCCAATAAATTCGCTTTTCATCTTATTCGCTTCAACGACTTTATTAAAACCAAATACAACGGAGTTTCCAATTAAAAAAACCATAGCCGCAACGATAGTTGCCGCGAGAGCCGCAATTTCCGGTTCATCGGACGCACGAGTCGCAACTTGATATGTTGCGAAAATAGAGATGATATTGACAACTCCCATCAAAATAAAAAGAAACGGCGGGCATTCTAAGATGCCCAATCTCTCAATCCTGCATTCCGTGAAAATATTTAATTTTTGATCTGAGAGTCTCATAGCGCGTCTATAAAGTATACCGCATTTTATTTTTTCAGCAAAAGGATTGTGATAGCGCGGAAAATTGATTTGTATGTGGTATACTGCGTGTATGCCACTCTATTCATACACGGTCATTAATCGCATCGGAAAACAGTTTTCAAGCGAAAAAATAGCAAAAGACAAGGAAGAGCTAAGGAATTCGCTAAAAGAAGAGGGATTTCTTGTTGTTGATGTTAGTGAAGACATGAGCGTTGGCAAGAAAGACGCATGGACGCGCGTTGCGACATGGTTTGAAAATCTTCGGGGGGTGAGCTTGTTTGAACGGCTTGTGTTCACAAAAAATCTTTCGGTTATGATTCACGCTGGACTTCCTTTGACGCGCGCGCTTTCGGCGATTGGGGAAGAAACAAAAAGCGAAAATTTTAGAAATGTCATCATGCGCGTAATGGAGGATGTTGTTAAGGGCAAGCCATTTTCTGAAGCGCTATCACAGTACAATAAAATTTTTGGTGATTTTTTCGTGAATATGGTTCAGGCAGGAGAAGCTTCTGGAAAGCTTGATCACATAATGCTTCTTTTGGCGCGACAGATAAAAAAGGATCATGATCTTCGGGCGCGTGTTCGCGGTGCAATGCTTTATCCAACGATTATCCTTGCCATTCTTTTTATTATTGGAGCTTTAATGATGGTGTATGTGGTACCGACTTTGGCGCAATCTCTTACAGATTTGAATGTTGAGCTTCCGCTTTCAACGCGCCTTATTATAGGATTAAGTGATGCGTTTGTCGGGTATGCGTTTTTTATTTTCATTGGTATCATATTTTTTATTTTTCTTTTCGTGCGGTTTATTCGTTCGGAATTCGGAAGACCACTGTGGGACGGTTTTGCGCTTCGCATCCCCTTGTTTGGGGGGCTTATTAGAAAAATGAATGTTGCGCGCATCACGCGCGTGCTTTCGTATCTTCTTGCGAGCGGAACGCCAATTATTCGCTCGCTTGAAATCGCTCGGGATATTGTCGGAAGCGCGCGCTATAAGGCTTCTCTTGAAGAGCTTTCAAAAGAGATTACGCAGGGAAAAACAATGGGAAGCTTTTTTCACGCGCATAGCGATCTTTATGATCCACTTGTTGCCGAGATGGTTTCGGCGGGAGAGGAAACCGGCAAAACATCAGAATTGCTTTTAGATATAGCCATTTTTTTTGAACAGGATATTACCGAGACCACAAAAAATCTTTCATCCATTATTGAGCCGTTTCTTATGGTTTTTATCGGGGGTGCGGTTGGATTTTTTGCGATTTCCGTTATGCAACCGATTTATTCTTCGTTGGGAAGTATTTAATTAGAAACATCTTTCGTCAAAGAAGGACAGTCTTTGGTAAAAGATGCTTGTGAGAAGCGGGTTATGCATTCGTGTGTTTTACAAATAAATTGGTGAATATTATGCGTCAAACGCGTGGGTTTACTATAATAGAAGCTGTTATCGGCGGGGCACTTTTGGCAATTGTTGCTATAGGTGTGTATCGTGGGTATTTTACAATTTCAGAAAGCGTTCGTGGTGTTAAGATAAAAAATACGGCGTTGTCGGTTGTAAATGATGAAATTGAGCTTGCGCGTAATGCTCAATTTCAAAATGTTGGTATTCTTGGCGGGTATCCACCGGGTCAATTCGCTTCATCCAGCGTTGTAATAAAAAATGGCACGCAGTTTACCGTTATGCGAACGGTGCGAAATATTGACGATCTGTTTGACGGGACAATCGGAAGCACGACAAATAATGACACAGCCCCCGCGGATTATAGATTGTTTGAGGTTGAAATCACATGCGCGAATTGCAAAAATTTTATTCCAGTTCGGCAGACGACAACTATAGCTCCTAAAGACCTTGAGCTTTCATCGGGGGGAGGCGCTTTATTTATTCAAGTTATTGACGCGAATGGGTCTCCTGTTCCGCAGGCAACCGTTCGTGTTGAAAACACAATATTAAATCCAGACCTTGTGATTGATGATGTGACGAATAATCAGGGAATGCTCCAGCTTGTTGATGTTCCGCCGTCTGTCGGCGGATACGGGATTACTGCAACGAAATTAGGCTACTCTACCGATAAAACACACGCTCCGGGGGTGGGGAATCCCAATCCAATCAAAGCAGACGCAACAGTTGATGCGGGGGTTGTTACACAGGCAACTTTTGCCATTGATCGCACAAGCACGATAAATCTTTCAACAAGAAATCAGGTGTGCGGATCAGTAGCCGGTGTTGATTTTCATATTGATGGATCAAAATTGATCGGCACTGGCGTTCCTGATGTTTTAAAATATTCAACGACAAGTATTACGGATATGACGGGCTCGCGAATTTTTCCAAATCTTGAGTGGGATACCTATGAATTTTCAATTATTGATTCTGCGTATGATCTCGCCGGCGCTATTCCGCTTACTCCGATTACCATTTCACCAAATACTACACAAAACCTTCAACTACTCATTGAAACAAAAAATCCAAAGAGCGTTCTTGTAACAGTCAAAGATTCCGGGACGAGCCTTCCCGTTACTGGAGCGACAGTTGCTCTTTCAAAAACAGGATTTTCAACGCAGGTAATCACAGGCAGAGGATCAATTCCCCAGACCGACTGGTCAGGTGGGTCGGGACAAGCGACGACGACCGATATGACCAAATTTTGGACATCTGATGGCAATATATACATCGGTCCACCGGCTGGAGAAATCAAACTTGTAAGTCTGGGGGGGGATTATCAACCGTTCGGATGGCTTGAATCTTCTGCGTTTGATCTTGGAAGTGCGAGCAATTTTCACAATATTTCGTGGGTATCTATAAGCCAACCACCAGAAACAGGTCTTAATTCCGTGAAATTTCAAATAGCGACGAATGTTGATAATGCGACATGGAATTTTGTTGGTCCGGATTCTACGAATGGTACATATTACACAACCATGAATACCGATATTAGTAATCACAACGGTAGTCGCTATATGCGGTACAAGGCCTTTCTTTCTACTGTGACCGCGACTTCAACACCGCTTGTTTCTGATGTTTCATTTACTTTTACAACTTCGTGCATACCGCCCGGACAGGCGTTCTTTAATGGTCTTGTGGGTGGAGCATATACCATTGACATTACGCACCCGTCATATCAGGCAATGAGTACGGCAATAGAAATTAATCCTGATTTTCAAAAGCTGGATGTACTGCTGAATCCTTAATGCATCCGCGTATACACATATGGAACAGAAGAAGCAAAACATAGACGGCATGACATTAATTGAGGCGGTTATTGCTGTTGGGATTTTTAGTCTTATTGCGATGGCTCTCGTTGGATTTCAAAGTGATTTTTTTCAACTTAATAGGCTCGTTGAAGGAGGGCTCTCGCGTGAAAATCAGATACGAAAAATTTTTAAAAGTTTTACTGATGAAGTTCGGTCAGCGTCCCCGTCAAGTGTTGGTGGGTATCTTATTGAGTCGGCAAACGGTACAGAACTTTCGTTTTTTGCGGATATTGATAATGACGCGCTCAAGGAGCGGATTCGGTATTTTCTTTCGGGTGCGATATTAAAAAAAGGAATCATAAAGCCGACGGGGCTTCCCTTGGCGTATAATCCGGCAAACGAAATTATCTCGGATATCGTTTCTGATCTTGTCGCGACAACAACCGTCTTTTCGTATTATAATTTAACCACCTCAACCTCAACGCCACTTTCAGTACCAATTGATGTTTCGCTTATACGATTTATACGAATGACGATGAGCCTTGATCCAAATGGCCCGAAACCACCAGGACAGGTCATGTTTTCAACTCAAGTAAACATAAGAAATCTCCGTTTTCAATGAACGCGTATTCCAAATAAGGAACGATGAATAAAAAATTTCGAGTTTAAAAATATCAAATAATATAACTTGCGAAATGAACACAAAAAACATAAACAATGAATTATCCGCCTCTGGCGGAAAAAAACACGCTTCATGTTTTACGGTTTTTAACAATCGCGGGCAGATTGTCGTTCCTATTATTGTTTTTTCCGCCCTTTCAACAATTCTTATCGGCGGGCTTGTGCAATGGGCGGCACTACATATAAAAGCAACTCGTCAGCTTTCTGTTCGTGGAGAGGCTGTTGTTGTTGCCGAGGCGGGGGCTGAATATTATAGGTGGCATTTGGCGCATGCGCCACAGGATTTTCAGGACGGCACCGGAGGTCCTGGGCCATATACGCATTCATATTATGATAAGAACGGCGTTCAGATAGGAACATTTTCATTGACCATTACTCCGCCCCCGATAGGATCCACGCTTGTCACCGTTCTTTCCGAGGGAGTTATGCTCGCTAATCCACTCATTAAGCGAAAAATAAGAGTTCAATTTGCCGTTCCATCATGGGCGAAGTATGCTTTTGCCGCAGACGATTTTATGCGTTTTGGTCCTGGCACTGAAGTTTTTGGCGAAATTTACTCAAATAAAGGAATCCGTTTTGATGGCCTTGCTCATAATCTGCTTTCAAGCGCTGTCAGCACATTTGATGACCCCGATCATCCCGGTGGGAATGAATTTGGTGTTCATACGCATGTATCTCCAATTGATCCGTTGCCACCCGCCACTGTGCCGAATAGAGCTGATATTTTTCTCGCAGGAAGAAAGTTTCCCGTTCCCCAACTTGATTTTGCTGGACTTACTGCGGATCTCTCCGCTCTTAAAACAAAAGCGCAAGCAGGGGGTCGGTATTTCGCAAATTCAGGAACACAGGGATATAACATTGTTTTGAAAACGAATGATACATTTGATTTGTATCGGGTAACAAGCGTTTTAGGACCTCCGGGAGGATGTGGGAGTACGCAATCAAAGTGGGGAACATGGAGCATTTTGGCGCAGACGCTTCTTGGAAATTATACATTTCCAGCAAATGGAATTATTTTTGTTGAAGATAATTTTTGGATAGAGGGACGAATTGACGGGGCGCGTTTAAATATCGTTTCGGCGCGTTTTCCGGAGAATGTAAGCACCAACACAAGCATTACAATCAATAAAAATGTTACATATACGCGGTATGACGGCGCGGATGTTTTGGGGCTTATCGCACAGGAAAACATCAATATCGGGCTTAAAAGCAATAACGCACTTCTTATTGATGGGGCGCTCGTTGCCAAAACTGGAAGGATCGGACGATACTATTATGGGTCATCATGCGGTCCGGAATATATCAGAAGTTCAATTACGCTTACCGGAGCGATTACAACGAGTAAACGGTATGGCTTTGCATATACGGATGGCACAGGATATCAAACACGCGTTATTATCTATGATGCCAATCTTCTCTACGCTCCTCCGCCGGATTTTCCTCTCACATCCGATCAATATTCGGTAGTTTCTTGGGAGGAGGTTGAGTAGGATTTTTTTATGAATAGTAATTGATTGATAGAAAAAAGCCCCGTGCAAAATTTTGTTTTGCGCGGGGCTTTTGTGTGTCTTTGAGTATGGTATAATAACAAGCATGAAGCTTTTTGATTATTTTCGCTATATTCAGTCGGACATTTTTTCATTTCCTGTTATTGGCGTGGACATATCAGACGCGTCAATTCATTTTGTAAAGGCGCGGCGTCAATTTGCACGACCGCCTTTAATTGAGTTTTTTGGAAATGAACCAATCCCCCAGGGGATTGTTGAATTGGGAGAGATTAAGAAAGAACAGGAGCTTTCTAAAATCATTGAACGATCGCTCGCGCGGGTACAAAAAGGTAAAACTCATTATATCGTTGGCGCTTTGCCGGAAGAAAAAGCGTTCATTAAGGCGATCCAGGTTCCGCATATTGATAATAAAGAAGAGCTTAAAAACGCGATTCGGTTTGAGGCGGAAAGTAGTATTCCGCTTTCCGCATTAGAGATGTATTTTGATTATGAAGATAGAACGCCTGATATGAAAATATTTGATCATCGGGATATCGCCGTCGTTGCGTATCCGAAAGAGGTTGTTGATTCTTATATGCGAGTTTTTCGCAACGCGGATACGCGAGTTGTTGCACTTGAGCTTGAGTCCCATGGAATTATTCGAGCGCTGAGCGATTCCACAGAGCGACAGAAGGCGTTGTTATATGTTGATGTTGGACGGACAAAATCAGGCTTTATTATTTACGCTGATCAATCGCTTGTATTTGCTTCAACTGTTCCAATTGGTGGTCGCGATTTTGAAAAATCAATTCGCGATGCTTTATCAATTGATCCTGCCGAGGCGGAAAAAATAAAGAAAAAAATCGGGCTCTCAGAAAAAGAGATGGGAGGGGTGGTGTTTCGGGCACTTGAGCCGCTCGTTGCTATTATTCTTGATGAGCTAGAAAAAAATATTAATTTTTTTGAGCGGCATCCGCGTCATACACACGAAAAGGAAAATAGTGTACAAAAAATTGTTTTGTGTGGAGGTGATGCATATCTTTTTGGGCTTATGGAGGCGATTGCGGAGCGAACGAAACTCCATGTTGAGCTTGGGAGGTCTTTACGTTTTTTCTCCAACGAATCAGAACACCCACTTTTAGAACACGACTCCCTTTCATTCACAACGGCGCTCGGTTTGGCGCTTCGGGGGATAAAGAGCGCATGATCTTTCCACGCAAAGCGTTTAGGGCTTTTTATAGAAATATTTTAATAATTCTTAATGCTCAATTTTAACATTCTTCCGCCTGAAGAAAAAAATCGAATTGATGGGTATCGGAAGACGAAGATTGTTCTTGTGTGGGGCTGGAGTATTTTTGCCTTGTACACACTTACTGTATTTCTTCTTATTCCGTCATATTTTTTCTTAGCATTTCAAAGAGATGATATTTTTTATAATTTAAAAATTACCGAAGAAAGTCCGTTTGTGAAACAAATTGAAGAAATTCGCGTTTCGCTTGTTGAGCTGAACAAGAACGCGGAAGACATTAAAAGGGGTACTGGATCGGCTGGATCATTTTCGGGTATTTTTTCTGATATTCTGCGTGCGCTTCCGTCAGGCATTATCGTTACTACTATGAAGTTTGACGCGGTCGCCTTAGAGCTTTCGCTTGACGGTTTTGCAAATACTCGATCAGCCCTTGTTCAGATGGAAGTCGCCATGAAGAGCGTTCCACGAATAAAAAATATCGCCATTCCTCTTACAAGTTTTGTTTTGAATTCAAATATACCGTTTAGTATAAAAGTTGGCGTACAAAAGTAATGAAATTTTATATATTTTTAAAAAATAAAACAGTGTTGGTTGTTTTTCTTTTGCTCGGCACAATAAATGCGGGGACGGCTTTTTTTATCGTGAAACCGTTATATGAAAAAATCATTGCTTTTGAAAATGAAATTTCCGAAGCGCAGAAAAAAATCGCATATTTTGACCGCCGGCGCGAATATTTTCTCGGTATCGGACGATCAATTCACAAGGAAGACGCGACTCTGAAGAGAGTAGAGAAAACGATTTTGGATATTAATTCTCCATTACCATTTATTGAGCTTATTGAGGAGCTTGGGCGAGAGCAGGGCGTTCAGGCAAAAATTCTTGTTCACGATGCTCCAAAAGACGGACTTCAAAAATTTCAAATTATAGCGGAAGGAGACTTCCCGCGATTGTTTCACTACTTAAGGGTTCTCGAGCTTCTTCCATATCAGATAACTTTTGTAAGCGCGCATGTGTCTTCTTCTGGGATGGCAGATGTATTTGCTGGGGAGTCTGTTCCGGGTGTGAGCAGTTCGGGACGGCTTACGCGGACAACGATTTCAAAAATGGCGATTGATATTATAGTACGAATTAAAAAATAATTTTAAATTTATGAATCTAAAACTTAATATAAAATTAAGCGAAATACAGTGGCAAAAATTTTTTGAAGAGTGGTATGTATTGTTTTTCATTAGCGCGCTTACGGTTGTTATCGGATTTTCTTCTTATGTATTTTATACCGCACGCAATCTCAATGGTGGCGTGGGAGCGATAGATGAAAAAGAGTTTCGGGGGCAATTTGATGCGTCAGTTGTTTTTAGGGTTAATGAGCTTCTTGATATTCGCGCAGAACAGTTTAATCGTTTGCGAAAAGAGTTGCCATCGGTAAAAAATCCGTTTTAATATAATAGGCGTTTATATTGTTTTTTGAATGATTTTGTGATATTGTGGGCGCGGTATTGAGCTTTTTATCTTTTGATCACTTTTGCTATCCGTCTTGTTAGTTGGTGTGGCGTGTTGGAAAGCGATTTTCCCCTCGTAGCTCAATGGATAGAGCAGCGCTCTTCTAAGGCGTTGATATGGGTTCGATTCCTATCGAGGGGACACTCCCGAGAGCGAGCAAACTGCTTTGCTCGCGTATAGGAATCGAAGAGTTTTCAAATGTGCCAGCAGGCATAAGAAAACCCTGACTTTCGCCATCAAAAGCGAATGGATTACCCTTGAAGAGGCTTGAAAAAAGAAGAGTAAAAAAATATGGTGGCCATAGTGTAGCGGTAACACTAGAGTTTGTGGAGCTCTCATCACGGGTTCGAATCCCGTTGGCCACCCAAAAACAACATCACAAAACTCTAAAATTTATTAGTAAAAGCTGTTATTAAAAAAAGAGCCCGGCGGTTTCGCGGGGCTCATAATGAGAGAGGAAGTATTTTATTTTAAGGAGCAAAATGGGCGAGATATTTTTTGAGGGTGAGTGTTGATGTGGCATTGTAATGCCGTGAGGATGAATTTTCCGCAAAAGGCGAAAAACTGCCGAGTCCTCATTTTCACTCATCGTTCAAAAATTATCTCTATGTATAGTTTATCAAGGGCGGCGTCCATTGTAAACAGCGCCTATCCATAACTGTGGATAAGTTTTTATGAATAAAAAACCCCCTATTTCGGGGGTTTTTTGGTACACAGATAGAAAATATTTAATTAAGCACGGCTCCGCCAAAAATGCTTGCAACAAGAGACGGGATGCTAAATGCGATTAAAGCGACAACAATTCCGATAACGCCATAGGTAAGCATAGTGCGGGCTTGTCCAACGCTATCCTCATTATCTCCCGCGGTAATAAATTTAAATGCGGCATATAGAATCATAAATACGGCAATTGCCATAATAAGAGTACCGAAAAACCGAGCTAGCGTCTGCAAAAGCCCTGACAATGCGCCGACATTTGCCACGGGGACGCCACCGCTTGGCGTTAGAGGACTAATTGTTCCTTGGGCGAATACTGCAATTGGAGCGAGCGAAAGCCCTGCTGCCATAATTTTTGTAAGTATTTTTTTCATAATAAACCGCATGTTAATTACCGCGTTTTACGATCCGGTGGTTAATCAGCGGAGAGTAATTGCGCAATAAATAAGGGGTATCTTATGCTTTTGCACAAGATGACTATATTAATTTTAATTAAAATCTATTAGTACATTAGCAACACTGTGCATAACGATACCATATTTCTATTTTTATGGAAATCTCGTTTTAAGAACTGTGGATAACTTAAACAGGGTATAAAGATCTGCCCTAACAAGATTTTTAATCTATTAATCTAATTAAGAGGTCTTCCTCCTAAAATATTCGCTACAAGAAGCGGGAGGCTCCACGCAACAAGCGCAACCACTAAACCAACAATGCCCCAGGTAAGAAATAACCGAGCTTTAGTAGTGGTATCTTCGTTTTCACCCGCTGTGATATAGAGAAACGCGGCGTAAAGGAAAATTAACACGGCTATCGCGAATAAAAGTGATCCAAAAAATCGCGCAACTAATCCGAGCTTATCGCCAAGCGCTGCTGGAGTTTCAATGTTCACGGCTCCGCCAGACGCCATCGGATAACGCACGACTGGATCTGCGAGCGCTGTAAGTGGCGCTATAAACAGCAGAGAAGCAACGAGCAAAAAATGTTTTATTGGTTTTTTCATGCTTTAGTTTTAGTTATTACCCCCGGCTATTAGCAGGAGTTAATTTTTAGTTTATCCAAGTATTGCTTTGATAAGCGGGGGAATAGAAAATGCCACGAGTCCAACCACGATGCCAACGATAGCGTATGTTAATGTTTGGGTTGCTGTTGTAACCTTTTTTTCATCGTCTCCCGCGGTTAAGTAAATAAATCCAGCAACAATGATAACAATAACCGATACCGCTATAAGGAGCGTTGACATAAATCGGGCGATATTTTCAATAACCCTGCTTACATCAGCTGTACTGCTAAAGCTCACATCTTGGGCGTGCACGCTATAGGGTAAAAAAACTGTGAGCGCGAAAAAAAATGATGCTAAAAAAATAAGATGTGCCACTTTTTTATTTTTTAGCTCAGTTTTCTTTAATTCTAGAATCGCGTTATTCATAATCATAATTAAACTAAATTAGCCAATAATGCTTACAATAAGAGCTGTAACACCCTTTCCAACAAGCATAATTATAGTACCAACTACGCCATACATCAAGGTGTTGCGCGCCTGGGTTGTTTTTTGCTCAGACCCGAAGGAGAAAAGGTATTGAAATCCACCAACCAAAAACACAATGACAGCGATTGCAAGTCCCAACGAGAAAAGGAAGTCCGTAACGCGAGTAATGATCATGCTGATGCTCGTTCCATCCCCCAGTGGATTTGGAATTGTTACTGCGTATGAAATAAGCGGGGCGAGTAAGAGAAGACAAAGGGATGTTTTTTTCACTCCGGGGACAATAAAAAGCATAGTTTTAATGAGTATTTCTTTCACTGTGTCGCGTTGTGATAATTTGAAAATCATAGCATATGTTAATTTCTAAGCAATTTTTCTTTGTCGCGTATTAATTTAAAAAAATCAAGGACCGGGGAGTAAATTATTCAAATCAATATTCGTCCCCCCTGAGCTAAAGTTAGGGTTTTGGCATTGAATATCATTCCACGGACCTAATTGATTAAAGAGGAGCCCTTCAGAAGCTCCAGAGCCAGCTCCAGGTCCTAAAACAGGAACATCTTTAAGGACTTTAATGGAAGTATCTACAATAAGCCACGCGACAAGCAAGATGAGAAGTCCCGTAATGGCGGATGTTAAAACCTCTTTTCCGTGGCGCGTTTTTTCTTCGGAATATGAGCCAGTAAGAATTAGAAACCCACCATATCCAATAAATCCCGCCGTTATCATAAGTCCCGCGTATATAAAAAAGTCAGTTAGATTTTTGGCAAGCTGGAAAATGTCGCACAGTTTGCATGAGCTTGTGGTTAATGTCCCACATGGAACGAGTCCGCGACTTTCTATGTCGCGTAAGGTTGATACTGGATCTGTCAAAGAACCCTGCGCGCGAGCATCATGCGAGTTTTGATACGGAAAAACCAATACAAGAACAACGAGAACAAAAAAAGATATCGCTATCGTGAACGAATTTCCAAAAAATCGTAAAAAATTATTTTGACTCTTTATCATCCGGCTTTATTATATACGGATTCGTGAGCTCTTCAAGCTGTTTACTTGTGGCGCCAAGCACACCATCAAAATTGTATGAGCTACCCTGTATAGATTGTATCATATTTTGGAATATCATTAAAACGACCCGTTCATCTGCCTGAACCCATGTTCGGGCGGAGAGAATTTGCGCTTTGAATACTTCAAGGTAAGGGGCTAAAAAGTCAGCGGTTACATATCGGCGGTATGCTGGTGGGTTATTTGACGCGTTGAGGTAAAATTTTACGGCATTTGAATCGGTCGTAGCGTATACGATAAAACGCCACGCTTCTAGTGGATTTCGTGAATTTTTGGAAACGGTAAGTCCGCTAACAATGCCATAATTAAATTTAATAGGTTGATCTTTTTGCTGGGGTAGGGGGGCGATGCCAAAATTTAACCGCGGATTTTTTTTGATAATTTTCTCGTAATCTTTGGAAAATCCTATAATCATTGCCGTTTTTGAGTCGGCAAACGCTTGGATTGAATTTGGTAAAACAGCAGACCATGAATAATTTTTGTGAATTGAATTCGAGAACGAATTATAAAATTTAAGCGCGTTAATTCCTCCGAAATTATTTCCGCTACGGATATCTGATTTTGACTCTTCTTTTGAAATGTCTAAGACGGTAAGCTCATTTTGCAGAAAGAGCGCGGAGATTATGTCAACGACATTATCAATGTTGCCGGCGGTTCCCAGAGCAATCCCGCTTCTGATTATTTTTCCCGAAGGGCTTATTTTTGTTGTTTTTTTAACAACTTCAGTCAGCTCATCCCAATTTTGTGGTGGATTTGGGATGTTTTCGCTATTGAAAATATCTTTATTGTAATAGAGGGCAAGCGTATCAATCGCTGTCGGGAGCGCGATGATTTGTTTGTCAATAATAAATACATGCGCTACATCGGCAAAAATTCTTTGAAAATCAGATTTGGTAAATCGGAGTGCTATTTCCGGCAAAGGAAAAATTTTATTTTTATGTTTTAGTATCCACGATTGTTTAAATGCCCAGATGTCAGGACCTGTGCCGGACGCTAACGCATTGATAACCTCATTTTCAAATGTTGTGGGGTTTTTTTGTATGTATTTAATTTTTATACTTGGATTTTGTGCGCTGTACGCTTTGCTAATTTCCGTCCACACCGTAGGTAAGTCTTCAAAGTCCCAAACCGTAAGCACGGAGTTGGTAGAGCCCAGGTTTTTTTTGATTCCAGGAAGAATGCCGACAAGCATAAACAAAAAAACAATAACAATGAGTCCGCCAATTCCAAAAATAACAATTTTACCTTTTTCCATAAAAGATTTTTAAATTATGTGACCAGCTTCTTAAATAAAAAGCCGTAGTGGTGGTTTCCTGCTGGCAATTTTTCAGCGAAGGAAAGACCAACTTCTTGGCATAATTCTTTTGTTGTTTGTTGAGGTACTCGTAATTCGCGTGGTGGTCCTGGAGGGGGCGCGTCTTCATTCCATTCAAGCAGAAGAAGTGTTCCGTCTATTCTAAGAACTCTAAAGGCTTCCACAAGCAATGCTTTTTTATCATCAGCTTGAAAGAGGATATTAGAAATAATAACAGCGTCCTGGGAGTTGTCAGGAAGTTTTGATCCTCGTGGAAGTTCAAGATTTGCCCACACAGCCTCTATATTCGTAAAATTTTCAAGCTGTGCTCGTCTTCGGACAAATTCTACGCTTTCTTTCTGGACATCAAGCGCTGTAAGTTTACCAGAGGATCCGACTATTTTTGCGAGAAGAATGGCAAAAAAACCTTGTCCCGCGCCAAAATCAGCAATACGCATTCCATCGCGCGCGTGTAAGTATTGTATAACCTTTTCTGGTTGGAGAAATTCAGCCATTATTTTCTTAATAATACGACATAATGACTTAAAAAACAAAAAAAGTTAGTCCTGATTCAGGATTTTTGATTTGTAATTCTAAAATGTAGTTACTGAAGCAATTTTATCTCCTGCTTCTAGCTTCATAATTCGTACGCCTTGTGTCGCGCGGGACAAAAGAGAGATTGACTTTAATTCTGTGCGGATCACCTGTCCTTTGCGGGAAATTGCGATAATCTCTTCTTTTTCTGGCAGAATAAGCTCCGCGGAAACAATCGCTCCATTTTTAGAGGTAATTTTTCCAGTTTTAATTCCTGATCCGCCTCGTTTTTGTTTTTTGTATTCTTTGACGGATGTTTTTTTGCCAAAGCCATATTCGGTTACAACAAGAAGAAGCGCTTCTGCGACGCGTTCCCGCGATATCACATCCATACCGACAACAAAATCATCTTTTTTTAGGCGGATTGCCTTAACACCACTCGCTCCCCGTCCCATCGGACGAATGTCTTTTTCCGAAAAATGAATTGCTTGTCCGCGGGAGGTCGCGAGCATAAGGTCGTCTGTGCCCGTTGTAAGTCGCGCCCACAAAAGAGAATCACTGCCTTTCAGTTTCATAGCGACGATTCCCGAACGGCGGATATTTTCAAAATCGTCAATTTTTACTTTTTTGATAATACCGTTTTTGGTCGCCATCACAATGAGTGAATGCGTTTTTTCTGTTTGTTTTCCTGTTGGAAGGATTGCTGTAATCATTTCCGTTGGTCCAAGCGAAAGAAAATTTTGAATAGCTTTTCCTTTTGAAGTCCGTGTTCCATCGGGAATTTCGTATGCTTTTACCTGGTACACTTTGCCGGTATTGGTAAAAAAGAGAAGATTTGAGTGCGTGTTTGCAATCAAAAGATGAAGAACGATGTCCTCTTCTTTTGTTTCCATGCCGATCGTTCCCTTGCCTCCGCGTTTTTGTGCGCGGTAGCTCTCCGGTTTGAGTCGTTTTATAGAGCCATCTTTGGTTAGAACAATAACAGTGTCTTCTTCTGGGATGAGGTCTTCATCGGCAAATTCTTTTGCCGCGCTTTTTACGAGTTTTGTGCGACGGTCGTCCCCATATTTTTCTTTTAGTTCTGCAATCTCTTTTGTAATGATCGCAAGAACTTTCGCCCGGTCTTTTAAAATAGCTTCAAGAGACTTTATGAGGGCGTGCTTTTCTTTCAGTTCATCTTCAATTTTTTGTCGTTCCATACCCGCAAGGCTCTGGAGTTTCATTTCCAGAATTGCTTCGGCTTGGCGATCGGAGAAAGAGAATTTTTTTATGAGAGCTTCGTGTGCCGTCGCGCGATCGGAAGATTTTTTAATCGTGGTGATAATCGCATCAATATGATCAAGTGCTTTTTTTAGCCCTTCAAGAATATGCGCACGGTCTTTTGCCTTTTGTAAATCAAACTGTGTTCGTTTGGTAATGATAATCTCGCGGTGCTTGAGATATTCCTGAAGAACGCCCTTGATTGATAAGACTTCTGGCTGAATTCCATCTACGAGAGCAAGCATATTTAAATGAAACTTTCGTTCAAGATCCGTGTGCTTGTAAAGATTATTCAAGACTTTTTGTGGGTAGCTGTCGTGTTTTAGATCAACCACAACGCGAAGTCCGTCTTTGTCCGATTCATCCCTGATATCCCGAATCCCCTCCATTTTTTTGTCCCGTACGAGTTCCGCTATTTTTTCAATCATTTCGGCTTTATTCACCTGATAGGGTATCTCAGTGATAATAATACGAAATCCGGCTCGTTTTCCTTCACTTTCTTCAATTTCAGCGACTCCGCGCGTTACAATTCCGCCACGGCCAGAAATATATGCTTCACGAATTTCTTTTGAATTGAACATAAGGCCACCCGTTGGAAAATCTGGTCCCTGAACGAATTCCATCAGGTCTTCTGCTGATGCGTTTGGATGACTGATAAGATGTGCTGTCGCGTCAAGCACTTCTGATAAATTGTGCGGAGGAATCTTTGTTGCCATTCCGACCGCGATTCCCTCTGTTCCGTTAAGAAGGAGATTCGGGAGCAAGGCAGGAAGGACTGTTGGTTCTTGTTGTGAGCTGTCATAATTTGGAATAAATGGAACGGTATTTTTTTCAATGTCGCGGAGCATATCTTCTGCGATTGGTGTCATACGAACTTCTGTGTATCGCATTGCGGCGGCAAAATCTCCATCCACAGAACCAAAATTTCCCTGCCCGTCAACGAGCGGATAGCGCAAAGAAAATCCCTGTGCCATACGAACTATTGAGTCGTAGATAGCGGTGTCCCCGTGCGGATGGTATTTTCCCATAACCTCGCCGACGACGCGTGCGGATTTCATGTGTTTTGACCCTCGTCCTAACCCCAGCTCATGCATGGCAAAAAGAACACGGCGGTGCACTGGTTTCATGCCATCGCGGACATCAGGAAGAGCGCGCGCGACAATCACGGACATTGCATAATCAAGATACGATTCTTTTATTTCGTCCGCGATCTCGCGATTTTTAATTTTTCCTATTTCTTGTGATTCCATAAAATTTAACAGGTTTTTTCAAGCGGAATATCTGATATAAACAGCTATTCTTTTGGTTTTTGATTGCCAACAGCCTCCGATTCATATGAAGAGAGGGAATTAAAAAGCGTATCGGAGATTTCGTTGTTTTGAATTATTTTGTTGAATTTGCGCTTTATCTCTCCCAAACGGATGCGAAAGTTTTGAAATCTTTGGAATCCATTTGTTGTTGTTTGCTTTATTTCAATGAATGACTCTGTGAGCCCTCCGCTGATAGGCCGTCCATGTATGGTCCAATACCATAAAAGAAAAGCCGTCCCTCCGATCACGCAAAAACAAAATAAGACGATCAATCGCCGTGTATTTTCTGATTTTCCTCGTATTTTTTCAAGCCATTGGAGCATTGTGGTTTGCGATGCTTTAAATTAGAAAATGTCTTTGAGCGATATGCCTGTTGTCCAAGACAAGATTGGAGTGCTTTTATGCGACAGACAGAACGACGACGCGCGTTTCTTCCGTTTGTGGTAAATCCTTTTTTTTAATAACGAGCTTGTCCATTTTTTCCGCTTTGCCCGCCCCAATTTCTTTCAGAAATACATCAACCGAGTCAAGCGCTTCATGTGTTTTTGGAAGTTTGTAATTGATAGGAATGACAATGCGCGGTTCAATTTGATCGGTTATTTTTTTTGCCATCGCCCCATCAATGGCGTGTTTTCCGCCAACAGGGACAAAGAGGATATCAATCGTTTCAAGCGCTTCTATTGTCTCACCGCGAAGTTTTTCTTCGCCAATGTCTCCCATATGCGCTATACGCATGTCTTCAATTTCGTATATGAAAGCGGTATTTAATCCCCGTTCTTTTCCGTTGGAATTGTCGTGGTGCGTTTCAACTCCATTGATGTGGACGCCTCCAATTTCATATTCGCCGGGCCCGTCAATAACAAAAGGACTTCCGCCAACAGAGTCGGTTTGAAGATGTGAGTGTTCGTGGCTTCGTGTGACGATTTGAGCGGAGAATCGGGGCGATGCGAGTCCCGCTTCTTTTGAATAGGGATCGGCGACGATAACCATGTTTCCCGATTGAATCTTGACGCACGATCCGCCGTGCCAGGTAATAATCATAGCGTATAATGTATAGCGCATAGTGTATAACAAAGATGCATCGGCACCTAAAAATCATACACTGAAAGCTAAAAGCTCGTTGAGTTTAGCATTATATAAATAAAAAATAAAGCAGATGCCCGTTCATTTGTTGGTTGCTTTTTTTTGTTTCTTTTACTATACTCGTTCAATCATGGTAAACGATACAAATACAACCGAGGTTGAATCGGAAAAAGACGCTGATTTTGAAATCAAACAGCGCGATATTGCGAAGCATCCTATGGAGGCCCTATTAAAACAGAAAATTGACGCGGGCATGTATATAAAGATAGGGGATATTGTTGACGGTACGATTCTTTTTCGTGAAGGAAACAGGCTTTTTATTGATATGGACGCGCGAGGAGTCGGTGTTGTTTTTGGGAAAGAGTTTTATGAAGCCCAGCATGTTATCAGGGGTCTAAAAATTGGAGATGCGGTAACAGCAAAGGTTGTGGAGCTTGAGAGTTCTATTATAGAGGGGTATCCCGAGCTTTCATTAAAAGAAGCGGGAAAAGAAAAGTTATGGGTAGATCTTCAGGAAATAATGCGCACAGGAGCAACGCTTACTCTTCGCGTTAAAGAAGTGAATCGCGGGGGTCTTATGATGGAACACAGCGGTGTTGTTGGATTTTTGCCAGTTTCCCAGCTTTCACAGAAAAATTATCCGCGCGTAGAGGGAGGTGATAAAGAAAAAATTTTTGTAGAATTAAAGAAATTCTTGGGAAAAGATTTTAAAGTTAAAATTATTGATGTTCACCAGGACGAAGGAAAGCTTATTTTTTCCGAACGCGAACTTGATAATGATGCGCTTAGAGGATTTGTAAACAAGCATACCATCGGGGAATGTGTTGATGGAGAAATCACGGCAATCGCTCCATTTGGAGCTTTTGTGCGTCTCGCTGACGGGCTTGAGGGATTGATTCATGTTTCCGAAGTTGATTGGCAATTGGTTCATGATCCACGGGATGTCGTAAAGATTGGCGAGAAGGTTCGCGTAAAAATAATTACCATTGAAGGGACAAAAATCTCACTTTCGTTGAAGGCGTTGAAAGATGACCCATGGCTTGCGTTCCAAGAAGTTATAAAGAAGGGCGATACGGCAAAGGGTACTATTGTTAAATTTAATTCTTTTGGGGCATTTGTGAAGACGGTATTTGTATTACCGAACGGAGAATCGCGCGAAATTCAGGGCTTAATTCATATTTCTGAATTTGGTACTGAAGCAAAAATGCTTGAAACGATTGAGATTGGTAAAGAATATGAATTTATAGTCACTTCAGTTGATTTGCAAGAACATCGGATGTCTTTGGCGCTTTCAAAAAAAGAAGAAGAAAAGGAAGAACACGGAGAAGGAAAAAAGTAGTAAAAAACGCGCAAACAAAAAATCAACCGAAAGGTTGACTTTTTTAATAAAAATAGTATACTGTGCAAGTATAACAATAGAGTTTGTTTGATTGTTGTAATGTGGGTGAGAACTTTAAAAACTTAAACAAAGGAGGTCTTTATAGGAGATAAATAGCTTGTTTCTAGGCATCTTTTTTGTGTATTATATTTGCGATTTTTGGTTGTAATCTTTTTTGTGATGTGTGGATGTAGGGATAAGTTTCTTAACCGTGAAAATGCTGTTGGGGCAAATACATAAATAGTATGCGCTGATAGCGGAAGAAGGAGATTAAAGCCATGAGCGAAGAATATACGACGGATTTGAGTGAGCGGGTGAATGCAGTTTTGCGCAGTGTTAGGAAGCAACAGGATCAAGCCGCTGATCAGCTTACTGCGGCTGAAGTTTCCGCCGATTCAGAAAAAATGAGGATGCTTGAAGCGGCGGCGAAGCAAGGCGATTCGGGTGCGCGGGCATTGCTCAAACAAATCGGGGAACTGGCGCAAGGAGCAAAGAAGAATGTCTTTGCTGTTCATGCAAAATCAGTCAAGAATCTCATGAATGTGATTCTTGATGGGAAGGTTCCATATGTTCAGGCAATTCTCAACGGAGTTAAGATCAATTCACTCCGCGAGGCCGACCGACATGAGAAGGGTAAGAGAGTTTTCTTCTTTGATTTTTCAAAGAAGAATCTTCGGCACTTTGTTTCCGTTGGGAGCATTGCCGAGGACGATGACTTGGTAGACGAGCTTCACGCGTATCGGAAACGGGAATATGTGCGAATCATGGCGGGCTTGAAAGACGGAATGATTGCCGTGGAAGTCGCAGCTCGTTTGGGGGTTGAGCTTTCGTACGCGAATGTTATGGATGGTCGTGAGGCGAATCACAATAGGGCGATTACGAAAAAGCTCTATTTTGAAGGTTTTGCTCTCGTTCCATTCCCGATGCGGAATGGAGATCCAAGCTCCAACAAGGAGTCTTTAGATCTCTATAACGCTTTACTGGAGGCAAAAAATCTTGAGCGAGATGTTGTTTCCGGTGAAGTGTCCGGATTTCTCCTGTCTCCAGATTTGGTAAAAGACACAGGAGATTTTCTTGCGGTTCTTGCCGGTAGACCAGGGACGGTCGTCATGACTGAAACCTGGAAATCGTTGACGGTCGGTGTTGAGATGGTGCGAAAAGGATGGGCTGATAGGCTTTTTATCACTCGCATTTCCTATCGTCCGTTCGCCGAAAGCGCCTTCTCATATATCAATCAAGATCAAGTGAAGGTCATGGGCCCTGTCCCAGTAAAGATTGTGTATCACGGATCGGGTAAGTGTTCATTTGAGGTCAGAAATTTTCAGTTAAGGAGTTTCTTTGAGCGACGGTTTGCCGCTTATGCTACGAAGGTAGTGGCGACGGACATCAATACGCTGTTTGAAGATACTCGCCGTGAGCGCAATCAGGTTTTCAGCGACGCGCGTTTGCGGATTTCAAAAGGGGCAACCTTGGGGATCGCGGAGTTTTGGGCTAAGAAGCCGGGGCGTGTGCCAATCCTCGTTGATGGCTGGAAAATCGGTAGCGAGGAGGTCGGCTTCCTTGACGCTCTTTTAGAGAGCGACGGCAAGACGATCAGGGTTGTTGAGGTCAGTCCGATGGCGGCGGTTCTCATTTTCCATGACTCCGCAGAGTGTGGAAAAACAGGAGACTCGGATTTTGACGAAGTCCCGTCTGAGTTTCTGTTTGGCGAAGTTCCCAAGCGAGTTCACGCTTGGATGCGCCAGGCAAAGAACGCTCAACCACGAGGCGGTAGGCGTTTCTAGCACGCGTTAAAAAAAACGCGTTAGCAAGTAGCCGGCACTGTGCAATACGCACAGGTGCCGGCTTTTTCTTTTGCCTATTTTACGCTTTATTCCCCGCTTATTTTATTTGACAATGAGTAATATAAATGATATAAATTAATAATTAGTTTATGGATTATGGCGTTTAGAAAATAAGTACTTTTACAATTTACACATAAGGAGGGGAGAATGGATTTTCAAAGGCATACCATCGTTACACATGTGCTTTCACAGCTGTCGGATCTTTACGCTCAACGACTTATTGAGTTTTGTGGAACCGAGGAAAGGTTTCCTGGTATAAGCCGTGGCATTGAAGTTTTGTACACGACCGATGGTGGAGCGAGTTTGCGCGATCGGGAAGGGCGATTTATTGTTCGTGGCGTTGAGCTTGAAGGAAGGAGCAATGTAAGTTTTGTTGGTGTCGGTCGCGGGAAGTACGATGAACACGGCACTGGCAAAGTTGAGTGTGAGGCAACGCTCGTAGCACGGGATCTTGGTTTAGTTCGGGATCAGGTTTCGTCGGATAATTTTTACGGATTAGAGAGGGACGGCAGAGTTTTCAAGATTACAAGTAAGGACGGAAAACGATCAAAAACCTTCATCGTTTCCGATCCTCGTCTCACGCATCTTCTGAAAGCGGTTGCGGAAGACGACATTAAAGGGTCTCGGCCGTTTTCTTTGGGAAGCGTTGTAAAAACGCTTCATCGCGCCGAATATGACGCGAATGTGGTTAGAGAGATCGCGTCTGCGGTTTTTGACGCTGCGACAAAAGGCCCGATTCTAAAAGTAGAACGACAGGATCGTTATCGTGATGCTGTTCGCTTGCTTGTTTTGGAACTTAGTGCCATGCGTGGCTCGTATCACGAGCTGGCGACGCAGAGAATTGAGAGGTGGCTGGAAAAGCGGAGAGAAAATATGCAATTTCAGCCGTTTGACATCCTTGACTGCATTATGTTGCTCGTTCGTGATGGCGTTGACGCTCGCGAGTGGGTGCGGCCGATTCTTGAGGCGGAGCTTCAAGATCAGCATTGGTTTCACACCGAGAGTGCTACGGAGGCTAAGAATGCAAGGTTGACCGAAGTTACGCTTACCGTTTTTGATGGTTTCGTGTCGCGATGTGAAAAGCGGGTTGTTGCCGTTATTGAATCAGACGATGAGCGGGTTCACGCGTATCTCATGGCACGGGATTTGGGGTATTACGCCTGCTGTGTCGTTAAGAAAAACGGTAAGGGGCAGGTGCAAGTTTTCCCGGGAAGCTATGAGGTTACATACGACAATGGCCGTAAACTGAAAACCGATCAAAAGCCGTTTACTCATGTTATGTCGTATATCACGGCTGGGGTTCGTGAAGCCGAGTGCAATGCGAGAGGAATTTCTTGCACAGCGGATTGGACCATCCTCACTTCCGATGACGGTCCAAAGGAGGAGAGGAGCTGGTTTTTCCATCGCCTCACGGGCTGGCTTATGAACGGCTCGTTGACGGCTCCTGATGTGCCACCAACCTCGCTTTCGCTCGATAAAATTGCGGAGATCATTTGTGAGGGAATGAGCAATAAATATGAGGATCTTCGCGCTCGAGCAGTCGAGAATTGGAAAGCGCGAAAATAGAAAAAGGAGGTGTGTGTTGCCCCGACGATGGCGTCGGGGCATTTTTTTTGATTTCTATAAAATTTAATGATACAGTGCTATCTTATAGGTAATTTAACTATGAAAAAATACAATATTCAAAAACCTTTGCGACAATTTTCAAGCCAAATTATGTGGGCATTTGGAATTCTTTTTCTTGTTACGGTCATTTATTCGCTTGTGGTTGGAGTCGGCGAAAATATAAAAACAATAACGCTCTCCGAGCTTGTTGCGGAAATTAATGCCGGCTCGGTAGAAAAAATCGTTGTACGGGAAAATGCTCTTGATATTACACTTAAAGATGGAGCGCGACAATCAGCTGAAAAAGAAATTGAAGCAGGACTTTCAGAAACATTTAAAAATTACGGCGTTGTTTCAGAAAAACTTTCCGCTGTTTCTTTGGAAGTTAAGTCTGCCTCAGGGTTTTCGTTTTGGCTTGGTATGGCGCTTCCTATTTTGGCTCCAATCGCTATCATTGCTTTTTTCATTTGGTTTTCGGCTCGCCAGTTACAACGGGGGAGTATGCAAGCGTTTACTTTTGGGCAGTCAAAAGCACGGCTTGTGATTCCGGGTGGCAAAGAACGAATTACTTTCAAGGATGTTGCCGGCGTTAAAGAAGCGAAGCAGGAGCTTGAAGAGGTTGTTGATTTTCTTAAAAACCCAAAGAAATTTTTTGATATTGGCGCACGGATTCCACGAGGCGTTTTGCTTATGGGTGCTCCCGGGACTGGAAAAACATTGCTCGCGCGAGCTGTGGCGGGTGAAGCAAATGTTCCGTTTTTCCATTTGTCGGGTTCTGAGTTCGTTGAGATGTTTGTGGGTGTTGGTGCGGCGCGAACACGCGATCTTTTTAAACAAGCGAAGAAAACAGCCCCCTCAATTATTTTTATTGATGAAATTGACGCAATCGGACGGCTTCGTGGCGCGGGAATGGGCGGTGGTCATGATGAACGGGAACAAACATTAAATCAAATTCTCGTTGAGATGGACGGGTTTGATACTGACGAGCGGGTAATCGTTTTTGCGGCGACGAATCGTCCCGATGTGTTGGATCCAGCGCTCCTACGGCCGGGTCGTTTTGATCGGCGCGTAATTTTGGATCTTCCCGATGTAAATGACCGTGAAGCGATTTTGACCATTCATTCAAAAAATAAAAATCTTGCCGAAGATGTCGCGGTGCGCCGTGTTGCTGAACGGACCCCCGGGTTTTCGGGTGCGGATCTGGCAAATATTATCAATGAAGGCGCGATTCTTGCCGCTCGAAAAAATCAAAAACAAGTTCATCAAATTGATCTTCTGGATTCAATTGAAAAGGTGCTTTTGGGACCTGAACGCAAAAGCCATTTGCTTTCTTCAAAAGAAAAAGAAATCGCCGCATATCACGAAGGAGGGCACGCGCTGGTTTCTGCGTCTTTGTCAAACGCCGATCCAGTGCATAAAATCAGTATTGTGTCGCGTGGCCGTGCGGCTGGTTATACGCTTAAAATTCCCGCGGAAGATCGCAAAATGTTTACACATTCGCATTTCTTGGATGAATTAGCTGTGGCACTTGGCGGATATGCTTCTGAAAAGATTGTTTTTGGAGAGCTTACGACTGGTGCGAGTGATGATTTGCAGAAAGTTACTGATTTGGCGCGAAACCTGGTTATGCGATACGGTATGTCTGAAAAATTGGGCCCAATAGTTTTTGGGGAGCGCGAAGAGGCGGTATTTTTAGGGAAAGAGATCGTCTCCCAAAAGAATTACTCCGAAGAAACCGCGCGCTTGATTGATGATGAAATAAAAAGCATTATAGATGGTGCGTATAAAAAAGCTCGTGAAATTCTAACTAAACGACGCGCGCTTTTAGATAAACTTGCTAAAGTTCTCATAGAAAAAGAAACAATTGAGAAGGAAGAGTTTGAAACGATAATAGCATCAGCGTAAAAATTATACGCGTGCAATTGATAAAAACATCCGAATTTCGGAGGTTTTTGCTCATATGCAATTTTCGCGGAATTTTTATTACCTAGCGAAGATCGGGAAGCGGATACAGCAGTGTACGCTTCCGAGGTCAAAGCTTCGGGGAAGCTTTGACGGGAAACTTTGTCCGCCAGAGGCGGTATGAAGTTTTTGCTCCTCGCAAAAACCCAGGGAAATTCTTAACGCATGTCGAGGACTCCTCGCTTCACTTTTGTTCTTCACAAAAGCCCTGGACGTTTCTTTACGGCTCCACGGGAGTTCCGCCTAAAACGCCCGTTTATGCCAAGCGGTTGGCATAAACCCCGTTCGGAATGAAGCAGTTCATTCCGAACCCCGTCAAAGCTTCCCCGAAGCTTTGACCTCGGTAATTAAAAAAACCGCCCCAATAATTATTGGGGCGGTTTGCCCAATCGCTCCACAACCATTGTCGTAATCGCGCGTTCATGTCCGTCTCGTATGACACGAAGAACGAGCATTTCTCCCGCATATGATTGTTCAAGAATAATCCGTTTCACATCTATTATTTTTCTTACCGGTTTTCCAGAAATTGAAAGAATTATGTCTCCAATTTTTAAACCAGATCGTTCGGCCGGACTTCCGGCAATGATTTTTTCAACCGCCGGAAACCATTCACCGTGGTATTTTTCATACCTCAAGTCAACGCCAATCCACGCGTGCCGCGCTTTACCATAGCGGATAATATCCTCAATAATTTTCTTCGCATGATGTGACGAAATCGCGAAAGCAAAACTACTGCACGGAATATCTTTGATTTGAAAAATGCTCTCAATGATCCCGATTACAACTCCTTGAGCGTTAAATATGGGACTGCCGGAATTACCATGACAAACATCCGCGTTGAGCTCAAAAAGGCGAAGCCCGATATTTTTAAGTTCCTTATTAGGATTCCCAACCCATCCATAACTAATTTTTTGATCAGAAATTCTCTCCGGCCCCATGGGATAACCAATAACGAACGCCTCCATTCCGGAACGCGCCTCTTGCTCTGCAAATGTTGCAATGTCTTCCGGAAAAGCTCCGCGAATGTGATATACGGCAAGATCATATGACTCATCGGTTCCGATAAGTTTAGCGGAATATTCTTTACGATCAAAGGAGATAAGAGTAATTTCATCTGCGATAAAAGGCGGAAGATCTTTATCAATAAAATAGGTTGTGATTACATGGTGATTGGTCGCTACATATCCGCGGCCAATATGAAATCCGGTACCGCGCACATTAAAATCGCTTCGTTCAAAAAATGGCCTCTGCGAATCAATTGGCGCTAGAGATATTCCAAAAACGCTCTTCTGCGCTTTTTCAATTATTTCCGGCGAAAACGCCTTCACGCTCGACGAAAATACAAAGATTAAACACGCGAGAATAATTACAATTTTAATCGCCATTGCGTACCTCTTGTAAATGAACCTTTATACACAACCATACTCTCAATGATTCCTAACCGTCAAATCAAAATACGGTGAGTTCAACAAAAAAAATCCCGTCTTGTTCGCGCAAGATGGGATACTGTTTCATCGCATAACGATATTCGCTTATTACCTAGCGAAGATCGGGAAGCGGATACAGCAGTATACGCTTCCGAGGTCAAAGCTTCGGGGAAGCTTTGACGGGAAACTTCATACCGCCTGTGGCG
>JBBTQR010000002.1:0-21108 GCA_038065595.1 Patescibacteria group bacterium | reverse complement strand
TCCACTGAATATTCACAAGGCCTTCATTCTGAAATTCCCGACGGGAGCATTATTACCATTCAGAACGAAGGGATTAAAACACGCATAAAACTTTATGGAACCTTCGGAAAACCGTCTGCATATGCGGTTGCATCTGCGTTTCTTGTCGGACTTCAATTCAAGCTTACCGCCAATGAAATTGGGCGCGCTCTTGAGCATTATTCGGCTCCTTCGGGCAGAATGAAGCTTATCGGAGGGATCAAGGGCTCGTTGATTTTGGATGATACATACAATTCTTCGCCCGTCGCTCTTCATGAAGCGCTCGTCACGCTTCATGAGCTTCCGGCAAAGCGAAAAATCGCCGTTCTTGGAGACATGCTGGAATTAGGAAAATTTTCTGAAGAAGCGCATCGCGTGGCGGGAAACGAAGTTGCGAAAATTGCCGATATGCTTATAACCGTCGGTTCACACGCGCGGTTTATTGCTGACGAAGCGCTTTCTGGAGGAATTAAAAACGCAAAAGTTTTACCGCGCGAAGTCGTACACACATTTAGAACTTCGGATGAAGCGGGTAAATTTCTTGATCCTATTATTCGCGAAGGGGATTTGATTCTTGTGAAGGGATCGCAGGGGATTCGCATGGAGCGAGTCGTTGAAGAAATTATGGCAGAGCCTGAAAAAGCCACGGAATTATTAGTACGGCAAAGTGCGTATTGGAAAAACAAAAAAAGTTGCTAGCAGAATTATTAAGAGTGCGCTTTATTATTTAGAATTAAAAATTTGATAAAACGGTTTGATCTGGTGTATGCTATAAACCATCAGAATATTGTTATGCGGAGTCGCGTATGAATAATAATTTTGATGATGCCATTTGAGTGTATGTATATATGAAATGGCATCTCTGTTTATGGCGTGGATTATGTATGCTGGAGAAATTGGACGACGGGTTTCGTTGCGGTAATTGTAAGCGTTGGATTTTGCCTTTACACTGGCAATCCGCCAATTTAGAATAGGCTATAATCGCTTGCTCTTTTTTTGGCCCCATCGTCTAGCCTGGTTAGGACACGGCGTTCTCAACGCTGTAACACCGGTTCGAATCCGGTTGGGGCTGCTAAAATCTTTACGCAACAATAGCTTTTCGTGATGATGATTATTGTGTAATATATAAGAGGCATTAAAAATTTTATGGATAATCACTCAATCAGTCAGCAAACCGCGACTACGGAACACAATCATCGCGGAATTAACTGGGCGTATCAATTTCAGCAATACGGAGTTGCGTGCGCAATTGCCGTGCCTATTTTCGCACTTCTTTCAATTTACCTCTATAATCGGCGGGGGTTTTATGATTTGTACATTATGAACAAGGTCTTTGCCGGAGAAGCAGCGGTGCTTTTGGGAATCGTTCTTCTTATTGGCCCGTTAAGTCGTTTTTTTTCTTTTCCCGACCACTATATCCAATATAGGAAAGAGATTGGGATTGTTGCGTTTTTCTTTGCTCTCGCGCACGGCACTTCATCGTATTATTTTCTTCCAAATCGTTTTCCCGTAGATATTTTTTATGGCGCGCTCTGGTGGCCGTTTGTTTTTGGTCTGCTTGGAATTATTTTTCTTACCGGAATTTTTATTATTGGGAATGATTTCGTTATGCGCAAAATGGATCCTCGCGTTTGGTGGCCACTTCAGTATTGGGGCGTGAGGATTGTTTTTGCGCTCACCGCGCTTCATGTATTTGTTATGAAATGGAGCGGATGGATTTTATGGTATCAAAAAGGCGGGGCAAAAGAACTTGTGCATCCGGAATGGCCCGGAGCAGGAATTCTCGTTGGATGGTTTATAGCGTTTGTTATTTTGGTTCGCATTGCTGAATTAGGCGGACAAAAATTTGGCAAGGTGGTGTGGTATTTTAGCGTTATTGCTTTGCCAATTGTTTACATCATGACTTTTTGGTGGGGCGGACAACTCATTCGGTAAATCTTACGAGGCGAAACCTCGTAAACGCGAGAATTATGCGGTATAGCTTTTTGCTCATCTTCTTTTTTATTTTTTTTGCTTTTGACGCGTATGCGCGTACGCCTGTTTTAAATACGGATCCGTCTTTATATCTTGTTAGCGGTTTTTTTCATCTTGAAGGGATCGCCGATCCTGAGGCTCGGATTGAGTTGGAGTTTTCAAAAATAGGAGCGCGGTCTCTTCGTCGTTTTATCAACGCTGAAAAAGGCGGAAAGTGGATTTTTAACGAAAAATTAGCTCTTGCGGAGGGTGAGTGGATGGTGCGTGCTCGTGCGCGCGAGAGTGATGGTGGAAATTCGGAATGGTCGGATACAGCGATTTTTCAGTCTATTGTGCACGCGAGAGGGATGAGTTTTCTTTTTTGGGTAAGTATTGGTGGGGGCGCCTTCGTTTTATTTTTTGTATTAAAATTGGCGCGCTATTTTAGGAAAAGCGCGCCATCTAAAGAAATTAACGAAAAAGAGGCGTTAGATTCTGTGTTCGCACAAAACACAATAATTCCGCCTACCTCATTTAGTGTTACTGCGCAAAATAACGATGTGATAAAACGGACTTTAACAATAAAAAAAATTGATGATTCGTTTTCTTCAGAAACCACGCGAATTCAAAAAGCGGCCGATTTTGAACAGCGACCATTTATACGACGGTTTTATGCATCAGCGCCGAAAACAAACGATGTTGAAGAAAAAAAGTGAAATGCGTTATACTATAGATACAACAAATGAAAGAATACATACAAAAATTAGAAAATGTCTCTACACGCGTTACTGAGTGGATCGGAACCACAGGCTCTCTTGTCGTGCATACGATTTTTTTTATCATTGCTTTGGCGCTTCCTTTTTTTGGTCTTTCCGTGGATAATGTTTTGCTTATTCTTACGACCATCGTTTCGCTTGAAGCGATTTATCTTTCCATTTTTATTCAGATGACGGTCAATCGCCATGCGGAAAGCTTGGAGGAAGTTCAGGAAGATGTGCAGGAAATCTCCGAAGATGTTGAAGAGATATCAAAAGATGTTGAAGAGATTTCCATTGATGTTGATGAAATATCCGAAGATGTTGATAAGATTAATGAAGAAGAACAAAAAGATAACATTGACGATGAGCGCACGAAAGTTACGCTTGAAAAAATTGAAGGAGGTCTTCAAAAGCTTTTATTGGACATTGAAACGCTCAAACAACAAAAACACGATTTAGATGTTCTCAAACAAAACAATCAATCGGATCACTAAATGGACTTGATTTTTTAATGGGTATCGGCGTAGTGTAGTGTATTGTATGCTGTTATTTTGTTTGTCGGGCTGTTCGTTAAAATTATAAAGGAGGTTTTATATGCCTGTAGCGTCGGAAGAGTTTGTGCTTTCTCAGCTTTTATGGATGGTGAATAAGGAAGGGGTCGTTTCAAAAGAACGAGGATTTTTACCAAAAAAAGATCCGCAAAAACTTTTTTGTTATCCGAGGGAACACGGGGAACTGTATCGGAGATATGATGAAGTAACCCAAAATATTCCGACAATGTTGTATGCGGGGACGCTTCGCGCGCATCTGGAAAAATTACCCCCCTTGCCTATTGAGGATATTGGATTTTTAGAGAACGCACGGGATGCAAAGCTCGCATTTCGGTATCTTTCATTTCTTGTAAGCGCGTACGCATGGGCTGATTGCGTTAGAGATATTGACGCTCCTCACGCAAAAACCATTCCCGCGAATCTTGCCGTTCCGTTTTCTGCGCTTGCAAAAAAATTGTGCGTTCAGCCGATTCTCGCATATTGGTCGTACGCGCTTTCAAATTTTGCTGTTATTGATAAAGAAAAACCGATTGAGTTTTCAAATCTTCGCCTTCTCCAGCACTTCACCGTTCCACCGTACGATCATGACGAATCAGGATTTATTCTTCCTCATGTAGAAATAGAAGCGGAGGCGGGATTGGGGCTTTGCGCAATCGTTACGGCAAAGAATGCAGTGTTCCATAGAGATATTTCTATGTTTGTCAGCGCGCTTTCTGAAATAAGCGCGTCTTTGCGAACAATGTCAGAAACATTTAGAACGATTCCATCTGTGTGTAGTCCAGATCACTATTATCTTCATGTTCGTCCATGGATTTTTTATTTCAAGGACATCACATACGAAGGCGTAGGACATTTTGATATTTTGAAAGGCGAGACGGGCGCCGAGTCCGCAGCAATTATGTCGTTTGATCGCGCGCTTGGTGTTTCGCATACAGAAACGGAATTAACGAAACATCTTGAACAATTAAAGATGTATAGAACACCAGAGCAGAGAGCGTGGCTTCGCGCGATTGAAGAATCGTCCTCAATCAGGGAATTTGCCATTCTGCATAAAGACGACGCGCGCGTTAAGGACGCATTTAATGACGCACACAGCGCTCTTGGCGAATTCAGACGCGAACATATTAATGCCGCGATTGTGTATATAAAGCACAAGGGGAGAGGGGATATCGCAACAGGCGGAACCCATTATGAACGATTCCTTGGAAAACTTATTGAAGAAACAAAAGCAAGTATGCTATAAAAATCAGGCAGAGCCACTACAATTGCATGTGTAGTGGCTTTTTTTAGTAAAAGTTTGACATATTTTTTGTCTTTGCTAGACTCTTTTAATCAGACTAAATTAGTCCGATTAATCTATGCGTTTTAGTAAGAAGACCGATTATGCGATTATTTTTATTGACGCTTTGAAACAGAGCTATTTTTCTGGCGGATTTGAATCTGTTGTTGATATTGCGAAGGCACATCGGATGTCAAAACTTTTTTTGGAAAAAATTGCGCAGGAGTTGCGCGAGGAAGGAGTTGTTCAGTCGCATAGGGGACGAGCGGGCGGATATCGCCTTGTAAAAAATCCAAGCGTGTTAACGCTGTTTGATGTGATTTCAATTTTTGAAAAAACAGATATACGGCAACGGATGAAGTCTTTGAATCCTGATATACGGTGTCCCGCGGCAAAACTTGTGCCTCAGAAAAAGCGCTGGACTGATATTGAAGAAAAAATAAAAAATATTTTTCAAGAAACAACATTTGTTTGATTTTGCACACCCTAATACTTTAAAGTATTAGGGTGTGCGGGTTGAGTTTATATAATAATGATAAAAAAAGAGATTTATTTGGATCACGCAGCAACTACATATACAGATGAACGTGTTACGGCAGAAATGGCGCCCTATTTTTCTGCTGAATTTGGTAATCCATCTTCGTTATACGCGCTTGGCAGGCGCGCTAAGGACGCCGTTGATAGCGCGCGAACGCGCATCGCAAAAATTCTCCACTGCAAGGCAGACGAAATAATTTTTACCGGTTCTGGCACAGAATCAGACAATCTCGCAATTTTAGGAACAGCGCGAGCGTATAAACAGCACGGCGCGCATATCATTGTTTCTGCCGTTGAACACCACGCAGTATTACATACCGCCGAAGCGTTAAAGAAAGAGGGCTTTGAACTGACGCTAATTCCGGTCGCTGAAGACGGCATCATAAATCCAGAAGATATTAAAAACGCGCTTCGCCTTGATACTATTTTGGTTTCTGTGATGTATGCGAATAATGAGATTGGCACCATTCAGCCTATTCACGAGATTGGACAAATCATTAAAGAGTTTCGTGAGAAAAAAATCAGAAATCAGAATTCAGAATTTAGAATTAATGAAAAAACTCCGTTTTTTCATACCGACGCGTGCCAAGCGGCGGGTGCTTTGAATATGGACGCGCATTATTTAAATGTTGATCTTTTAACTTTTAACGGATCAAAAATCTACGGACCAAAAGGCGTTGGAGCGTTGTATGTACGGCATGGCGTGCGTTTGGAACCGATTGTATACGGAGGAGGGCAAGAAAAAGGTCTTCGTTCTGGGACAGAAAACATCGCGCTTATCGTTGGACTCGCAAAAGCTTTAGAAATCGCGCACGAAGAGCGCGAAGCTGAAAATAAACGCCTTATAGAGCTTCGTAATTATTTTATTAGCGAAGTTGAAAGGCGTATTCCAAAAGCGATTCTCAATGGTCATCGGACGAATCGTTTGCCGAACAATATAAATATCACATTCTTAGATGTTGAAGGCGAGGCGGTGCTTTTATATTTGGATAATGAGGGCATTTCCGTTTCTACCGGTTCGGCGTGCACTTCCACGACACTTGATCCATCGCATGTTATTTTATCGCTGGGAGTTCCTTATGAATACGCGCACGGCTCTATTCGTTTTACGCTTGGACGGAAAACAACCAAAGATGATTTAGATTTTGTGCTTGGAGTTTTGCCGAAAATAATCCAACGGTTGCGGGATATTTCCCCGGTACGAATTGAGGTTGGACAAAAAGAAGTTTCGCATCCAGAAGCGTTTGCGGGGCAGGGGTCAAAAGTAAAGGTAGGAGGGAAAAGATATAAGTAAAATTACCAATTACCAATCACCAATCACTAATCACTAATTTCCAATTTCTAATGACAGAAGATACAAAAAAAATTGATGTTGTGAATCAGGCTACCGGCGAGAAATGGTATTATTCACCCATTGTGAAGGATCATTTTTTTAGTCCGCGAAATATCCTTCTTGAAGACCCAAAAGATGGCGCGTTTGACGCGGAGGGAATGGTCGGAAGTCCAGCGTGCGGAGATATGATGAATATGTGGCTTAAAATAGATGTAGCGACAGAACGCGTTATTGAAATGAAATGGCGAACATTCGGATGCGCGTCTGCTATCGCCGCCACCTCAATGTATTCCGTTATGATTACGGAAAACGGAGGATTAACAATTGACGAAGCGTTGAAAATAAAACCGCAGGACATTATGATGCGTTTGGGCGGTTTACCGAACCGTAAAATCCACTGTTCGGTTTTGGCAGATAAGGCGTTTCGCAAAGCGGCGAATGACTGGTTTAGAAAAAACGAGTTTTATGATAGAATTAAAATTGATGGAGCGCGCGTTGTTGACGAGCGGTTGAATATCACCGACAAAGACATTGAAGAAGCGGTACTGGAAGGAGCAATTGATCTTGAATCGGTGCAGAAGAAATTAAAAGTTGGTATTGGCGACCCTGGAGTTATTACGGATGTTGAGCAACTGATCCGCTTTTACAAAGATAAATATTACGGGTAAAAGAAAAGAGCCCGCACGACCATAGGTAGGTCGCGGGGCTCATGCAAATGAAATTTACACGCTTTATTTTTTCAAAAGACCCGAAAGGCTGTTTTCACCAGCATCCAAAGCGCAAAAAAAGCAAACCACACAACAAAGACCAAAACGGCTAGAGCTTTTGCGACTTCAAAAACATCATTTTCTGACAACTCAAGAAGAATGACCACCGCCGTTGTAATGAAAACGGTTAGAAATACCCCTAACACATTTTTTCGCATCTTTTTGCGAAATAGAAATTGTTCTTTCAGTGCCTCAAGCTTTTCTGGTGATGGTTTCACGGTTTTCGCTCCTTTTGCTTGTTCACTCTTTTTTAGTCACCGCAAAATAAAAAACGACACATGCAAAAATTATAATTGCTAAAACAACGAGAACGGTAGCAAGCCACATAGAGCCCTCCTTTGTTTGTTGCTCCCACCTATCGTGTTTGGCTTTTGTTAGTCTGTGCGCCAGATCGTGACGCGCAAAAAAAGGATAACCATAGCCGCGACCAAGCATAAAAAAATAATATGCGTAAAAATGAAAACGCCGTTGAGCGTAATGAACGAAGCTATGAATTGTGCCATCTTTGTGAACATGATCGTCGTCCTTTCCTTTCAATTTTAATTATTAAAGTTCAGTAAGATAATTTTAGCACATAAACTATGAATAGTCAAGCAAATTCATCATCTAATCCAATTGGGGCTTTGAATGATGAGAAAAACAAATTAAAAATAGCCAAGATTACGGTTGATCGAAACCTTTGTATTGGAGCGGCGTCGTGCGTTGCTGTTGCGCCAGGCGTGTTTGAGCTGGATAATGAAAATAAAGCGGTTATTTTGAAGGCAGACGGTACCGCAGACTCTGGTCCGGTTGAGTATGGCGTGCTACGGGATAAGGCCGATATGGATATGATTTTATTGGCGGCACAGTCGTGTCCTACGCGCGCGATTATTTTATATGACGAAGAAGGAAATCAAATATATCCATAAACTAATTATGAATTACGAATTCTGAACGCTGAAAGATTCAGCATTCGTAATTTAGAATTCAGCATTGGCAATGAAAGAACAAAAACCATTACAATACAAAACTCTTGAGGGTTTATCGGAGAAGCAATTAAGCGAACACCACGATGTTCTGTATGTTGGGTATGTGAAAAAATGGAACGAAATTCAGGAAAAATTAAAAACCGTTGATCGTGCTTTGGCAAACGGGACATACAGCGAGTTTGGGGAGCTCAAACGGGAGGAAACATTCGCAATGAACGGAATCAAGCTTCATGAAGGGTATTTTGACAATATGATTCCCGCTACACAGCAGGAGATACCCGCGCCATCAGGAAAAGTAAAAGAGCTTGTGGAGCGCGATTTTGGATCATATGAAAAATGGGAGGAGGATTTTAAGGCACTCGGCGTTGCCGCGCGAGGGTGGGTGATACTTGCGTATGACCTTGATGAAAAACGCCTTTGCAATTATCTGTGTGATTCGCATAATCAGGGGGGTGTATGGAACTCCGTCGCGCTCCTTATAATGGATGTGTATGAACACGCGTATTTTTTGGACTACGCGACCGCGCGAAAGGCGTATATTGAGGCGTTTTTCAAAAACATCAACTGGATGCATGTTGACGCTCTTATCAGTAAACATAAACTGAATTAATTATGCCGACAATCGCACGCAATGAAAAAAACTTAATACGGACAGAGATTGAAAAAGTTTTGCAAAAAGTTCGTCCGATGCTCGCGTTGCACAAAGGCAATGTTGAGTTTGTTGATTTCAAAGATGGCGTTGTGTATGTTAAACTTTTGGGAACTTGCAACGGATGCGCTCTTTCGCAATTAACGCTGAAAGCGGGAATTGAAGAACTGCTTAAAGATTCAATTCATGGCATAAAAAGCGTTGAAGCCGTCAATCAGGGCGCGGTTACTCACGGACCACCGATACAATAATTTAATTAAAGAACAGTAGGGACTCTTCGTATTGTTGAGTTGCCAAAGTTTGTGGATGGAGTATTGTTCTGCACGCTCATTAAAATGTTGTAAAAGTCCTTAAAAAAAGAAGGGGAGCATGAGACGGTACGGATTTTTGAGTATTGGAATTTTTGCATGGATGATTCTGCCTTTTAATTGTAAGTTTTCGGCGGAAGATAGATGGTTTCATCAAGCGACCGGTCACTCCGATGTGTATTTATTGAACGGTGATGGATATGCGTGCAAAATTTTTATCCCACTAAAATACGCCGATAAAATGAATGTTAAAGCGCTGGATTTTCAATTTGAAAATGGCGTTTTGCAACAGGAAATAAAATTTAAAAAAAACGGCAGTATTATTGAGCATCGCTTTATTCTTCATCCGCCAGAGAAAGCGCATATGCCGATTAAAAAGGAAAAAACGAAAGAAGGATATGATGTTTTTGCCGAAAAATGCCTTCAACATGCCCACGCGCTTCCACAAGAAATCAAAGACCTTTTGAAAAGAAAATATCCACGCGTAGAGCAAGTAGAGCAAGTAGAATAAGCGGAGTAAATCGCCATACTGTGGCGGTTTTTTGTTGATTTGACAAAAAGTCGGTCTGTTTGCTATACTATTTAATACTTGCGTAAATACTTAATCATTGATATGCTTACAAAAGAACAAATAAAAAAAATAAAAATCGATACAGCAGAACAGAACGATGAATATGCGCTTGTCTTTGAAGCGCTTGGCGAACATGGGCGATTTCGTATTTTCAGGCTTTTGATGGACCACCAAGAGCTGTGCGTTACGGATGTCGCGGAAATTTTTGGGATTACGGTATCAGCGGCATCTCAGCAGTTAAAAATTCTTGAACGAGTTGGGCTTGTGGAAAGGATGCGAATGGGTCAAATGGTTTGCTATGAGATTAAAAATAGCATGATCGCGCGGCACATAAAAAAATTATTAAAAGACAATTAAATAAAATTATTATGAAAAAAACAATCATATATACAACTTCTTCGTGCGTGTATTGTAAAATGACAAAAGCGTTTTTTAAAGAACATAATGTTGTGTATGAAGAAAAAGATGTCTCGCAAAATGCGGCGGCGAGGGACGAAATGATGAGCAAATCTAATCAGATGGCGGTGCCCGTCATTGAAATTGATGGCGAGCTTGTTATTGGTTTTGACAAACCGCGACTTTCTCAATTACTTAACATCAAATAATAATAACACGACCATGCTAAACGATATTACCTATAAGGTGGGGGGCGTAGTGCCGGAAAATGGTTTTTATGCCTGCGTTCCCTGCGGGAATAAAAAATATCTCAAGGCGGGGATGCGCTTCAGTAGCTGTTTGATGTGTTTTGGCAAGGAGAGAAAATTATTTCGAAAGGGGATTGAGCTTTGGGTGAGAGTTTTTGAAATAAAAAGTAAAAAAACAGTTATACATAGACTAGACGCGAAGAAAAATTTAAAGCATCTATAAAATTATGAGCAACAAAATAATCATTGGAGGTATTGTACTCGGCGCGGTTAGCCTTTTGATATTTGGAGGGCGTTATAGCGCAAATGATTCCGTATCTCGAAGTGCATCCGTTCATAATGGCGTTGCGCGTGGTACCGCTTCGCAAAATAATCTTGCGTCGGATTTTACACTGCAGAAGTTAGGTGGCGGCACGATAACGCTCTCGGAGTTTAGAGGCAAGAAGGCCGTCGTCGTTGATTTTTGGGCTTCATGGTGCCCGAATTGCCGCCGTGATATGCCAAAAATGAATGCGATGTATCCGAAATATCAAGACAAGGTAGAAATTATTGGCGTTAATCTTCAAGAGAGCGAATCAACCGTGCAGGACTTTATTGCCTCGCGTGGCATTTCGTTTCCTATCGCGCTTGATCCTTCGGGACATGTATCGCGAGCATACGGTATTCAATATACAAATACTCATTTTCTGATAAATAAAGAAGGCGATCTTGTCCGCCAAATTCCCGGAGATATTCGGGAATCAGACATAATCTCGCTTATAGAACAAAACCAATGATTTTTTCAAAAGCAACCGCCATCGGCGCTATCATTCTCGCTATTCTCGCCGGATTTTTTGTTTGGCAGAGATTCTTTCGTAATGAGTTTAATTTGCCACGCGGAGGAGAAACCAAAAAAGAAATCGTTGTCATTCAAAATGGAGAGGTTATCGGAACAAAACCCTTAATTGATGAAGTCGCGCGTCCGTCTGTGGCGCGAAAACAAATAAAACCGGAGAAAGAAATTAAAGGCGAATTTCAGGAAACAAAGACGATTATGATTACCGACGGCGTAAAACACAGCGTCCCATTTGACGAGATTCTTGGTGGTGGCCCGCCAAAGGACGGCATCCCATCCATTGATAAGCCGAAATTCATTTCAATCGCTGAAGCAAATAAATTTTTAGAAGATAATGAACCCGGTATTGCTTTGGATATAGACGGTGTACAGCGATTTTACGCTTTTCAAATTTTGGTATGGCATGAAATTGTAAATGATACTATCGGTGGCAAACGAATTCTTGTTACCTATTGCCCGCTGTGCCTTTCTGGAATTGTATTTGATCCTGTTGTAGGGGGCGAACGAGTGGAGTTCGGTACTTCTGGAAAATTATGGAATTCAAATCTTGTGATGTATGACCGTAAAACAGATTCGTCGTGGTCGCAGATTTTGGGGGAGGCAATCGTGGGAAATATGACGGGTACGCGACTTGCGGTACTTTCATCTGATATGATGAGGTATAGAGATTTTAAAAAAACACATCCTCAAGGCTCCGTGCTTTCGCGTGATACGGGAGAAACGCGATTTTACGGCAAAGATCCGTATGGCGACTACTACACTACCCCGGGCACATATTTCCCTGTTGGTAAAACAGATGATCGTTTGGGAGATAAAGAGTTTATTCTTGGTATTGTGGTAAACGGAAAAGCGAAAGCGTATCTGCCTGAGGCGATTAAAAAAGCCGGAAAAATTGAAGATATTTTTGAAGGTAAAACGATCATGGTAGAATATGAGAAAGACATTGACGCGGTTCGCCTGTATGAGAAAAAAACGAATGGAACGCGCGAGCGAATAAATCCTTTTGGAGCATTCTGGTTTTCGTGGGTTGCGGCGCATCCAGAAACAGAATTATTAAAATAACAGGTCTAATAGATAGCGATATGAATATAATCGTTTACACAAAAACCGGATGTCCATGGGGAGAAGAGGTCGTGGGGCTTTTGAGAGAGCGGGGCGTTTCATTTGAAGAGCGAGATATGTTTAAAAATCCGGCATACAAAGAAGAGGCGCTTGAAAAGTCAGGTCAATGGAAATCGCCGACAGTAGATATTGACGGACATATTCTTTCCGATTCAGATGCCATGGAGGTTGGCGCGTATCTTGAGAGCATATTGAAAGAAACAAAGGTCGAAAATCAGGAATTAAGCGGTGAATTCAAAAAATTAATAAAATAATAATCAATAAAAACATGAACAATCAAAACGATCAACAAAAATTTGTTTGCAAGAGTTGCGGTTCAGAATCACAGGAAAAAGCAGGAACATGCTGTGGCGCAGAACGAGAAGAGAAGAAAGAAGATGGCGCATGCATGGCGTGCAGTTGCCCGTGTGAGGCGCACAAGGAACATACACATAAGTGAATACTGTTAAGGAATTTTATGAACGCAAAAACAGCTAGTTTTATTATCATTGTTACTGCTGTCTTGGTCAGCGTGTTTTTTGTGTTGCGCCGAGAATACCTATCTTCAACCGGAGATGCGACCACACCAACCAAACAAGAAGCCCAATCGGAAAAAGCACCAAATTTCAGTTTGCAAGATTACAATGGCAAAACGGTAAATCTTGCTGATTTTATCGGAAAACCGATAGTGCTTAACTCTTGGGCTGGGTGGTGTCCATTTTGCAGAAAAGAGTTGCCCGATTTTGTGACCGCTCAAAAAGAATTTGGCGACAAAGTCGTTATTGTCGCGATAAATAGGCAGGAGAGTTTAGCTACGGCAAAAGGGTATACCGATACGCAGGGCACGAGCAACGATTTGATTTTTCTTCTTGACCCAGACGATTCATTTTACAAATCCATCGGAGGTTTTTCAATGCCAGAAACGCTTTTTATAGACAAAAATGGCGCCATAATAATTCATAAAAGAGGACCGATGGATATAAATGAGATTCGTCAAAAAATTAAAGAAATTTTATGAAATTGATATTTGTCTATAACGCGGATAGCGATTTTATTTCTTCTCTTAAGGACATAACACATAAGGTTGTGTCGCCAAAAACATATCCGTGCAATTTATGTCGGATTACTTATCCATATATTGCGATGAACAAAGAGTGGAAGGATTTTATCGCATTGTTGCCGTATCAGGTCGTATTTTTGCATCGCGATGAGTTTGGTAAACAATATGTAAATCAAAAAAGCATGTCTTTGCCGGCTCTCTTTGTTGAAGACGCGTCGGACATTCGTTTGCTAATTTCCAATGAAGAAATAAACAAAGTAAAAAATATTTCGGAGCTAATAAAGATAACCAAACACTCTCTGCAAATACAAAGCAATAGCGTTATTTACCGTTGTAGCGAATGCGGACTGGGATACGGAGAAAAGGAAATTGCCGAAAAATGCCAAGCGTGGTGCAAAGAGCATAAAAGCTGCAACCTCGACCTTATTAAGTATGCAATCAAAGAAAATGGAAATTGATCATTCGCAAATACCTATATTAGAATATAATCATATCGCCGATGGTATTTATATTGGCACGAATCAGTGCTGTCAGACGCATTTTGACGATGAATTAAAAAAGCTTGGTATAACCGCGGATGTTTCACTGGAAAAAGAACGGCTTGACGCTCCATTTGGCGTTGACTTCTATATGTGGATTCCGGTAAAAAATCATACGCCACCAACTCCCGATCAGCTAGAGCTCGGAGTATCCACAATAGAAAAAATTATTTCAATGGGCAAGAAAGTTTATGTGCACTGTAAAAATGGCCACGGCAGAGCGCCCACGCTTGTAGCGGCACTTCTCATAAAACAAGGGAAGACGGCTGACGAAGCTATCGCGTTTATAAAATCAAAACGACCTTCTGTGCATCTTCAAGACGCGCAACGCACCGCGCTTGCTGATTTCTCCGTCAAAAATAGCGTGGGTGTTGCGGGAAATCGTTCAATATAACTATGGATATATCACTTATCATTTCCGCATTTATTGCCGGCGTCCTCACCTTTTTAGCGCCGTGCACGCTTCCGCTTGTGCCGGGGTATTTAGGATTTATCAGCGGAGCATCTCTTGAAGACCTTAAAGATCCAGAAAAGGCAAAAAAGGCTCGCTGGAAAATATTTCTAAACGGCCTTTTCTTTATGATTGGTTTTAGTTTGGTTTTTATTATCATGGGAACTCTTGTCGGGTTTGTTGGGGCAAAGTTTCTTGTTCCGTATAGACTGTGGTTGGGCAGAATTGGAGGGGTTTTCGTAATCATATTCGGGCTTTTTATGTTGAATGTACTGAAAATCCCTTTTTTGATGCAGGAAAAACAAATGAAGGCTCCGGCGTTATTCAAACAGGGGAAACCGATCAATTCTCTTGTCCTCGGATCGGCTTTCGCCTTTGGATGGACGCCGTGCGTCGGTCCGATTCTTGGCTCAATTCTTCTGTTAGCGTCAACTTCAACCTCCGCATTACAAGGCGCGCTCATGCTTACCGTTTTTTCCGCGGGTCTTGCAGTGCCGTTCTTGCTTGTTGCGATTGGGATTGGATCAGCTTCGCGTTATATTCAGAACATATCAAAATATCTTAATGCCATTTCTATTGTCGGCGGCGTTTTTCTTGTTTTCCTCGGCATACTTTTGGTTTCTGGAAATGTAGGCATTCTTATTTCTTATAGCTATCAAATTTTTCAATTTATAAATTACGATCATTTGCTTGATTATTTATAGAATCTGCCTCAAAAATCGTTTTTGTAGCGAACGGGCGGTTTTTTCTTTTGCTCATAGCGTTTTTTGCGTTGTCAATTCGTTGGAAACATGATACTTCTATGGACAAAGGCGATCTTTTACATTTCATATAAAAACAACAAAAGGAGGAAAATATGCGGTCATTACGCGCCACACAGTTGAGGCAAAAACTCGCATTGCGAAATGCTTTTGTCGTTCCTGGATGTCATGACGCTTTAAGTGCGCAGATTATTGAACGCGCGGGTTTTGGAGCGGTGCAGGTAAGCGGTTTCGGAATTGCGGGAAGTTTGCTCGGAGTTCCGGATGTTGGTCTTGTCGATATGAAAGATATTTTAGACCGCACATGGCAAATTGCTAGAGCGATTTCAATCCCCGTGATGGCGGACATTGATACTGGTGGCGGAAACGCGTTGAATGCCGCGGAAATTACAGAACGATTGATCGCGATGGATATCGCCGGCGTAAATATTGAAGATCAGGTTTTTCCAAAACGGTGCGGGCATATGGAAGGAAAGCAGGTAATTTCAGCCGATGAGATGGCGGGGAAAATTCGCGCGATGGTGGATGCTCGCGCGCGTTATTGCGCTGATATTGTCATCAACGCGCGGACGGATTCATTTTCTGTTCTTGGTCGCGATGAAGCAATTCGCAGGTGCGCACTATATCTTTCAGCGGGAGCCGATATGGTTTTTATTGACGGCATTAAAACCCGCGCCGATATTGAATATGCGGTGCAAAATATTGACGGGCTTCTTTCGGTGAATCTTATGGACGGAGTTACGGGCGTAAAAACGGAGCTGGTGCCGATTCCAGAACTTGCAAAAATGAGAATTGCGCGGGTAAGTATTCCCGTTGCGTCAATTCTTGTTATGCATCGGGCGCTTTCTGCGTTTTTTCAGGCATTGCACGAATCCCCAACAGGACTTCTCATTGGAGAAAATGATCGACTTACGGCATTTTCAGAATATACGAATTTTGTCGGCCTTTCTGAATATCGTAAACGGGAAAAGCGATTTCTTCCAGAACAAATCATTGGAGAAAAATATGAATAACTCGTTTGCTGACAGGGATTCTAAGAGGAGGCGTGTATGGGAATGACGCTTGCGGAAAAAATTCTCGCGCGCGCATTAGGATGCGCGCGCGTACAACCTTGCGATATAGTTTCGCTTCCCGTTGATACGGCGTTGTCGCATGAAAATGCTGCGCTCGTTATCAATCAGTTTTATGAGATTTATAAAGGAACTGGTTTGGAAGCGAGGGTGTGGGATTCTGAAAAAATAGCTATTATTTTTGATCACAGGGTCCCTGCCGAAAGCGCAAAAACTGCGACAAATCAGAAAAAAGTTCGTGAGTTTGTAAAAGCGCAAGGCATTACAAAATTTCATGATATTCGCGGAGATATTGGTGGTATTTGTCATCAGGTTCTTGCGGAATCGGGTTATGCGCGTCCCGGATATATAGTGGTCGGCACCGATAGCCACACGACGACACATGGCGCGTTTGGCGCATTTGCGTGGGGCGTTGGAGCTACGGAAATGGCAAGTATTTGGGCGTTGGGTAAGGCTCTCAATGTTGAAGTTCCCGCAACCATCAAGATTGTGGTCAATGGCACATTTCAGGATTTTGTTTCTCCAAAAGATCTCATTCTATATATTATTAAAATGCTCACCGCGGAAGGCGCGAATTTTAAAGCGCTTGAATTTCACGGTGAAGCGATTCGCGCGATGCCGATGACAGGCAGGATGGTTCTCTGCAATATGGCAGTAGAAGCTGGGGCGACGGTTGGACTTGTTTCGTCGGACGAGGAAACATTTAGATATCTTCGCGAAACAGCAGGCGTATATGTTCCGTCGCCTCTTTTGGAGGCAGATATTGACGCGGCGTATGAGCGAGTTCTTGAAATTGATATTTCAGATCTTACATTTCAGGTCAGTGGCCCTCATTTTGTTGATGCCGTACAGAATATTGAATTCGTAGAAGGAAAGGCGATCCATCAAATTGTTATTGGTTCATGTACGAATGGACGGATTGAAGATATCGCGATTGTTGCGGAAATAATTGGCGGTAAAAAAATCGTGGACAGCGTTCGCGTGCTCGTTTTTCCTGCGTCATGGAAAATATATCGTGAAGCAATGGAAAAGGGGTATCTTTTGACGCTTGCAGAGGCGGGTGCCGTTATTATGAATCCGGGGTGTGGACCGTGCCTCGGCATACACCAAGGAGTACTTGGCGATGGGGAGGTGGTGCTCTCAACGACAAATAGAAATTTCAAAGGCAGAATGGGAAACGCAAACTCCGAAGTGTATTTATGTTCTCCTGCAGTCGCCGCAGCAAGCGCGCTTACCGGAGTTATCACAAATCCAAAACAAAAAAATACGCGGAGGAACGAATGATTGGAAAAGTAATAAAAAAAATTGGAAACGATATTTCAACTGATATTATTTATCCCGGCAGATTTATGGCAACGATATTGCCCACAGAAACTCCACGATTCGCGTTTGCCGATGACACGGTGTTTAACGAAATGCTGGTCAGTGGTTCAATCCCAAGCGAAAGCATTATTCTTGCGGGTAAAAATTTTGGGTGTGGATCATCGCGTGAGCAAGCGGTATCCGCCGTGCATGGTCATGGACTTGTGATTGTAGCAAAAGGAATTGCGCGGATATTTTTGCGAAACGCCATCAACATTGGACTTAAAGTCGTTGTGTGCCCAGATATTGAGGCGGAAGAAGGAGATGTTCTTGCCGTACAGGACAGCGTCGTTGTGAATGGGTCAACGAATAGAGATTATGGGACTGTGCCTCTTCCTGAAGCGCAAAAAGATATTATGGATGCGGGCGGACTCGTAAATTATACGCGCGCTTATCTGATGAACCAACAACAAAAGACAGAGAAGGGGTGGCAATGATGAATTCACAAAAAAAAAGAATTCCAAAACCATCGTATCTCATCGGGTGGCTTCCCGGAGATGGCATTGGGCCAGAGGTATGCAATGCTACGCGTGTCGTTCTTGACGCCGTTGGATTTAAAGCAGAGTACATTCATGGCGATATTGGTTGGGAATTTTGGAAAAGTGAAGGCAATGCTCTTCCGGAAAGGACAATAGATATTTTGAAATATTCTGATTCGGCGCTTTTTGGGGCAATCACTTCAAAACCAGCACAAGTTGCGGAGGAAGAACTTTTTCCTGATATTAAAGAAAGAGGATTTGTATATCGTTCGCCGATCGTGCACATGCGTCAGCTTTTTGATCTGTATGTATGTCTTCGTCCGTGCAAGTCGTATATTGGAAACAGCGCGAACTACAGAGAGGGTATTGATTTAACGGTTTTTCGTGAGAACACCGAAGATCTTTATGCGGGGGTTGAGTTTTCGTATGTGCCGAACGAACTTGCTAGAGTGCTGACAGAATTATCAAAAAACTTTGCGCCCTTTAAGAATCTTTCAGGAGACGAATATGCGATTTCTTGTAAGATAAACACAAAAAAGGGTTCGGAGCGGATTGTTCGCGCGGCGTTTGAGTATGCGCTGGCGCACAATCGAAAGAAGGTAACAGTTGTTCACAAGGCAAATGTTGTGCGCGCGACAGATGGGCTTTTTCTTGATTCTGCTCGAGTTGTGGCAAAAGAGTATCAGGGAATCGCTTTTGATGAGGCGAATGTTGACGCAATCTGTATGTGGCTTTTAAAAAATCCATTTAATTACGATGTGCTTGTAGCACCGAATCTTTATGGCGACATAATTTCTGATCTTTGCGCGCAGATGGTCGGAGGCTTGGGGTTTGGCTGTTCCGGAAATATCGGAGAAAATTTTGCGGTATTTGAACCAACGCATGGTTCAGCGCCAAAATACGCAGGAATGAATAAGGTAAATCCACTGGCAACAATTCTTGCGGCGAAAATGATGCTTGAATGGCTTGGAGAGATTGAGAAAGCGATGGCAATAGAAAACGCTGTTGCGCGTGTCATTCGTGAGGGACGCGTTCGTACCTACGATATGGGAGGAACCGCCACAACGATAGAAATGGCGTCCGCTGTTGTAGAAGCGTTTTTCTAGATTTGTCCTTTCACTTTATCTGAGGTTATCTGGTCTGTCTGATTTTTTTAGATAGGCAGTACAAATGAATAATTGCGTTTTGTTGTTTTAGTATTATAGCTCGGCGTCCATACGGACGCCGTTTTTTAATCCCCTAAAGACGCTATTGTTAGATTACGGCTGAAAATTGTCACGGCATTTTGAGAATCGCAAGTCGCCGTTTGTTTGCAACTGCTTTTAGATATTTTTTCAACCTTTCGGTTTTTTCATATTGCGTTACCATAAAATTTGTATATCAAAACTATTCAACCATTCGCGCGAATTAGAGATTAAGCGCGGTGAAGAATTAGAGGTTGGGCACAGGGAATGATCCGTACGCGCACTAATCGAAAAACGCAAAAGACCTGATGCGCAAACGCCCTATCTAAAAATCAAGATATGTGGTATGATGTTTTAACTATGAATACACAGAATACACCGTCAGGATTTTATAACCTTGGCATCGCGCCAAATATCCTTGCGATAATAGATAAACTCAATTTTAAGATGCCAACTCCTATTCAGGAAAAATCAATTCCTTCCGCGATAGAAGGAAAAGACCTTATTGGTATCGCGCAGACGGGCACGGGGAAAACACTTGCGTTTGGCATTCCTATGATTCAGTTGGCTCTTCGCGGAAAAAAGGGGCTTGTCGTTCTTCCAACGCGCGAGCTTGCGTTTCAAGTACATCATGCGTTGCAAAGAATTGGCACTCCTCTTCGCGTTAGAATGGCAGTCCTTATCGGCGGCGAACCGATTCGAAAACAGCTTTTTGAGCTTCATAAAAATCCCGATATTATTATAGGCACCCCCGGGCGCATCATTGATCACCTTGAGCAGAAAACCGTTTCGTTTAGCGGTCTTGGCGTTCTTGTACTTGATGAAGCGGATCGCATGCTTGATATGGGTTTTGCTCCGCAGTTAAAACGAATCCTTCAGTCGGTTCCGCGCGAACGACAGACAATGCTTTTTTCAGCAACGATGCCACAGGATATTGTTGCAATAGCACAAACGCATATGAAGCTTCCGATACGGGTAGAGATTGCTCGTTCGGGGACGATGGCGGAAAAAGTTACCCACGAGCTTTTTTTTGTGGAAAAGCATGACAAGCCTCAGTTGTTAGAAAAATTGCTTGGAGAATATAAGGGTTCTGTGCTGGTGTTTTTACGGACTAAGCACGGCGTGCGAAAAATTATGACGCGTGTTCGCGGGCGCGGATTTACTTCAGCGGAAATTCATTCTAATCGTTCGCTCGGTCAGCGGAGAGAGGCTCTTGAAGGATTTAGAAACGGAAAATATCGTGTTTTATTCGCCACTGATATTGCCGCGCGAGGTATTGATGTAAAAAATATTGAACTCGTGTTGAATTTTGATCTTCCTCAAAGTCCGGAAGATTATGTGCATCGTATCGGACGGACGGGCAGAGCGGGCGGAGCGGGACACGCGATTTCTTTCGCAACACCCGATCAAAAAAATGATGTAAGAGATATTGAACGGCTTATTCGCGCCACACTCCCGCTCTCAAAGCTTCCGGAGCTTCCCCGTGCAATTGGCGTAATCGCTCCAGTGTCCGCTTCACGACCGCAAGGGCAAGTATCACGATCGCAGAGTCAAGCCCCGCGATCTATTACTCCGGCATCTAGACCGCAGAGCCAATCTCACCGACCGAGCATTGGAAGAGGTCAGGGACACTCAAGACCGTTTCGTTCCAGTTCTGACAGACGGCAATCTTGGGGAAGATAATTTTTACGCGGTAGGTTTAATTTTTTACATCACAATGAATTGAAAAAAGAGTACAAATGCGGTACTCTTTTTTTGTAGTGTCGTGCTGAAAATTTGTGATATTGCGGGATCGTCTAATGGTAGGACATCGCCCTTTGAAGGCGAGTATCTTGGTTCGAATCCAAGTCCCGCAGCCAAGAAATAGAATTCGTTTTTTCGCCAAAATGCGGAGCGTCGCAAAGCGACGCGACGGGGGTTTCCGCCAGAA
>JBBTQR010000001.1:0-11202 GCA_038065595.1 Patescibacteria group bacterium | reverse complement strand
TGCAGAACAAAGCACGATAGTGCGTTTTGTCGGCGAACTCAAAAAATCATACGAAAAAACAGTCACAGAAGCCGTTGAAAATAAAAAGAAGCTTCGTGAAGCTGATGCGCTCGGAAAAGCCGGCCGTACTGGATTAAGCGTGGTATCGTTAATCGGCAACGCGACATTGTACGGAAGAACTGCGTATGATATTTACTCGCTAATTCGTGGAACAAGCATGACCAGTCCAACCCGCTTTGTTTCAATGGCGGCGATGGCTTTGGCGCGCGGAGGAGAAGCGGCAAAAGAAGCGCGATTAGCATCAGCAGAAAGTATTGATCAGGCGCGAATACACGACATAGATCAAGCAGCTGAAGAGGCGTGGAAAATATACGAACTCGCCAGAGAAAAATCCGTGATAACGCACGAAATAAGTAATGCAATTCAAGAACAAGAAGGCGCGGAAATTAGGGGAAAAGAGCTTTCGCTTGAAGGCGGTACTGCTATTTCAAAAGAAGATCTTGAATACGCGTATAAAAAACAGCTCGGCGATGATCTACTTAATCGTTTAGCAGAAAAACCAAAAGGACTTATGCAGGCGTTGGCGCAACGATTAGCAAAATTCCAAATTAATCAACAATTTAAGAAAATAAATCAGGAATTTTTTAACGCAAAATACGACGCAACAGATTCTGTAGACCAGCGAAAGCGTGAGGAACTTGTGTTAAAAAAACATACCTCTTTTCTCCGCAACATCGATCGCTTTGTGGGCAACAGCGGAACCATTGACCTCATTGCATATGGAAGCGGACTTTTGGAAAAAGGAGGAAAAACCATTGCTATCGCGATGACGCTTGACACGCTCGCACGAGGAACGCTGTGGCTTGATCGTGAATTTTTTGGAGAAAAAACAAACAAAATACTCGCAGATATAGAAGAAAAGATTTCTGGAATATCTTTGGACACACAAGAAATCGCTCTGGAAACGACCGCCGATGTTACTCCGAAAGGAGATGAGCCAAGTATTGAATCTCGTTCTAGCAACGAACCACTTGAAGATACATTTAAAAAATTATCGGAAAAGATCGCCGGCGGTGAAAAAATTAGTGAAAAAAGCGTTCTTGACGCCATAACGCCCGAGCAACACACAACGCTTGAAGAAATAGAAAAAACGATGATGGAGCGGTCAATTAACGAAGATGTTCCGACGACATCCGAGACTACTGCTGATGAAATGGAAAAAACGCTCATGGAAAAATCCATCAGCGAAGAGGCTCCCATTGAGGCATCTGCGCCATTTACCGAAACAGTTCAAAAGGGCGATTCTGTCTGGAATATAATTGATCGCAAACTTGAAAAAGAATACGGCGTAGGATTTGATTCAGCAAAAAAGACATTTATTATTGATACCATCAAAGATCGCATCGCCGCGAATCCAGAAGAGTTTGGTTTGGACGCTGGACAAAACATTGATCAGCTTGAAATCGGACAAGAAATTGATTTTTCCACAACACTCGGAAACGATGAATATGTTGATCAGCTGATGCAGAAATCAGGCGATCTTTCTGAAAAAACCTTGCGATCAATAACGGAAAATGACGCCGCGCTCAACGAATGGCGTGTGGCACATCCTGATGCGCCACTTACAACGGAACAAACAGAAGAAATTCTTAGCGGAGAAGAACGGGCAACGAAACAGCTCACGGAAAAACAAATAGAGGTAACCGAAAATCAAAAGTCAGCGACTGATGACGAGCGCTCCGTTGAAGAACTCGCAACAAAAAAAACAACAGGACAAAAAACTCCCGAGCAAACCATACAAACGCCCCCAACGGAATCACTTGAGGAAAAAACACGCCTCCTAGCGCATATTGAGACCAATCGCGCCGTCTTACTGGAGCTTGGGCTTCATGAGCGCGTCATACAAACATTGCCTGATGATTTACTTGCAAAAATAAAACCATTGCACATAAACGCTTATGAAATTGCGTATCACGATCTTGGTATTAAAAATTTCAATAATGAAACGGCAATACAAAATTACACCACAGAAACATTCACAATACTGACATCCGGTAATAAAAGCGCGGTAGCGGATTGGGTACGAGAATATAGAAGCGCAATGATAGAAAACGCAACGGAAAACGACTCAATAACACCCGAATATATTGACGGTCGTATTAACGAACTCAAAAAATACCTTGACATTTCTTCAATTGAAAAAACAACGACACCAACAATAGAAGCGCCGATTGAAACTGAGACGATAAAAGAAGCGCCCGCAATAACAACAGAACCAGCAAAAACACCAGAAACCCCCAGCACTGAACAAGTAACAACGGATAAAGAATCGCTCACAGCGGAACCAGTAAAAACGCCCGCGGATCAGGGGGGTAAAGAGAGTCAAGAAAGTATTGCGCAGACATCGCTGACTCCGGAAGCTTCCACGGCGATTGAACTTGCGCGAAATACGATGCGAGATCACGAAATCAAATATGAGAAAATGATTGAGCAAATAAAAAATGGTAATGATCCGATGCAGAATTCAATTTTGCGAGAAAGTCGCGATTCACGAATTTGGAACCTTGATATGGAGCGAAGAGTCGCAAAAGCAATTTCCGAAAATCCAGAAAAATATGCAAAGCATGTTCCCGAAGAAAATTCTGTTGTTTTTGAAGGATCAATAATGATTCCGAGCAGACCAGGAAGCCCTATTAAAGAATTAAAGCAACCCTTTAATATCGTAATAGAGAACATTTCTGCGCATCTCTTAAAAAAATAAATACTCACCGCCCCCTTCTCGCTATGGAAGTTGAACTTCCGTAGTTTTTTAATATTATGATACGAAATTTTATACACTACGCGTTTTTCACTTTAATAATTTTGAGTATCGCTTCTTTCTTTTTGTATCAAAAACAAAAAGTTATTAAGTTTGAAGACCGTTCTCAAACAACCATTCAAAAAACCGAAAAAACGCAAAATGGTTCTGACATTCAAAAACGCTCAACCTTAAAAACGCAACTAGCACCTGCAAGCACGCTTCAAACGCAATCAATCGCAAACGCAACTTCTACAAAAACTTCTTCAAAACCCATACAAAAAATAGTCATACAGACGCCACCCTCAAAGTCGTTACCAAAACAAGCGATAATGCCAATTCCTCAAACGCAATCAACAACTACACCAATCATAAAAATATCAACCGAAGAACTATACAACAAATATAGACCTATTACCCTCAATGTCTGGTGCCACGAAAATGGGAAAATAACATCCGGCACGGCAACAATTATTCATCATTCTGGAATTCTTTTAACGAACGCTCATGTTATTTCCCCGATTCAAAATACCGAAAATTGTGTTCTTCGCTCATGGAATCCATTTAACAATGTAGCAAAATTTAAAACGCTGTATATACCCGATCAGAAAAAAATTATTTCAGGAACAAACAATCTCCCACAAAACGATTTTGCTTTTATTAAAATAACCGAATCGTTTTTAGAAATAGCGACATCGTCGTGGCCATACGCGCCAATTTTTATTGATCAATCTGAGTTCACGGTAGGCGAAGCTCTATTTATTTTTAGTTTCGCGACGGAATTTCTAAGCTATGAAATATCCGTCAAAGGGATCCCCCTGCTCTTTTCAACGCTTAAAATAAAAAACTTCGTAACAATTGACGACAACGATCGTGATTATGACGCGCTGATACTTGAAAGTGGCGTTACTAATCAAGCTGGAAGTTCCGGAGGCCCTTTGGTAGACGCAAACAAAGCCGTAGTGGCGATACTCGCGTTTGTAGGTTCGGGAAAAACAACAGGAGAACGAGAAGGTATTGCGATTCTAATTTCATATATTGACCGCGTCATACGCCACGAAATAGGAATCTCACTCAAAGAATTTTTATCAGTCAACGCTGAAAAATGATCAGAGTGATTTATTGCTAAATATCTTTCACAGCGTCAAGTCAAAAACATCATACCGTGATAATTTCCTGTTCTACCCTGCTGCCCTTTTCTTATTGCAGTGTTTTGAAAAACACCGCAATAAGAAAAGGGCACTTCAAAAAATAAAATTAAAAAACCCCGCGCATTACGCGGGGTCGTTTTTAAAGTTGCTTAAACATCTGATCCATTTCGTTTATTATTTCTTCCAATTGATTGCTCGTTTCAGTGCCTACCGACATTCGCACCAGCGAATCCGTAATACCTAATTCTGCTTGAATATCCGTCGGCACTTTCCAGTGCGTAGTGGTAGCTGGATGAATAAGTAAAGAACTTGAATGCCCAAGGTGAGGAGCCAATGTCAATCGGTTGGATGTTTTTTTGATTAAATCCAGCCATTTCCACGCAAACGCTTTTCCGCCCTTTATTTCAAAAGACAACAATGGTCCGCCCCCAGTCATTTGTTTTTCGGCAATTCTTTTGGACCACTTAACGCCGTCAAGAAACGGATAATAAACCGTTTTTACTTTATCGTGTTTATTGAGCCATTCGGCAATCTTTAATGCGTTGTCTGACATATGTTGCATTCGTTTGGTAAGGGTTTTCATGCCATTAAGCATCTCAAACGCGCACCGTGGATCCATAGTAGGACGAACGGTAGCACCCCAGCCATCGCGAAGCGCCGTTATAAAAGCTGTATCGCCAACGATAACCCCGCCCTGCCCGTTACTTTTACCGTTAATGCCTTTGGTGCATGAAACAATAGTTATGTTCGCTCCTAATTTGAGTGGCTGTTGCAATGCGTGAGTTGGAACGGTGTTATCAACAACCAACGGCTTACCTGACCAACGGGAAGCTTCTACTGCCACCGAGATATCAAAAACATATGAAGTTGGATTGGCGGGAGTTTCCAAAAATAAAAACGCTGTGCGTTCGTGTATGGCCTGTTTCCATGAATTGAGATCATTCGGCTGTTCAGCGAAACAACATTGAGCACCCATAAGCGGAAGGTAATTTGCAAAATAATTATAGATCCCGCCATATACATACGGAGACGAAGCCACTTCGCCTCCTGGCAATAAAAGCTGGCGTGAAAGAAGGTCTATTGCCGACATTCCGGATGCCGTAGCAAGAGCGTCGTACTTTTTGGGTGCGTGCGCGCCCTCGCCCATTGCAATCGCTTTTTCAAATTCACGAACTGTTGGATTCCCCTCATTCGTGCCGTGATACATATACCGGCGTTCCTTACCTTGAAAAGCATCGGTGGCGGTTTGGCAGTCAGGAAAAGCAAATGCTATTCCTTCATATAATCCATTTTTTCGCGGCTGAACAATGCATCCATACGGATTACGCGCATAGGTTGGTTTTTTACTCATAGAACGCCTCCTTTTAAGCTAAAGTAAAAAAGCCGATGGAGCTTTAGAATTATCAGAATAAAAATTGTAAACGAACAAGAAGATTGTTATCGCGCTTGCCCTCAACCCTACTTTCATAGTCAAGCGTAAGCGAGGCATTTTCTCTTGCAAAAACCTGAAATCCGTTTGTCCATATCACATTGTTTCCGCCGAACGAAAAATGGTCAATCTGACTATGCAAATGCAAATAGTTATTCAATTTCCAGTCTGCAAGCAAAAATCCGCTTTTTATATTCCTATTTTCTTTATCAGTAAAATAAACACCACTATTAAGAACTACATCCGTATAAACTTTATATTCAACATCAAATCCGTATCGCTGAAAATCGCCATTTAGCTGGGTTGTTAATGCCATAGAAAGAGGATCACTAACTTTATACTCCACTCTTCCTGAAAATTCTGTTCTACCTAAGTTTTCGTTATCTCTAAATGTTTTTCCAGATGCCTCGGTAATATCAGCGACAACCCGTAGCTTTCCATATTTGCCGTCCATTTGAATGCCGTACGCGTATATCGCAAACGGATTTGAAGACATCCGCCGTGCGGTCTTCAGCAAAAATGGCGGGGGCATTGAAAAACCAGCTGCGGTAAAAAGTCGTCCAAATCGGATACTGGTATTACCGTGCTGGTACGAAACCCAAAGTTGTCTAAGCCAATTATTTTCTGATTTATCTAAATCGGCTAAGTCTACTTCAGAGAAAACGCTAAATAGAGTTGGGGTGTCCAGCTTAAGTCTGATGTCAAGACTACCAAGATCAACGCTGTCAAGGTTATGATTATACGACAATTGCGCGTGACCATTAACCTTTAGTTTGCTAGCGCCAATTGACATAGGCGGAACAAGCGAAGAATCAGCCCAAACTAACAATGACGAATTTAATAACAAACAAAACAGAAAAACGATTAAACAAATTATTTTTTTCATAACACCCAACCATCCAAACATCAAAAAAATTTTTAATGTTTGTTTAGATTTTAAGGTGCGGACGCGACATTAGCCACAAAAAGTGTCTTTTCCGAATCTGCTTTGAGAGTGGAACATTTATTATAAAATGTCAATACCAACCAACAGCCCCACGAGTAAAATGTTGATTTTTTTTTGATTTTCAGTATAATTACTCAAGGCGTTAAGCCTTTTTCTTTTTGCTCCCGTAGCTTCATGGGTTATGAGTTCCTGTGGAACTCATAACGGGATAATCCCTTTTTCTTTTATTGTTTCTCCGGTGCCTCCATAGCTTAATGGTAAAGCAGTTGCCTTTTAAGCAATTGACCATGGTTCGATTCCATGTGGGGGCACCAAAGAAACAATAAGAAAAAAGAATAATCCCAAAAAAGCGTAATCAAAAAGCTGATGCCACTATGCGAGGGTGATATTTACAATTTGGGCCTATAGCATAGTGGCGGTGTGCCCGGTTTGTCCCGATTTCTATAAATTTTGAAATGTTTTATCTATATTCTAAAATCTGAAAAGTTCAACACTTATTTACATTGGCATTTCAAACAACATTGAACGACGATTGAAACAGCACAACAATGGCGTAGTGCGATCGACAAAATTTAAACGACCATGGCTATTAATTCATAAAGAAAATTTTTTAACATATTCTCATGTGAGAAAAAGAGAATTGTTATTGAAGTCGTTGAAAAAGCGAAGCGCAATTGAAAGGTTAATAAAACATTTCTAAAATTTATTAAGAAATCGAGGATTCTCGATGTGCAGAGGTGGGCCTATAGCATAGTGGCAGTGCGCCCGGTTTGCATCCGGGATGCGGGAGTTCGATTCTCCCTAGGTCCACCTCTGCACATCGGAACATCCGGGATGCGGGAGTTCGATTCTCCCTAGGTCCACCAAACACCACAAAATAAAAAAGACCTCATTATGAGGTCTTTTATTGTGGCTAGCGAAGAAGATATGAAAACAGAAGTTTTCATATCGACCGTGTGCGATGACCGAGCGCGAGCGAGGAAATACTAAGGCTAGCAAGCCGAATGTACGGGAACAAAGTATTCTTTATTACCTAGCGAAGATCGGCAAACGGACACAGCAGTGTCTGTTTGCGAACAAGCGACGGGAACAAAGTATTCTTTATTCTGCCGTTGCGGGATTAATTTTTAAAAGTAGTTTTGCAACTTGTTTTCTTGACATAAGATAATTCTTTTTCCGCAACCCCTTCTGCGTTCCGTACTGGCGCAACTGAGATAAGGCAATTTTCGTTGCCTGCAACGCTGCGCGAAACCCTGTCATTGGGAAAATAACTATATTATAACCCAACTCACCGAACTCTTTAACGGTGATGTATGGCGTCTTTCCGTCTTCTGTCATATTTGCAAGAAAAGGATCTGAGACGGGAAATTCATCACGAAATTTACGAAATTCCTCTTTAGATTTAAGGGCTTCAGGAAAAATAACATCCGCACCAGCAGCCAAATAAGCTTCAGCTCGCAGAACAGCTCCATTAAAACCCTCTACCGCACGAGCATCGGTACGAGCAATGATTATAAAATTCGGATCGTTTCTTGCCCTAACGGTCCGACTAATTTTATCTGTCATTTCACATAATGGGATAAGTCGCTTTCCCTCAAGGTGACCGCAACGCTTAAAACCCGGAACCTGATCTTCTATTTGTATTGCCGCCGCTCCAATGTTTTCAAAAATGCGTACTGTTTCTCCAACCCCACCGCTATCTTCATCAAAACCAGTATCAACATCAACTATGCAAGGCAGTCGCGTTGCAGAAATGATCTCTGAAGCCATTCCAGCAACCTTTTCTCTTGTAAGAATTCCTTCATCTGGAAAAGCGCGGCTTTGATGTAGAGCTCCACCAGAAACATATACCGCCGAAAAAAACGGTTTATGTGAATTACGCTTCTCTTCCATCTCAATCTGCCTTGCGACTATTGGCATAAATGCGCCTGGAGCCACTACCACGCCCTGGGATATTAAACGATGCAACAAAAATCCTGGTGAAACTTTTTGTTCTGTCATTATAATCTCCATCCATTTTCCCCATGAGTTTTTATAACATCTAACAATAATTTCATATCGGAGAACGGAGCTGGTATATTTTCAAGATGCCAGAGATGATCTATCAAATTATCGGGGTAAGAACATACGCCCTTTGTCATCTCTAAAAATTTAGCCGTCACTTCTTCATCGGTTAGTGGATTTTTTGGATGTCCCTTTGGATAATTCCTAAAATCCTCAAAGACCCTTCCGTTCTTCATCAGTAAAAGGGCATAACTTGGAAAAGCACGCTTCGTTCTGTCTGCGTTTCTATACAAATCCGTAAATGGTTTATACTCCGTTAGCGTAATTTTATCAGCTACAGCCAGAACATCTGAATTTGAAATAAGTTCAGGACAATATTCTTTAAGGGTAAACCGTCCCTTAAGCAAGGCGACCGCAAAAGCGTAATACAAACTATGATCTGCGCTTTCTTTGGTTTTAGGACGATATTTTTCTTGCCCACCGATAATACTGAGTGCCGCTTCATAGGATTTTAATAAAACTACCGATATATCCGAAGCTCGTGGACTACCACGCAAGCTTGAACGAAAAGCAAGAGCATGCTCAACCGCGGTCTGAGCGTGATATTCAACCGGATACTTTTTAAGATATGTGTCTTGAATTAAAAATTCTTGACCGAGACCTTTAAAGGCGCTGGAACGAAACCCCTTTGACACCTGCCGTACAAAGCCATATGTACCAAAAACTATATCCTCCGGCCCTTTAAATCCCGCTTTTACTTTCATTAAAGCCCAGGCAGCCGCGCGACAGGCGTCAGCAGCGGCCATATTTTTCTGCTCCCCAACAGTACCAACTCGGGCCTGACGCATAGCTATATTGGAATTCAAAGAAAATGCCACAGCATCATACATCTGCCTTTGATCAAAGCCCAATAATTTAGCTCCTGCCAATGTTGACGAAAAAAGCAAATAATTCACATGGTCCCAGCCATGTTTTCTAAGAGATGCCGCCTCGCACAACCTACATTGAATGTCGTAGGCAACGGCAGTAGCTGTAATAAAGTCTTTCCCTGAAATTTGCTTTTTACCGCATATCGCAAAAATAAGTCCGAGGTTATCGCTTGGATGAGCTGGTTCCAAGGCCAAATATGTATCGTTATAATCCAACCAACGAATCATTGCGGAATTTAAGAAAGCCGCATAATCCAAGGATAAGCATTCACCCATTCCAATAACAAAGCCCCTAGCGGACACACCGCAATTTTCTTTTCTTAACTCGCGACGCAATTTCATAACCCGCTCGTCAGAAAGACTGCCCAAAGAACACCCTAAAGCATCAATTACCCGGCGTTTGGTTTCGTGAACAACGCACTTTGGCAAATCCTCATATCTAAGATCATGCGTAAAGCTAATCAAACGATTTAACATATCGTTCTTTTGCTTCATTGTTTTCACCTCTTTTCAATTGGCACATACGGCCGAGGTTCTGAACCTATATATTCTGCTCGTGGCCTCAAAATGGGTTCGTTTAAAATATTACGCACCTCAAGGTAATGGGCACACCAACCTGCCACACGGGCCGCCGCAAATAAGGGCGTATAGAGATTAATGGGAATTCCCATGATGTAATACATGGGCGCTGTCCACAAATCAATGTTTGCAGGAATAAATTTGCCGTGCTTCAAAAAACGCTCTGCCATATATTCTTCCAACGCAAGGCACATTTCATACCATCGCATATCAGCCCCACGCTGTGAAAATTCTCGCAATAATGGTTTCATAATCCCTACTCGTGGATCACGCAATTTATAAACCGCATGTCCAAAACCGGGAAGCCGGCTCTCCGGCTTTTCAAAAAACTTATCGCACCACACACGAACATTTTCCGGCGTGCCTATAGCAAGCAGCATTTTCATTGCCTCTTCATTAGCACCACCGTGGCGAGTTCCGCGCAAAGTACTAATGCCACACAATATAGCTGAATAAATATCGGTGTGTGCGCTCGCGGCAACGCGAACCGCAAATGTGCCAGCGTTAAATTCGTGTTCCGCGTACAGTATCATCGCTACATTCATAAGATGAACTTGAAATTCGTCAGGTCTAGAACCTAAAAAAGTCAAAAGAATGTTTTTGGCGGGAGAACTCGTAATGAGCTCGGAATTAAACGGAACGCCTTTGCGTTTTGCAATAAAACAGCAATACATCGACATTAAAGCAACCAGATTAGCCGCGTGTTTGACGGCTTCTTCCAAAGAACCTGTTTCTTGATCGGCAAATTTTCCTTGAACTAGGCCTTCTTCGCGAACCATAGCCGAAAGAACATCCATTTTATGAGCATACGCATAACCCCTGGCAATATCTCTTATGGGTTTACGCGTAAATGCCGTTTCCGCCAATTTGCGAAGATTAGTCCTAAATTGCTCAAGACAAAATGCATCGGGCAATTTGCCCATAAGCAAAAGGTGGGCGACTTCTTCAAATGTACAGTGTTCAGCTAAACCCTCTATAGAATAACCACGATAATAAAACCTATGATTTTCCTCATCAAGCTCGCAGATGCTGGTTTGACCGGCAATAACATCTCTAAGCCACACATGCTTTTTCTTTGATCCATGTTTATTTTCTTCGTCTGTCGTTGGCATACGATCTTCTCCTCTTTTAGGTTTTCAAATAACTTTCTTATAACTAACACCAAAAAAAACAAAAAACAAGGGCTTAATGCTCTTGTTTTTTATGGCGAAATTATATAACTCCACTTATTCCCTAGCGAAGATCGGGAAATGAATGTGTACGCATATTCATTTCCGAGCAAGCGACGGGAAAATTGTACCCAGTTATATTCCCTAGCGAAGATCGGGAAGCAGACACAGCAGTGTATGCTTCCGAACAAGCGACGG